>DKJQ01000392.1:9988-16600 GCA_002454845.1 Ignavibacteria bacterium UBA6688
ATGACACTTTTCACACAGGCTCGATCCCCTCGGAACGGGAATGACAAGGTGCTTGTCAGCTGAACCCCTTCTTCCCCTTGTCATTCCCGCACGTTTTTGGCGGACCCGGAGGCGCACTAACTGACGCACGCGTGAGCGTGCGACTATCAGGATATGCGCGGTCTGGATTCCCGATAGGACCATTCGGGAATGACAGGCGAACGTGGGTGTTGTCGGCCTTCCAACCACAGTCCGCCATCTTTAGTCTGCCGTCTGCCGTCTGCAGTCTGCCATCTGCCATCTTCCTACTTCCTACTTTATACTTAATACTTCCTTCCTCAATCTGCCATCTGCCCTCTACCTACTCCTCACTCAGTTGCCGGTACTTCTCCTTGTACTTGTCGTACAGGTTCTTGTGCTTATCCCGCATGTCCAGCTTTTTCCCCTGGATGAACGCCTGCTCGACATTGGTGGTGATCTCCAGGATGTCCCCGGTTGTGACCAGCAACGTAGCATCTTTCCCGACTTCCAAGGAGCCAACACGATCGGCAATTCCGAGAATCTGTGCGGGATAGAGGGTGATGGATCTTAACGCTTCGTCCTTTGCGAGCCCGTATGCGGCCGCATTGGCAGCGTGGTGCGGGAGGTTCCGGGCATTTGGTCCACTCCGATCCCCCGTTATGCAGAACGGAACACCGGCTTTGCTCAGCATGGATGCCGTTTTGAAGACTTGATCGAAATCCTCCCATCGCCGGTTGGGACCGTTTTGCACATCGGTGAAGATAACGGGGATCTTCGCGGTTTTCAACTGATCGGAGATCCGCCAGGCATCTCTCCCCCCTACAAGAACGAGCTTCACGTTCTCCTGTTCGGCCCAATGAATTGCCGATTGGATCTGCGTGATCTCAGCGGCATTGACCAGCACCGGCATCTTCCCTTCCAACACGGGAATCATTGCGGCCCAGCGTGGATCGACATCGTGGTATGGCACACCCCTGCCTTGTCCAGCCTTCTTTGCATTCATGTAAGCCCGCGCGTCTGCGAATGCTTCGCGAATGGACCTGAGATTATTGTCCCGGTTCTCCCGCCAACTCTCCCGCGTTTGCTGCGAGAACGGGGATGGAGAGAAGACCATCGACGGCCAGGTGATCACGAGTCCGACGCCGCTCTGCAACGTCATGTCTTCCCAGGTCCATCCATCCATCATCATAGCTGCGGCGAGACCGGAAATGAGTCCGCCCCCCGGGTAGGTGACGACCACGGTCACGCCGCCGGAGCGTGCGACGGGGATGTGTTCGCTTTCAGGGTTCACGGCAACCTCGGCCCGCACGTTCGGATTGATGAGCCCGACCTCCGCGGCATCGACCGTGCCCGGAGCGCCAAGGGAGACCTCGCTGAGACCAAGGTTGTTGGCGGCGTCGATCAATCCGGGGAACACATGTTTACCGGCAACGTTCATCCTCTCCGCGTCGTCGGGAATGACGATGTTGACGCCAAGGGAAATAATCTTCCCCTTGTCGAAGACGACAGTCCCGTTCTCAATAACTGCCCCGCTCACGGTGTGGATCGTGCCGCCCACGAGCGCGATCGGTTTCTTTTGTTTGGCGGCGGGGTTATAGTCCGAAGCCGATGCTGTAGAAATGGCGACAGCAAGAAACAGGGCGAGAATGGCGATGTTATTCTTCATCGTAGAAACCCTCCATGCAGGAACGGAGCACCGTTTCGTTGGGTCTCCGGAAGCGCGGTGCGCCGGCAGCGGGTGTGGGACCCGACGGAGACTGCTTGCTTGCGTGAATTTTTTGAATCAGCGTCGAGCGCTCTTTCTGAATTTGTTGACGCAACTGCACGTCTTCCTGGAGATCAAAGAACTTTCGCCCATCGACCCACGTTTGTTCGCATTGGGAATAGGTGGAGATCGGGTTGCCGCTCCAGATCACGAAGTCGGCATCTTTTCCCACTTCGAGCGATCCAACCTTGTCGTCAATGCGGAGCTGCTTCGCGGCGTTGATCGTCACGAATTTCAACGCCTCTTCATCCGATAATCCGAACTTTACCGCCTTGGAGGCTTCCCAGTTCATGCGCGTCGCCAATTGGGCATTGTCCGAATTGTACGAAACGAGCACCCCCTGACTGTGCATCAGGGGTCCGTTGCCGGGGATGGCGTCGAACGCCTCCATCTTGAATGACCACCAGTCGCTGAACGCGGAAGCGCCGGCCCCGTGTCTTGCGATGGCCTCGGCCACCTTGTATCCTTCAAGAACGTGCTGGAAGGTTGCGATCTTGATGCCGAAGTCCTCTGCCACGCGGATCAGCATGAGAATCTCATCCTGCCGGTAACAGTGGGAGTGAATAAGGCGTGTTCCCTTGAGCATTTCGAGGATGGCATCGAGCTCGAGGTCTTTCCGCGGCGGGATGTTCGTTTTATCCTTTTCCCACTCCTTCCACGAACGTTCATAGTCGAGTGCGGCCTGGAACCGGTCGCGGATGATCTGATCGACCCCCATACGCGTCTGCGGGTAGCGGGTGGAGGGTTGTCCTCCCGGCCGGAAGTGGCTTTGCTTGACATTCTCACCGAGGGCGAACTTCACTCCGGCAGGAGCCCCTGCGATGAGCAGTTCATCCGGCAAGGCGCCCCAGCGCCATTTCACCACGGCGTTCTGCCCGCCAATCGGGTTGGCCGACCCATGCAGGATGTTGGCTGCCGTTGTTCCGCCGGCAAGCTGGCGGTAGATCCATATATCTTCCGGATCGAGCACGTCTGCAATGCGGACCTCAGGTGTAATAGCCTGTCCCCCTTCGTTCACCGATCCGGAAACTGCGGCATGCGAATGCGCGTCGATGAGTCCCGGCGAAACATGTTTGCCCGCAGCATCGATAACGAGAGCGTCGCCGGGGGCTGCAAGGTTCCTGCCAATCCGGGTGATCTTGCCCCGGGTGACGATCATATCGGTGTTTTCAAGCCTCCCCTGCGGGCCCTGCGTCCAAATCGTCGCGTTCCTGATCAGGACGTTTTGCGGCTGGTCGGGAAGCTTCGGTCGGCCATATTCACCGGCGGGGAACACATCGGGAAAAGAAGCCATTTCCACTTTTTTCGGCTTCGCGGTGTCGGCTTCCTCCTTCATGGGCTCCCGGCGCGTTGCGCTCCAGGTGAACGCGCTCCCTTCGTTTCGCTCGCCGATGCCCTGAATCATCTTATCGCCAACGGTCCCCGACATCATCATCGTCCCTTTCAGGCCAATCGAGTCGGTGACCAACGTGAACGAAATTCTTCCCGCGGTGTATCGCACCGACGCGAGGCGCAGCTCTTTTCCTCTCCAGGTGACGGAGCCGGAAGGTTTGTCGATCTCTCCTTTCAAAGAGAGCGTGCCGGATTGTTGGGGATCTGCCGAAACCAAAAGATCCCACGAGCCGCGTGGGTCTTGTGCTGGCGGCACTTTCACTTCGTAGCGGTCTCCATCGATCCACACTTCATGTATTTTTGTTTTCTCTCCAAACAGATCGCCGTTTGTCACAATGATATTTGCGACCTTGCCGGCGTCGAGTGTGCCGTACTGTTTATCGATCCCGAGCCATGTTGCGGGGGTGGTGGTCACAGCGGCGAGAGCTCCATCGGCACTGAGTCCACGCTCGATCGCCTTCCGGACCTGTGCGAGGAACGACCCGGCGTCCTTGAGTTGATGAGACGTGAGCGCGATCGGCACGCCGGCTTTTTCCAGGCGTCCCGGATTTTCCGGCGCAGCATCCCAGTGGCGCAGTTCCTCCAGCGAGATGTTTAATGCCTCCTCCGGCACGTCGACTGAAGGGGCTTCGGGGAAGTTCAGGGGAATGATAACCGGAATCTTGGCCGCCTTGATAGCATCGAGCCGCTGGTATTCCTCTCCGCTTCCAACCGCCCAGAGATTGAGGCCGAATTCCTTTCCGATCTTTGCCACGCGCAGGAAGTTCAGTTTGTTGGAGGCCGTCATGATCACCGGCTGCCTGTATTGAAGGGCGTCGGCGAGGGTTGCGAGTGCGGTGTTGGTTTCCGGGCGTTGCCGGCCTCCCGACTTCTTGTTGTAGACATCATGGGCTTTCCGATACCAATCCGCATCGTTCCATGATTGCCGGATGAAGGCGATGATGCCCATCAACGAGTTCGGGTATCCGGTCAGGAACCCGCCTGTGGCTTCGAGTCCGACATGATGCGCCACACGCGGCTTCACGATAAGATCCGTGAGATTTCCCTCTCCAACGTTTACCAATGCGCTTGTGCCTCGGAAGATTCCCCGTTGAGGCGACGTGAGGACGAGTGTGAAACCCTGGGAACGGAGCTTCTCCGCCGCGCGGGCATCCGCCTGAAACTCGTCGGCTGCAGCAACGTCAGCGAACATCTTGGCGTTCCAGTGGGCTGCTCCTTTCGGGGGTTCCGGGCGTGATGCGGCAGCGGCCCCTCCTCCGAATCCTCCCCCTCCCTGAGCCGGAGGCGGTTTCGGCATGCCGAGATCGGATGCCAGGTCGACAAGACCGGGGTAAAGCGTGAGGCCCTTCATATCCCGGACGCGGGCATCCGTGGGAATGGTGACCTGCGCGCCAACCGCGTCGATGACGCCGTTGCGGATGACGAGGGTGCCGCCGGTGATCACTTTGCCCGGCGCGATAACGATGCGGGCGTTGGCGAATGCGTGGACGGCGGGGGTGTTATTGCGCAACCCGACCGTCGGGGCAGTCTGGGCGAGCGCCCCAACGGCTGCTACGGCAAGTGCGCAGAGAATGGTACACCATCGTTGCATGGTGAATCCTCCTTGAGGTGAATGAGTGGGTGTGGACGGGATCTTGGAATTCGGTGCGCAGAATGTCGTAAAAAACGGATGTCTTCCTGAAAAGTTTCCTTCGTCGGACCAAAAAACGGGTGCGTGGAAACGTGCGGAGAATCAAACCCGGCGGAAGACCAGCACCTGCCAGGCGATCGTGGAATTCTCGTACACCGGCTCAAATCCCCGCGCGATGATCGCCGCCTTCATCGCCACCCAGTCGTGCCAGTACGGATGAAACTTCCAGCGAAAGAGCTTTGCCAGTGCTATCTGGGTTTTGAAGCCCACCCGCATGAGAAGGTTCTCTTTGGGGTGCGTCAAAGCCAGAATTCGCTTGGTTTTTGCGGCCGATGCCTCGAGCAGCGCCTCGAGGTCTTCGTAACAGCAGACAACTTTGTCCAGCACGGTCACATCGCTTTCACCTAATGTACCGGCAAGCTGCACAAAATCGCCGCTACGATATTCGGCACGGTCCTGCAGATTGAATTGTTTCGCGAACTCTTCCGCCTGGCGGACCATCCCGTCGGCAATGTCGATGCCGACCGAACGCGCAGCCCCTTCCCGGAGTAAGGTGTGATGGAGTGCTCCCACCCCGCAACCGATATCGAGGATCGTTCTGGAATGGATCGGCTCTTTCTTGATTCCTTCCAGAAGAAAGCGTTGTTCCTTGGCGAGCCCTTTTTTCTTGTAGTCCTTTGCGTACCTCTTCGACCAGCGGCTGAAGAAACGGTTGGTACCTTCGTGGGGTTGCGATGTGGTGCAGCAGGACATGAAAGAAAAAGTGTTGGGTGACAGGTTGAAGGATTATTGATTTACATCACAAAATCGATTTCGTACATCTCGTAGTGTGTTTTTTTCATGCCGAGGCGTTCGTAGGTCTCCCGGGCGGCGGCGTTGTGGTGTTCTACATAGAGCCGCAAACCGCAGATGTCGTTCCGGTTTCTCGCGAGAGACTCAATATGGCGATAGAGCATCCTGAAGACTCCCTTCCCCCGGAACTCTTTTTCCACATAAACGCTCTGGATCCACCAGAACGTCCCGTTGCGCCAGTCGCTCCACTCGTACGTCAGCATCAATTGGCCGATAACCTTCCCATCGGCCTCGGCGACGTAATAAAGTCCCCGGGAGGGATCCTGGAACAGCGCTTCAACGCCCGCATGCAAACGGACGCGGTCGAGTTCGAGATTCTCCGTTTCTTTCGCCATCAAAGCGTTGAATTCAGCAATGCGGCCGCTATCGGCCATGGTGGCCGGACGGATCGTGATGTGCATATACTTTCGGTTATTGTTACATCTGGAAGAGAATCGATTCTCTGCGAACCGACGCCCTAATATAGAGTTTCAAGATGTTTTCAGCAAGGAGTATGTTCTTCGACTCATTTCAGACGCCTCACGTTTTCCCGTGCGACGAATGAACCCGCCATCCTTCGGAGCTTCATCGCGCCAGGAAGCACAATAGACGAAGGGTCCATGGCGTGGGCGAGTTCCACGCTCCGCTTTAAGGTGGGCTTCGTGGAGGCGAAGGCCGCCGGGCATGGCGCCCGACTCCGACTTCTCGTTTGAAAGATATCATAAGTCTCGACTCGCACACCTCGAGGATCCGGGCAGACCTTCTCCAATCCTCGATCGGTTCGCGATGGAGCCCGCCGTTTGAAGGCGATCCTCTGGTTGCCTCGATCCCGACACGTTCAAAAAATTCCAGGCGACGGAAGCGGTTTATCGTCCCCCCCGGGGTGGCCAGAGATGAAAGCCACGTGGGTGACTGACGCTTTTGAGTCGCATAAGTATCCACTCCTCCTAATTACTTTCGGTTCCATTCCTATAAAGATCCTATCTATTCCCTG
>DKJQ01000394.1:0-168 GCA_002454845.1 Ignavibacteria bacterium UBA6688
CAGGGAATCGAGGCTGACATTGATGCGCCGCAAGCCGGCCTTGTACAACGGAACAGCCTGCTCGGCAAGGAAAAAGCCGTTCGTGGTCAAAGCGATATCCCGGATGCCCGGAAGCGGGGTCAGCTTTTCGACCAGCAGATGGAGGTCCTTCCGCATGAGCGGCTCTCC
>DKJQ01000394.1:259-714 GCA_002454845.1 Ignavibacteria bacterium UBA6688
GACTTTTCCATCCAGACCATCCCCTCCTCCGGCATGCAGTACCGGCAACGGAAATTGCACCGGTCCGTGACGGAAATCCGGAGATTGTTGATGACGCGACCGAAGGAGTCGGTCAAGGCCGGCGCACCGGTATCGTTTTTGGGGGGGCGGGTGTTCATGGTTCTCCGGCAGGTACTCCCTGTTGCTCGTGGGTCTGAGGGGACCATTCCACGGTCCCGTCGGAAAAGTATTCTTTCTTCCAGATGGGGACGACTTTTTTCAATTCATCGATGATGAACCGGCAGGCGGCAAAAGCCTCTCCCCGGTGGGCGGATGAAACCGCGATGATGACACTCGCTTCCCCAATATTCACCCGGCCGAGACGGTGAACCATGGAAATTTTTCTTACCGGCCATCGAGTGCGCGCCTCCCCGGCGAGACGCTCCAGCATCGTCAATGCCATCGGCTCGTAGGCT
>DKJQ01000394.1:769-7191 GCA_002454845.1 Ignavibacteria bacterium UBA6688
GCCATAACACCGACCGGCCATGTGCGTGGGCCCGGGTGGTACCGATAAAAATATCAATCCCTCCCGCCTCCGGTGTTTCCACGGAAGCCACTACTCGCTGAATCTCCAAAGGTTCGGTTGTGAGACTGATCATAGATTGTTTGTCCATGCATGCCCGGCTCTTAAACCACCGATGACACACCGGTAGGTACTGATGAATCACACCTTATAACCGCATCCTGGGAAATCCAAAATGCCGCACCAACGATTTTATCGATGGCGTTCTGTGTGCCATCGGTGGTGAAGACCTTTTCTTATCCGCCGCTGACAGGAGGGATGATTGCCACCTCATCCCCCGGCCGGAGCGGATGTCCTTCCGGCACATACTCCCGGTTCACCGCAAGGCGCAGGCTTCGACGCCAACCGGTGAACTGTGGATTGAGACGGCTCAATATGTCGAGCACTTCACTGGCCTTGGCATCGGGGGATACTTCCACCTCCCGTTCCTCGAAACCAGCCAACTCCTTCGCAATTGAAAACAACCGCAAGGTAACCTTCATAGGGAACTCATTCAAGAGAGAAATTCAATCTCCACCAGTTCACCCGCCTTGATGTCCATCTGCTCCTCCCGGAGTGTGATCAGGCAATTTGCCCGCGCCATGGAGGAGAGGACGCCCGAGCTCTGCGTCCCGGTCGTACGAACAACCAGCCGCCCATGTTCACTCCGTGCCACCCCACGGCTGAAATGGCGCTTCTGGTCGTGCTTTCGAATATCGTGTTCGATCGTCGCATGGAGACGAAGAACTCCATCGTCCTCCCTCCCGGTCATCCGGAAGAGAGCAGGGCGGACAAATTGAAGGAACGTGACCATGGTTGATACCGGATTCCCCGGCAAGGCAAAGACCGGCACCGGGACAGCGGCACCCGGCTTCCCGTACAGGCCAAAAGCCAGCGGCTTGCCCGGTTTGATGTTGACCTTCCAGAACAGGATCTCCACCCCAATTTTCTTCATTGTCTGCAAAACCAGATCATACTTCCCTACCGACACTCCCCCTGATGTGATGAGGACGTCGCATTCCAATCCCTTTCGTATCGCCCTTTCCAATTCCCCCTCTTCATCCCTCGCCATCCCAAGGCCGACCGGTTCGCCACCGCTTTCCAGCACCGAACCGAACAGGGAGTAAGCATTGCTGTTCCGGATCTTTCCGGGAACGAGCGGTTCGTCGACATCGATCAGTTCATTCCCCGTCGTCAGGATCCCGACCTTCGGTCTGCGAAAAACCGGCACCTCCATTTTCCCCAACGAAGCAAGAATCCCGAGATGAGCGGGGCGAAGGAAAGTCCCCTTTGTCATGACCGTCTCTCCCACACGAAGATCCTCCCCCCGCCTCCGGACATTATTTCCTTCCGGTACCAAGTCTGCAATTTCAATCGATCCATTCCGGACGACCACCTGCTCCTGTTCGATCACAGCATCGGCTCCAGGTGGAAGCGGGGCCCCGGTCATAATCCGGATCGCCGTCCCTTTTCCCATCACGAGGGAGCTGACGGCTCCCGCGCCAACCTCCCCGGCAACCTCGAGACAAACTCCACCGCTGCCCGAATGGGCGTTGACCGTATCGGAGGTGCGGACGGCATAGCCATCCATCGAGGAGTTGTCAAAGGGGGGAATGTCGTGCTCTGCAACAATGTCGCTTGCAAGAACCCGGTTGAGCGCCTCTTTGAAGGAGATTGGTTCCGAAGCCAGGACTGGAACCTGGTGCGAGATCAGTTCTCTGGCTTCGCTAAACGAACGCATGAAGTATCGTCATAAGTCTCTTCCAATATATTTATCAGGAGTAGGAAAATCAAGCCGGGAGATTTCACCGGTGGTGATCCTTCCGAAGCATTGAACATTGAAGAATTTACACTCATTTCACCGAGAGAAGCGTTGATCCGTTTTTCATGATCTGCAATAACGCCGAAATCACGTCAAATAGCGACTTACGATGGAGCCGGAGCAACCGGCAAGGGTATGGGGAATACCACGATTCTGGCACGGGGATGGAACCTCATGGAGGACAGCAATAGAAGCATCATGATATGAGATCACATCGAACCTGAAGGACAAGGACGGACTGTATGATGCAAGAGACGGCAAATCTTTGGTCGGAATTACACAAGGCTGGGGAACGACACGTAAACAGTCTTTCCAAGATGATGGACAGTGCTGCACCCGAGCCGGGTCACCTGGTTTTCGTCGACACAAAGCGACTCACATTCCGGCTGAACGAATTCGAGCCTGTGGCGTTCTCCGCCATCGATGTCTCGACACATCTCCAGGTTGCGCGACTCTACCTGACGACCACCGTCGGCTCGTCCGTGGATTTTTTGGATTTCCTCAGCCGAAAATTTCCCTTCCCCATTTCGGAAATCCGCACCTCCGGTCATAGTCCGTTCTCCAACTCCACGAAGCTTCAGGCGAGTCACCCCTTTACTTCCTCGGCTGCGGCGAGGGGGATTCTGCATTCCGTCATCCCCGATCCGCGGGAGGACGTCCTGCTGTCGATCCTCTCCAAAATGACCTTCGGAGGGTTCTTCGAAGGTTCGATCGACTACTCCGCCGAGCAGCGCCTGATGCGCGAACTTATCAATTTCCTTTTCTTTCATAACAACCATCGCTCCCTCCCCTCCCTGGGAGGAATCAGTCCGATTCAGAAACTCAAACAATTCCAAGGATTCGGTCATCTGCACGTCTTCGATCCTTACGCTGTGGAGCTTGGCCTGGAGCCCGGGCAATTCCATCATTCCTGACAATCACTCCAACGGCAGGGAATCCACCATGTTCCAGTGTCCTCAGTGTCGCGCCGACAAAGCACACCTTCTTCCCATTGAGGACCTTCAGCAGATGCAGAGAGGCCTTCTCGACATCAACAATCTTCTGGCGGCAGCCTGCAAAGATTTGTCAGGGGAAAATGAGGCGCTCAAGAGACGTCTCGATGAAGCCCGTTCTCACCGCGGGAGAAAGGCCTGAGGATCGTTCCAACATTCCACCAATCGCTTTCTGATCGCCCCACACCGAGGCTTGATTCTTAGCCCATTAACGGTTATCTTCCTGTTACGATACAGCGGTTCCCCTCACGACTATTGGACAATTCGATAGTCAATTTTTATTTATGGTCGGAGGCCTGGCAATCGGGCGGCTTTTCGATGTCCCTGCTGTTTCGTTCGTCTTATGGCGGGGTAGCTCAGTCGGTTAGAGCGTCGGAATCATAATCCGCAGGTCGTGGGTTCGAATCCCTCCCCCGCTACACAATACTTCGGGAGCCCATTGAGAGGATCGGTTCCTTCCTGGACCATTCTTGAACAGGGTGACCCGTGAAGTCTCCCACTTTCCATGGATCGGGAAGTTAAGGAGATGGAACACGTTCACAACCCCGATCACGACTATGTCGGGATTGGGGTTCTTTTTTTTAGAGAGGCTGAATGAGGACGCGGCGGTGGGAAAACAGTCCCTGCCTGTGCACTCCTTCTCCCACAAGAGAGAACAATGAATTCCATCAACCATCCGCTGGGACAAAGGTTCGCGGATTTTGTGCAAGCCGGATCGCTGGTTCGCACCGGGGATACCATCATCGTGGCGGTGAGCGGCGGGGTGGACTCGATGGTGATGCTGCATCTGTTGTTCTCCCTCAAGGAACGCCTGGACCTGCGTCTTGTTGTGGCTCATGTAAACCACCAACTTCGTGGGGACGAGTCTCTGGAGGATGAAGAATTCGTCCGACGAATTGCGCGAGCGTTGTCTCTCCCGTTTCACGTGACCCGGACCGATACGGCGGACCATGCACACCGTTTCAAGCTTTCGAAACAGGAAGCGGCACGCGCGCTTCGCTACCGGTTCTTCGAGGAACTCCGGTTGGAACTTGGGGCCCGTGCGGTCTCGACCGCACATCAGGCCGACGACAACGCTGAGACGGTACTGTTGAACGCCTTGCGAGGAACGGGCATCCGCGGCCTCAGCGGAATCCCGGTGCACCGGAACGACGGTGCCATTATCCGTCCCCTCCTCTTTGCGCGGCGAAGCGACATTGAAGAGTACGCGCGGATCAACAACATCTCCTTCCGTTACGATTCATCGAACGATTCCCAGGAGTACAAGAGGAACTATCTCCGCAAAACCGTGATCCCGCTCCTTCGATCGGAAATTCACCCGGATGTCGTCGGGTCCCTCAACCGAGTATCTGCTGTCATGCGTCAACTCGACGAACGAATCGGCCGGGAGGTCGCGGAGCGCTGGCATACGTTGGTGACACGGGACCAGACCGGCACCACCCGCGTTCGGATCTCCGACCTGTTGTCAGAACCGACATTCCTGCAAGAAGAGATCATTCTTCGTCTCCTCCGGTCTCTCCGGGTCGAGCTCCAGGCGGAGAAGGTCCTGCAGATTCTTGGGCTTTGCTCACAATCAACCGGACGCTCCCTGCAACTTTCCCGGGACATCGTCGTCTATCGGGACCGGAATGCCCTGGTCTTTGTGCCGCAGACCGTGGTCGAGGGACCGGACCAGGTCGTGGAGCTCGGACAAACGTACATCTTCCCATCCTTCCGGTTTGCGGTGGGCCCGACAGGCCCCCCTCCCGAAGCGATGACCGGCGGTAAAGAAGTCGAACTCGTGGACGCAGCGCGCCTGGGAACCCGCCTCAGGCTCCGGACCTGGAGGAATGGAGATTGGTTTATGCCCTTGGGCATGAAGACGCGCAAGAAACTGAGTGACTTTTTCACCGATGAGAAGGTCCCCCGCTTCGAGAAAGGCCATATCCCCATCCTGGAATCGGACGATGCCATCGTGTGGGTTTGCGGCAGGCGTTTGGATGAGCGCTTCAAAGTGACCCCCTCGACGAGGTTCGTCGTCCGTTTGGAGTACTCCCCTACAATATCAACATAGAAAGATCGTCTTACCGTATGAGCGACGAAATCCTCATCAACAACGACCGTTTTACGCTCTACCTGAGTGAAGAGAAAATTCAAAAACGCGTCAAGGAGCTTGCGGCGCAAATCAACAACGATTACCGGGCGAAAGTCCCCATTTTTATCGGCATTCTGAACGGGTCGTTCATCTTCTTTTCCGACCTGATTCGCGATATCACGGTCGATTGCGAAGTGGATTTCTTGAAACTCTCGAGTTACGGCGATGCCAAAATCTCCTCGGGACAGGTGAAGCTTCTCAAAGACCTGAACTGCGAGGTGAAGGGGCGGGACATCATCGTCGTGGAAGATGTCGTCGATTCGGGGCTTTCCATCGATTTCATGAAAAAGATTGTGATGAAAGAGAACCCCGCGTCCTTCCGCGTGGTCACGCTCCTGTTGAAAAGTAGCGTCGCAAAGATCGATTTCCCGATTGATTATGTGGGATTTGAAATACCGCCGGAATTTGTCATAGGATATGGCTTGGACTATGCTCAAAAAGTTCGTAATTTACGTTCGATTTATAGACTTGCACCGAACAGCCCTGTTCAGAGGTAAGGGTTGGACCGGGGGATACGGATGCTCACGATGACGGAGAATGATCTGATGAAGGAGTTTGGCATGGATCGCTGGTTGGCCGAAGAATCTGAAGACAAGCAACGGAACGGCTCGCAGAAAAAGCGCGGTGGGACGCCCCAGAAGCCCCCAAAGAAGCAGCCGAAGCAATACCGCGACGAAGATTTCAATTGGAACAAGGTCGGGAGGATGATCGCCGGATGGCTCGGGATCCTTCTTGCCGTCTATCTCATCATGCTCGCATTCAAGAGCACGGAAGAGACGGAGTATGAAATCAACTTCACGACGTACCAGACGCTTCTCAACGACGGCAAGATCGTGGAAGCGCTCATTAAGAAATCGAATTTCAATAATTACGATTTCTACGGCAAACTGGGGTCGCCGATGGATTTGGTCACCGCCAGCGGGAAACGGGCTCCGAATGCCACACGCGTTGTCCTCACCCTTCCCTACTCCAATATTGACGAGCAGGTGATCGCGGGCTGGACGGCGAAAGGGTTGAAGTTCAATGTGGTGAAAGAGGACAGCACGTGGATGAGCGTCCTGACATCGACTCTGCCGTGGATTCTCCTCATTGCCATTTGGCTCATTATCTTTCGCAGGATGCAAATGGGAGGAGGCGGAACCAAGGGATTGTTTTCCTTCGGCAAGAGCCGGGCGAAGTTGCTGACGGAAGGGATGACAAAAATAACCTTCCAGGATGTGGCGGGGGCGGACGAAGCGAAGATTGAGCTCCATGAGATCATCGAGTTCCTGAAGGAGCCTTCGAAGTTTCAGAAACTGGGGGGTAAGATCCCCCGCGGCGTACTTCTCCTGGGGCCTCCGGGCACGGGGAAGACCCTGCTCGCGCGTGCGGTGGCCGGCGAGGCGGGTGTGCCCTTCTTTTCCATCAGCGGAGCCGATTTCGTCGAGATGTTCGTCGG
>DKJQ01000127.1 GCA_002454845.1 Ignavibacteria bacterium UBA6688
TAAAAATTAAAAAATAAGAATCTGTCTCTTCTTATTTTTTAATCTTAATTTTTCTTTTTTTAATTTTTCGTTTTTAATTTTTAATTGTTCATGGCCTCCTTTCCACACGGACTGGAGGCTTTTTTCATGATTGGGAGCACCTATGACAACATCAAAAATTATCGATTCCGCCGGGTTCAAGCGGACGGTTAACCGGCTGGCCCACGAGGTTGTGGAAAATCATAAAGGGGTGGAAAATATCGTGATCGTTGGAATCCGGACGCGGGGAGAATTTCTCGCCCGGCGTCTTGCGGCAACCATCGGGGAGATCGAGGGAAGCACAGTTCCGGTCGGCATCCTCGATATCACCATGTATCGCGATGACTTGCGGGGGAAACTCGACCAGCCGCATCTCAAAAGCACGGAGATCCTGTTTGACATTTCGGGAAAGGTTCTCGTCCTGGTGGACGATGTCCTCTTCACCGGGCGCACCATCAGGGCCGCGCTGAACGCCATTATGGATATCGGTCGCCCTTCGTTAATCGAATTACTGGTCCTAGTCGACAGGGGACATCGGGAGATCCCCATCAAGGCGGATTTCGTCGGGAAGAATGTCCCGACTTCTTCCACACAGGAAATCAACGTGAAAATGAGGGAGGTGGATGATGATGATGCCGTTTACATCGTCGACCTTGACGGATTGCAAAAGGAGGGAAAGCGATGAAACTCCAGAGCAGGCACCTCCTCGGACTTGAAGGAATGAGCAAAGAGGAGTTAACACTCATTTTGGACACGGCAGTTTCGTTCAGGGAGATCCTCGATCGGCCTATCAAGAAAGTTCCCCCCCTCCAGGGGAAAACCGTCGTGAACCTCTTCTTTGAGAGTTCCACCCGCACGCGCATTTCTTTCGAACTGGCGGAACGGCGCCTTTCGGCAGATGTGGTCAGTTTCACCACAGCCGCCAGCAGCGTGAGCAAAGGAGAGACGCTCAAAGACACAGCACGGAACATCGAGGCGATGAAGATCGACATGGTGGTGATTCGCCACGCCGCCCCCGGCTCTGCGCATTTTCTGACCAAGGTGGTCGATGCGAACGTGATCAATGCCGGGGACGGCGGGCACGAGCATCCGACGCAAGGCCTCCTCGATATGTACACCCTTCGGGAGAAATATGGCACGCTGGAAGGGCTGCGCGTCTGCATCGTAGGCGATATCACTCACAGCAGGGTGGCGCGTTCGAATATCTTCGGCCTTCGTACGATGGGTGCGGAGGTCTCCGTGTGCGGCCCCGAAACGCTGATCCCGCGTGAACTGGAGAAGTTTGGTGTGAAGGTGTATCATCATCTGGAAGAGGTGATACCAAAGGTCGATGCTCTCAACGTCCTCCGTGTTCAGCTTGAGCGGCAGAAGAGCGGCCTCTTTCCATCCCTCCGGGAGTATCACCGCTTCTTCGGCGTGACGAAGGAGAAAGTCTCCCGCGCCCCCAAGCCGATCACGATCATGCACCCGGGTCCGATCAACCGTGATGTGGAGCTTTCAGCGGACCTGGCCGACAGCGAACATTCGGTCATTCTGCAACAAGTGACAAACGGCGTCGCCATCCGCATGGCTGTGCTCTATCTTTTAGGAACGACAAACTGACGAGGAACTCTTATGAAGCTTCATCTCAAAGGCGGTAGATTGATCGATCCGGTATCCGGCAAGGATGAATCCATGGACCTCCTCATTGTGGAGGGAAGGATCGAATCGATGGGGAGTCGTGTGAAGGCCGACGGCTCGTTCACGGTGGTCGAACTCGCAAATCAGATCATCGCACCGGGGTTCATCGATATGCATGTGCACCTGCGTGAGCCTGGATTCGAGCATAAGGAAACCATCGAAACGGGATGTGCCGCGGCCGCGGCGGGGGGGTTCACGGCCGTGTGTTGCATGCCAAATACGAACCCGGCCATCGACGATGAATCCGTGGCACGGTATGTCCACGAAAAAGGGAAACAGGTCTGCGACGGCATGGTCGAAGTGTACCCCATTGCTGCGGCTACCAAGGGGAGACGCGGGGAGGAACTGGCACCGATGGCCGAGTTGGCCGAGGCCGGTGCGGTGGGGTTTTCCGATGATGGGAACCCGATCAGCAGCGCGGAGATCATGAGAAGGGCGTTCGAGTATTCCTCCATGTATGGTATTCCGATCATCCAGCACGCCGAGGAATCCACCATGACGCATGGTGGCTGCATGAATGAAGGGTACACGGCAACGAAACTCGGTATGCAAGGAATCCCCCCCGTTGCTGAGGAACTGATGATCGCGCGGGATATTATTCTCCTCCGGTACATCCCCAAAGCCCGGTACCACGTGGCCCATATCAGCACCGCGGGGGCGGTCGGGCATGTGCGGGCCGCAAAGAGGGAACACCTCCAGGTTACCAGCGAGGTCACGCCGCATCATTTCTCGTTGGTGGACACCCTGGTCGAATCGTTTGACACGAACACAAAAATGAACCCCCCTCTTCGTACGCGGGAGGATCTTGAAGCCGTAAAGGAAGGATTACGGGATGGAACGATCGACGTCATTGCCACCGATCACGCGCCTCACACGATCGATGAAAAGGAGGTCGAATATACACAGGCCCCGTTCGGCATCGTCGGACTTGAAACGGCTATCGGTCTTTCCATTACAGAGCTCGTGGAAAAGAAAGTCCTGACCCTGTATCAGCTCATCGAAAAACTCTCCACCAACCCGCGGGCTATCCTCTCACTTCCGGCAGTCAGGATCGCAGAGGGAGAAATGGCGAACCTGACCCTGTTTGACCCGGCGCGGGCCTGGACGGTCGATGTTTCGAAATTCAAATCGAAGTCCAAGAACTCCCCGTTCCATGGATCCACCCTCAGGGGAAAAGCCACCGGCATCATCAGTAATAAGAAACTCCTCCTGCTGTAGTTTCCTCAGGTCAGGGCGATGCTCCCGGCATCGCCCTGATCCGGGATTTCCTCGTCGTTCACAATTCTGAACGCCTTTCGCGCAAGAC
>DKJQ01000211.1 GCA_002454845.1 Ignavibacteria bacterium UBA6688
TCCTCCGCGGTCGCTTATTTCCTTCTCAGATAATCATCCGTCTTGTCCAGCCAATCCTGTCTGGGTGGGGAAAACATATCAAGACTCAGAGTATCTTCCGTTGCGGTGGCTTTATGCGGAATGTTGGATGGGACGTACAACACCTCACCTTCCCTGACCGGCACTTCCTTCCCGTCAATTTCAAAAATCATGGCTCCTTTCAAAAGATAGGACATTTGCTCGTTCTCGTGATGGTGCGTGGGAACGACGCATCCGGCCTTGAGGTACACATGCGCCATCATCATGCGTTCACCCGTGATGAGCTTGCGCGACAAGAGTTCGTTCAACGGTTCTTCAGGGATGTCATCCCATCGATGAAGGGAAACACTGGGTGTCTGTGCCATGAAGGAGCCCTCTGGTATGTGTGCTGGAGTTTGGAATCCGACCAATATAATTGAAATTGCGGCGGAAGCAAATATTGTGTTCTTCCGATGAAACAAACGATGGACTCCGGCAGTTCTTCCCGACTGTGCGAATCACTCCATAGTTGAAGCTGATCGCAATTCCCCGGCTCCGTGTTGTTTCTCCATCATTAACGGGTTATATTCGGACATTGTTCACGGAAGGAAGCGATGGAGATCCGGACCGAGACACGGCAGTTTCTCCGAGAGCTTGAGCTCCATGCAGGCAAGAAGCTCTCGTACCCCGACGAGGTTGCGTACCTTGTCGATCTCGCTCGCGGTGTCGGCACGCTCGAACTGCTGGAGGATGCAATCTTTCATGCAAAGTTCGTCACGAAGTCGTACGGCGTCATGAAGAGGATCGGCGCGGATGGCGAAGGGTACGGAAAAATGTCGGGGGAGTTTCAGGCCAGCCTCGAGAAAGTATCCACCCTCCTGAGGACGCTTGTCAAGGAATCGCCGGACGAACTCAAGGGGAAGTTTGTGCGAAGTTTCTTTTCTCTCGACCATGACAGCATGTCCCGTTTGATGAGCCTTCTGCACGACCTTACCGCGCTGAAGAACTGGAGGGTAGACGGAAAGCCCCTCCCCTGAACAGTGGAACAAGAGCATCCCGGGGCACTGAAGCGAGCTTTTTCGAACATGATGCTCGAATGTATGTTGTTCCTGATGCTCGTACACTACTCCGCACGTATCACTTTCCCGCCCATTGAAGAAACGAGAATGAACATGATGAAACCGATTCTCCAGGCAATTTGTTGCGGGTTGATCGCCCTCGCGACCTCCTCCGCCCAATCACTCACCACAAAACCGTCGCCCGTCGTCAAACTCGGGATCGATGTTCTCATGGAGAGAGACTTCGATGTTTTGAAAGGAAAGCGGATCGGGTTGGTGACCAACCCCACGGGAATCAGTGCCAATGGGACCCAGACGATCGATGTGTTGTTCGATGCAAAGGATGTCAATCTCGTCGCCCTGTTTGGTCCCGAACATGGCGTCCGGGGGGATGTTGAAGCGGGAAAATATGTGGAGAACTATAACGATCCGTCGACAGGTCTCCCGGTCTTTTCCCTCTACGGACGCACGCGGAAGCCGACACGCGAAATGCTGAAGGGTATCGACGTCCTGGTCTACGACATACAGGATATTGGTGTCCGTTCCTATACCTACATCTCGACGATGGGACTCATTATGGAAGCGGCGGCCGAAAACGATCTCACGGTTGTCGTTCTCGATCGTCCGAACCCATTGACCGGTGATCGTGTGGGGGGACCGATGCTGGACCTGAAGTACAAATCCTTCGTGGGGGCGTATCAGATCCCTTACGTCTACGGGATGACGGCCGGCGAGCTCGCGGAGATGATCAACCTGGAGGGATGGCTTTCCAACGGCGCCCCCTGTAAGCTGGTCGTGGTGCCGATGGAGGGGTGGAATCGATCCATGTGGTGGGATGATACGGGGTTGATGTGGGTGCCGACCTCGCCGCACATTCCGCACTGGTCGACATCCATCTTTTATGTCCTGACAGGGTTGTTGGGGGAACTTGGAACGGCGAACCAGGGGGTCGGGTATACGCTCCCGTTTGAACTTGTGGGAGGATCATGGATCGACGCGGACCGGCTCGCACAATACCTCAACGCCTTGCGCCTCGACGGCGTCTATTTCCGTCCCCTCTGGTACAAACCGTTTTACTTCGATACCTCCAGTGCGCGGTATCAAGGTGTGCAGATCCATGTTGTGGACCGGGAGCGTCTCGACTTCACCGAAGTTCAGATCCAAATCCTCAACGCCTTGCGCAGATTGTTCCCCGAAAAGGACATCTTTGAGCGGTCCGCCGCGGCAAGGATCGAGATGTTCGACAAGGTTGTCGGTTCCAACGAACTGCGTCTGGACATGATCAGAAATATTCCTGTCAGTGAATTGCTCCGCAAGCTTGACCAACAGCGGGCGACGTTCATGATCAAACGCGAGAAGTACCTTCTCTATGATTAGACTCTCATGCCTTCACGGTTCCTAAAACACTCCCCACAGGGTTTGCTGCTGGGGCTGGCGCTTCTCTGGTCCGGCACGGCTATCGGTCAGACACCGTCACGGTCGGGATTCATATTCATTCCCTTTGAAGACCGGTCCGGGTTTGAAGGGAAATGGAATGTCGGCACCGATGTGCCACGGTTTCTGGCTGCCTATGTCAAGGAACGGTTCGCAATCCCGACAGTTTCTCCTCTTGTCGTCAGGAATTATCTGGAGGAAACGGGCAACCGGCAGGGAAGTACGGACCACGTTCTCTTCTGGGTCGATCTTTATCGTCGCTTCCGCATTCGGTACCTGATAGCGGGCGCTGTCGAGTTGTTCGAGGTTAATCGGTTCATGACCGGCCAGCCATTGCTGGGAGGGTATGAAGCGTTCAAAGGGGAAACGAGGATCACCTTCCGTGTCTATGACCTCGACCGGACAGCCGTTTCAGCCTCCCCCGCTCAGATTCTCAAAGGGGAGGCGGATGGCGATTTTTCCGACCGCTCTCTTTCCATAACGTTGTTTGGCAAACCTTCCGACCGGACCATGGAGTTTCGGGATTTGGACCGGATAAGCTTCGGTTCGGAGGAATTTAACCACACGGTGATCGGTCAGGCTCTCTTCAAACTGGGGGAGCGGTTTTCTCTCGAGCTCGAGAGTGCGATGCCAGCCATCAAGATATGGTCGTCGACATCGCCGGACAGCCTGCTGGCTCTCGTTCAGGCGCTGGATACCCTTTCCCTGTTGCTGAAACAGGAAACTCTGAGGGGCCTGGTCATCTTCATCGAAGGGGCGAGCGCGTTCATCAACCTCGGAAGTGAGGATGGGATGAGAGTGGGACAGAAGGTGAAGGTATACAAAGAAGCATCTTCCATGGGAAATGCTGTCGACCAGGTTGGGGAGCTCGAGATAACGGATGTCCGCGGACCGCACCTTTCCCTCGCAAGGATCGTGTCGGGAGACGGGGCGATCCGGAAAAACGATGCAGTGTTCACGATCGTTACCAGATAGGAATCCAAAACCGCGGGTTTTGTCCC
>DKJQ01000212.1:0-2688 GCA_002454845.1 Ignavibacteria bacterium UBA6688
CCTTCAGATTAAAATCTCTTCTCCTCGGGACAAACGAGCGGGGGCCCCGGTGGAGAGCCGGGGGAACGTCGATCACGTTTGTGTTTGAACTGCAGCAGACGATTCTCTGGACATTTCTTCTTGAACAGATCGGACGGGGAACCAATTTATGATCCATCAACCCGCGGTCCCGGAACTTCGCCGCGAGCTGACGCTCTTCGATGCGACCATGATCAACGTGGGGAGCATCATCGCCTCCGCGATCTTCATCGTCCCTGCCGCCGTGGCCGGCCATCTCCCTTCCGGACCGCTTATGATGACCGTATGGATTGTGGGAGGAATCATTAGCCTGTTCGGTGCGGTGACGATTGCCGAGCTGGGTGCCATGATGCCTCGAGCCGGCGGACAGTATGTGTTTCTCGCGGAAATTTACAGTCCCCTGTGGGGATTCCTCTATGGCTGGTCGGCGTTCGTCGTCATCATCAGCGCGGCCATCTCCGCCATCGCCATGGCGTTCGCAACCTACCTGGGGTATTTCTTCCCGCTGAGCGGGATGGAGATCAAGATCATCGCGATCGCCTCCATCGTGGTGTTGACCGTCATGAATTGTTTCGGCGTGAAACTGGGGGCGATTGTGCAGAACGGGTTCACGCTCCTCAAGATCGCGGCCCTGGGGATGTTGATCCTTTTCTGCCTCTTTATCACGGGTGGGGAAACCTCCATCCTGGCTTCATCCCTCCCGGAGATGCCATGGACCTCTCTGGCCGGACCGCTGGTCCTTGCCATGATCGCCGTGCTCTGGGCGTACGACGGCTGGATCGAAATTACGTTTATTGCGGGCGAGGTTCGGGATCCTCAAACCACCATCCACCGGTCTCTGATCATCGCCACGCTGATCGTGATCGTGATGTACGTGCTTGCAAACTTCGGCTACCTTGCGGTCCTCCCGATCAAGGAGATGGCCGCTTCGCAACTCGTCGCGTCGGATGCTGCCGCCGCAGTGCTCGGATCGGCGGGCGCCGCGTTCGTCGCTGCCTCCGTGGTCATCTCGACCTTCGGAGCCAACAACGGCTACGTGATCACCGGCGCTCGCATCTACTATGCGATGGCCAAAGAGGGATTGTTCTTCCGGTCGTTCGGGCACGTGCACCCGCAGTTCAAAACCCCGATCCCATCACTCCTTGGCCAGGGGGTCTGGGCGTCGTTGCTGGTCGTGACCGGGTCGTACGAGCAGCTCTTCACGTACGTCGTCTTCGCCTCGTGGATCTTCTATGCCATGGCATGCTATGGCGTCATCCTTCTTCGAAGGAGAATGCCGGAGGCTCCTAGGCCCTACACAGCCTGGGGCTATCCGTATACCGCCATTATCTTCATCCTCTTTGCCCTCCTCCTTGTGATCCTCGCCGTTCTCGAAAGTCCTGGTGATGCACTCATTGGCACAGTGATGATCGCGTCCGGGATTCCCGCGTATTACTACTGGTCGCACCGCCGAAGGAGCGGACCTGCGCTCAACTCCGATCAGGATTCGCAAGGTTGAGAACGTTTCGTCAGGTTATGCGCCGCGTGGTTCTGGTTTTTTAGCCGAATCTTTCTTACCCTCACAACAAGCTTTGAAACGCTCTTCCATTCAAAGCGAGACGGTTGCACCGTTCTCCGGGATTTTCCCCAAGGAATATCACGATGACGCGCCCCATTGTTTCCTACACGGTTGCACCTTCGCTCCCCAAAGAGCTGGAATTCCTCCACACCCTCGCACACAATATCGTCTGGACGTGGGATCACCAGTTGATCGAACTCTTTATCCGCCTCGATCCCGAATTATGGGAAGAGACCCATCATAACCCGATCCAGATGCTCGGCATGGTGCGCCAGGAGCGGCTGAACACCGCCTCCCGGGATGATGCCTACCTCTCCCAGATCGAGCGCGCTTCGCAACAGTACAAGTCGTATATGGAATCCTCGTCGACCTGGTTCCACAAGACCTATAACGGCGTCGAGGGAAGACAAATCGCCTACTTCTCTGCGGAGTTTGGATTGACCGAGTGCCTGCAGAACTATTCGGGGGGACTCGGCATACTTTCCGGCGACCATTTGAAATCGGCCAGCGACCTCGGGTTGCCGCTCGTGGGGGTCGGGTTGCTCTATCAGCAAGGGTACTTCCGGCAGTATCTCAATGCCGACGGCTGGCAACAGGAACGGAATCCGCAGAACGACTTCTATACGTTGCCCATTCATCTTGAGTATGACAAACAAGGAAATCCGCGGACCGTCAGCGTCGACCTCCCCGGGCGGACGGTGACCGCACAAATCTGGTGTGTGCAGGTCGGCCGCGTCCCCCTCTATGTGCTCGACACCAATATCCCCCAAAACTCTGAGGGCGACAAAGGTATAACAGGGCAACTCTACGGTGGGGACCGCGAGATGAGGATTCAACAGGAAATCGTCCTCGGCATCGGCGGCTATCGGGCACTGAAGGCCCTGGGCATTCGGCCGTCGGTCTATCATCTCAACGAAGGCCATTCTGCTTTCCTCAGCCTTGAGCGATGCCGCGACCTGATGCAGGAGCATGGGATATCCTTCGCCGAAGCCAGGGAAGCGGCGGGAGCAGGGATAACGTTCACCACGCACACACCCGTCCCGGCCGGAAACGATTTCTTCAGCCCCGACCTGATGGTGAAATACTTTTCGACCTACCATGGCGAACTCGGA
>DKJQ01000212.1:2763-19299 GCA_002454845.1 Ignavibacteria bacterium UBA6688
GAAGCTTATTGCATGACGGTCCTCGCCCTGAAGATGGCGGGGAGTGCCAACGGCGTCAGCAAACTCCACGGGCACGTTTCCCGGGCGATGTGGCAATCGGTCTGGCCCGGCATCCCCCTGGAGAACGTTCCCATCATCTCCATTACCAATGGTGTGCATGGTCCGTCATGGATCAGCCGGGATATGACGGGATTGCTCGACCGCTACATCGGCCCACGCTGGCGTGAGGATGGCGGTGACTTCGCGCTGTGGAGTCGCGTGAATCACATCCCGGATGAAGAACTCTGGCGCACACACGAGCGGCGACGCGAACGTTTGGTTGCCTTCGCGCGGAGCCGCCTGCAATCGCAACTCGAGTCTCGCGGCGCTCCTCCCTCCGAAGTTTCCCAGGCTGCCGAGGTGCTCAACGCCGATGCACTGACGATCGGGTTCGCCCGGAGGTTTGCCACCTACAAACGCGCAGCGCTCCTGCTCCGTGACGCTGAGCGTTTGATGAGATTGCTCACGGACAAGGATCGTCCGCTCCAGATCATCTTTTCCGGAAAGGCCCACCCACACGACAACCCTGGGAAAGACTTCATCCGCCAGATCATCCACTTTGAGAGGAACAACGGGGCCCGCCGACGGATGGTGTTCCTGGAGGACTACGATATGGTTGTCGCTCGATACCTCGTGCAGGGAGTCGACATTTGGCTGAACACCCCGCGGCGGCCGCTGGAGGCAAGCGGAACGAGCGGCATGAAAGCCGCGCTGAACGGCGCGATCAACCTGAGTATCCCCGACGGGTGGTGGGATGAAGCCTACAACGTCCACACCGGCTGGGCCATCGGCAGGGGCGAGGAGTACACGGACGAAAAGCTGCAGGACGATGTCGAATCGAACGCACTCTATAACCTGCTGGAGAAAGAGATCGTGCCTTTGTTCTACACGCGCGGTGCCGACGACCTGCCGCGCCCGTGGATCACCAAGATGAAGGGCTCCATGGGGGCAATCGGGCCGGAGTTTAACACCAACCGGATGGTACGCGACTACGCGGAGAAGATGTATCTCCCCTCCCTCGACCGCTATACCACCATGACCTCTGATAAGCTTAAAAGGGCGAAGAAACTGGCCGCATGGAAATCGCACATACTCAAGAACTGGCACAGTGTCAGAATCGCGGGTGTCAGTGTGGACAAACAGGAGCATCTCAAGGTGGGGGACGCAATCACCGTGCGCGCCACGGTCGAACTCGGAGACCTGCAGCCGGCGGATGTTTCAGTCGAGTTATGCTACGGTTCGCTCAATGCACAGGGGGAGATCGAGCGTCCAAAGGTTGCACTGATGAAGTCGGCTGACAAGAAAATCGGTTCGCGCATGGAGTATGCCGGCGCTGTCACCATGGGCACAAGCGGTCGGTTGGGACACACCATCCGCATCCTGCCGCGCAACGAGGATCTCGATAATCCCTTCAAGCAAGGATTCATCGTCTGGGCGTAACGCAGACAGGCACACTGTTCAACGTTGATCCGTCGCGGGACTCTGTAAAACCAATGTGAGGTCACCATGTTCATCACCCTGCTGATTGCCAACTTCCTTATCTCCCTTCTGACATGCTACGTGGTCGTCAGAATTTTCCAGACACCCATCTCGAGCATCCTCCAGCGGCTGGTTGCTGAGGATATTTATGCCGCC
Organism: Ignavibacteria bacterium UBA6688; assembly: GCA_002454845.1. GTDB lineage: Bacteria > Bacteroidota > Ignavibacteria > UBA10030 > UBA10030 > UBA6688. The sequence goes on from DKJQ01000212.1 coordinate 4,438, forward strand.
TGGAGCAAGTACCTCACCTTCGCTATTTATGTTGTCGGCATTTCGGGGGGCGTTCGGGTCTGGGACCTGGAAAAATACATCACGCCAAAGGGAGAAGGAGGCGAAGTCCTTCAACTCACTTCTGAACGGTGGGTCCTGGAAGTCTACCGGACTGTCATTGGAACGTTGCAAAGCGCGGCATGGATGTTGCTCTTATTCTTCCTTTTCGCGCTGATCGCGTATGTGATCGTCAAAGGACTTGAAGCGAAGAAACAGAAGAGAGGATAGCGGGGATATTGAACCACTCATGCGTTGAACAACAAGAACAACGGAGAACATTCAGCCATGTTCATCGGCCACTATGCTGTAGCTCTTGCAGCCAAGAAAGCTGCACCGAAAGCTTCTCTGGGAACCTTGTTCATCGCAGCACAATTGGTCGATTTGCTCTGGCCTCTCTTTCTCCTGCTCGGTCTTGAACATGTCAGGATCGATCCGGGGAATACCGCCTTCACGCCCCTCGACTTCTATGACTACCCGATTACACATAGTGTGGTAGGAGCTCTCGGTTGGTCTGTGCTGTTGGCGGGACTGTATTTCGCATTCCGCAGGGATGCCAGGAGTGCGCTGATCATAGGGATGGTCGTGTTCAGCCACTGGATTCTCGATTTGATCACGCACCGCCCCGACCTTCCGCTTGGGTTGGGAGGGGATCAAATGTTCGGACTTGGACTCTGGAATTCTCTTGCCGGGACGTTGATCGTCGAGATCGGACTTTTCGCCGGAGGGATCGCTCTGTATCTCAGGACAACGGAAGCGAAAGACAGGACCGGAGTGTATGCATTCTGGGGATTGATCGGAGTGCTGGGGCTCATCCACATCGGAAACATCTTCGGTCCCCCGCCGCCAGGCGAATCGGCTATTGCCATTGCGGGGAATGCCCTGTGGCTTTTTGTTGCCTGGGCTTACTGGATCGATAAGCATCGGCAGGTGAGAGAATAACAAGAGCCGATGTTTTGTCAATGGGAAGAAGACGTTACACTCGATCGCTTCAACCACCGATGTCCATACAACTCGGAAAGAGCGACGGCGGAAAAGTATAAGACACCACAAGCGAGCGCATGCTCAGGTTGTTCCACCCAGAGTCCGTCCGAATCAAACCCCAGGGACCTGATAACATCCGATGTGATCCCGAACTCCGGGACCGGGGCAATGACAGTCACTGTAACGCTTAACACGTAGAACATGGCTCCCACCGCCCACGACTTTTGCAGGAGTTCCTTTTCTTTGCCGTCCGGAGCCTGGCCGAGCAGGATAAAAAGAACACGGTTCAGGGTCATTCCCCAGAATGCCGCCAGGGGCCACCATTCTCCGCTGCTCACGGCAAACGCTCCCACAAACAGCGTGTAAAAGAGACCGAGCCCGACAAGTGCGATACCCCTGTTTTTTTTATCGCCGTCGCCAATCATGATGTGTCCCATAAACCCCGAAGAGTGGACGATGATGAACTCCAGCAGCATCACAACGACGAGGTACGACACCATGCTTTCGCCAATCGCATCGGGCTTGATCCACGTGATGAGGAACAGGGCTGCAAGGCCAAAGTCGGGGAGTGCAGAAAGCATGGCGCTTATGGAAACCTGCCATCCGCCTGGTGTGTGACCGAAATCCAGATTAACCATAGAGAAGTTCTTCGACATACCGGGCGATTGCCGGAGACGAGGTCAGTCCTGGCGAGTCCATGCCCACCAAATTCACAACTCCCTCCAAACCCCGCTCCCGCTCGTGGACGATGAGAAAGTCTTTTGGCGGTTCCCCTTCCTTTTGGATCTTCGCCCTGATGCCCGACATATCGGGGGTGATATCCTCATCCTGAATGGCGGGAAGGATGCGACGGATGGATGCTGCGAACGCAGATCGTTTCGCTTCGGCGACGAAATAGTCAATCCGCTTGTCGTGAAGGTATTCGACATCGGGACCGAACTTCAACCTCCCTCCCCAATCGAGCACGGCGTGGACCCCCAGCCCTTCGTTCAACGGTACAGGATACACGAGCCGGGAGACAAGCCGGGCCTTCGACGGTGTCACCACGAAATACGACCCCTTGGCGAAATACTGCTTATAGCCGGCCTTCTCAAGGTCGATCCCCACCATCGATGCAACACGATCTGCATAGAGACCGGCCGCGTTGATCACTTTCTCTGTCGTGAAGGAGGATCGGTGTCCATGCTCATCGACAAAAATCGTATACCCCCGGGATGACGACTCAATCCCCATCACATCGCAGTAGTGTTGCACCGTTGCCCCGTTGTTGATTGCGGCATGGTAGAAATAGTCCATCAGTCCGTGGGCGCTGATAATACCGGTGGTGGGTGAGAAGATCGACCCGACGGTGTTGATGTTGGGCTCGAGTTTCAGCGTCGCCCGCCGGTCGAGCATCTTCAGTTCCACGCCGTTCGTGATGCCGTTCCGGTAGATCGCCTCGATTCGGGCAAGCTCCTCCTCGTTGGTGGCTGTGATGATCTTGGTGATTCTCTTATGCGGGATGTCGTGCTTGCTGCAAAGCGTGTACAGCTGCTCCCTCCCCTCCACGCAGAGGCGGGCCTTCAACGATCCCGGCGTGTAATAAATTCCCGCGTGAATCACTTCGCTGTTCCGGCTCGATGTTTCCATGCCGTACCGTTCGTTTTTCTCCACCACCACGAGACTCGGATGGCGTTCCGAAAGTCGCGCGGCAATCGCCAGTCCGATGACCCCGGCTCCAATAACTGTCACTTCAAAATCAGGCATGCGAGATTTCCTTGAGAGAGTAAAAGCGATCCAAAGTACCAAGAACCTCCCAGATTTCCAACCTCCGAAAAGAGAATGATAAAACTTGTCGTTCGCCACGAAGGCACGAGAGCACGAAATAGAGACTAACACAGATCATGTTCACCAAGGAGGACCTAAACCCAGTCGGCGTCAAGAAGGAACGGACGAGCATGCCACGGGAAAAAGAGGTTAAAGAATCATCCTTGTCCTTTCTTCGTGTCTTCCCCGCCCGAACGACTTGTCGTTCAGTCGGGCGGGGTGACTTTGTGGGGTCTTACCATTTCCGACGGTCTGTGAAAGTAGGAGTCGGCCTGTCACATTCCGCTTGCATCACTTCTCTCCTCTGCGTATGTTGAGCGCATTCATTTTGGCAGTTCCCCCCTTTTTTCCAAGGAGTTCACCATGATTCGGGCACGATCCTTATTCCTTTGCACCCTGCTATTCCTGCTTTCTGGGTTCGGCGGTTCTCTCGTTGCGCAAACGCAGACACCGGACACGACAAAGAAAGAGACCCCGAAGAAGGAGGACAAATGGGATGTCTCCGCCAAACATGGCCCTACCAGCGATATTGAATTCGAGACATCCGAAGGGACCTGGATGGCCGTGGATGTCAGTCCTGACGGCAAATGGATCGTCTTCGACCTGCTCGGGGATATCTACACCATGCCGATCACAGGGGGCGAAGCAAAGGCCATCACCAGCGGACCGGCCTACGACGTGCAGCCACGGTTCAGTCCGGACGGAAAAAAGATCTCTTTCACCAGCGACCGCGACGGGCTCGATAACCTCTGGATCATGGATGTGGACGGGACGAACCCGAAACAGATCACGAAGGAAAAAGAGCGACAGGTCAACAACGGCGTCTGGACGCCGGATGGCCAGTATCTGATCGGGCGGAAGCATTACCGGAACACTCGTTCACTCGGGGCTGGCGAGATGTGGCTCTACCATACGGGCGGGGGCAACGGCCTGCAACTCACGAAACGGCGCAACTGGCAACAGGACGCCGGCGAGCCGAACATCTCCCCCGACGGTCGGTATCTTTACTGGAGCGAGGATGTCACTTCCAGCGGTTTCTTCGAATACAACAAGGACCCGCACGGGGTGATCTATGCGATCAGGCAATTGGATCGGCAGACCGGAAAGTCCCAAACCTTGATCCGTGGCGCGGGGGGTTCGTCGCGGCCGCAGATCTCCCCCGACGGCAAGACAATGGCGTTCGTTCGCCGCGTCGGTTTGAAAAGCGTGTTGTTCCTGTGCGATATGGAGAGCGGAAAGCAGTCGCCGCTGTACGACCAACTCGACCACGATCAGCAGGAGGCATGGGCCGTCTTCGGCGTGTACCCGGGATTCTCGTGGACACCGGACGGAAAGAACATCGTCATCTGGGCGCAGGGAAAGATCTGGAATCTTGAGGTGAAGACAAAGACCTCCAGGGAAATCCCGTTCAAAGCGACGGTCAAGCAATCGATCACAGACGCCCTTCATTTCTCACGTGAAGTCGCCCCGGAGAAATTCGACGTGAAGATGCTCCGCTGGGTGACAGTCTCCCCCGACCAGAAATCGGTTCTCTACTCGGCGCTCGGCAAGCTCTGGATGCGACCGCTCCCGAACGGTACACCGAAACGCGTAACAAAGGATGAAAAGAACCTGGAAATGTTCCCCTCCTTTTCCCCCGATGGAAAGTGGATTGTCTATACGACCTGGCACGATGCAGATTTCGGTTTCGTTTCCAAAGTGCAGGTTGACGGACGGGGACAGGCAAGACTCACGACCGTGAAGGGGACGTACAGCGAGCCTTCATTCTCCCGCGATGGGAAAAGGATCGTGTACCGCAAGACCGGCGGCGACGGCTTGCGCGGATCACTCTACAGCAAAGAGACGGGAGTCTATTGGATTCCTGCCGAAGGAGGGACCCCCTCCCTGATCACCGAAGGGGGTTCGCGCCCGACGTTCAACAAGACCGGCGACCGGATCTTCCTCACCGGCGGTGAGGGGGAGAAGACCGCATTGTATAGTATTGGGTTGAAAGGCGAGGACCGCCGGGTTCATCTCCTGTCGGACAACGCGCAGCAGATCATCCCGTCACCCAACGAAGAATGGGTGGCGCTGGTCGAACGCTTCCATGCCTACATCGCCGTCTTCCCCCCCACCGGACAAGCCGTCAATATCGGACCGGGAACAACAGATTACCCCATCAAGAAGTTAACACGGGATGCGGGAAGCTATCTCAACTGGTCGATGGATAGCAAGAGGCTCTACTGGTCGCTCGGGCCGGAATTGTTCTCGCGAGACCTGACGAACACCTTCCCGTTTGTCCCGGGGGCGGCGGACTCGGTCCAGGAAAAGCCGGACACAGCGGGAGTGAATATTGGATTCATGGCCGATACGGATAACCCAACCGGGTCGTTGGCGCTGGTAGGGGCGACGGTGATCACCATGCGGGGGGATGAAGTATTGCAGAACGCAACGATTCTGATCGAACGGAACCGCATCAAGGCCGTCGGACCAGCTGGCAGCGTTTCGATCCCCTCCAACGCACGGCGTATTGATGTCTCCGGCAAGTACATCATGCCCGGCATGATTGATGTGCATGCCCACGGCAACTTTGAAAGCTGGTCGCCCCAGTCCCACTGGCGCTTCTATGCGAACCTCGCCTTCGGCGTCACGACCATGCACGATCCCTCGGCGGACACCGAAGGGGTCTTCTATAATTCTGAAATGCTGAAAGCGGGCCTCATGACCGGACCGCGGTTGTATTCCACCGGTAGTATTCTGTACGGCGCTGAGGGCTCTTTCAAAGTCATCGTCAACAACTTCGAAGACGCCATGGCACATTTGCGTCGTTTGAACGCGGTCGGGGCGTTCAGCGTGAAAAGCTACAACCAACCGCGGCGCGACCAGCGGCAACAGATCATTGAGGCGGCGCGCCGATTGAACATGCTCGTCGTCCCCGAGGGGGGCTCGACCTTCTTCTGGAATATGACGCATGTCCTCGACGGGCATACCGGCGTGGAGCACAATCTCCCCATCACGCCGCTCTATAACGATGTCGTAACGGTCATCGCCAAATCCAAAACGGGGCTCACCCCGACGCTTATCGTCAATTACGCAGGGCTTTCGGGTGAGAACTACTGGTATCAGGTGACGAATGTATGGGAGAACAAAAGGCTGATGACGTTCACACCGGCAGATATCGTCAACTCCCGCGCCCGGCGACGGACCATGGCAAGCGAGGACGATTATTCGTACGTTGAGACATCGAAGGCTCTGAAAAGAGTTCTCGATGCCGGGGGCAGCGTTCAGTTGGGAGCCCACGGGCAATTGCAGGGGCTCGGCGCCCACTGGGAACTCTGGATGATTCAACAGGGGGGCATGACGCCGCTCGAGGCCCTTCGGAGTGCCACACTCTCCGGCGCCCGGTACCTTGGCCTCGACAAGGACCTCGGCTCCGTGGAAGCAGGCAAGTTGGCCGACCTGATCATCCTGGAGAAGAACCCTCTCGACAATATCCGGAACAGCGAGTCGATTCAATACGTGATGGTGAACGGACGACTGTTCGATGCTTGGACGGGGGATCAATTGGGGAATCATCCGGGGAAGCGGGGAAAGTTTTATTGGGAAGAGTAGCTTGGTTGAAACTCGGAGCAGGGGGGCGACGGGGCTGGGGGGAAACGGGGACAGAAGAGAGGCAGGGGTGAAAGGGTGCAGTGGGAAGGGGTGCAGTGGATGAATCGGAGTTGAGCGACGGACAAGCGTGGCGCACGATGAGTATGGTTCAAAGAACAAAAATCATCCAACAACATAACAAGAAAGGAGCGGACCATGGGCAAAGGCGATAAACGGTCCAAGCGCGGAAAGATCTGGCGCGGGACCACCGGGAAAACCCGGCAGAAGAGGAAACGGGTTCGGACGAAAAAGGCCGCAACGAAGTAACGCGCAACAGGCGTCGGACATCCCGGCGCCTGTTCTGCTTTCACCACCGGAGTTTTGAGCGATGGTTGAACCATGGAATGAACAGAAGGACGGCCCGTTCAGGGAAGGGGCACTGAGAAAGAAGCTGGAAGCGCGGGGGTACCAGGTTGCGCGGTATGTCTATCCGCCCGGTACTTCCTTCCCCGAACATTCCCATCACATCGACAAGATCGATGCCGTCGTCTCAGGACAATTCAGAATGACACTGAACGGCAAGGCCGCCATCCTCGAAGCAGGGGATTGCATCGTTGTCCCCCGCGGAACACTTCATAGCGCAGAGGTGGTGGGGAGCGAACCGGTGGTGAGTCTCGATGCCACCAGGGAATGACTTCTCTTTCAGAATGGGATATTCACGGCAAGTCCAGCGGAAACAATCCTGGTGTAGTGATCGAACGTCCCGGAGGGACCACCCCCGGAGGTCGTTCCGTCACTGTAGTAATTGACGCCGAAATAATAGAGGCCACTATCGAAATGTCTCACGGTGGAATCCGATTGAGTTGCCGCCGGAGCGAGCAGAAGGAGTTGGGCATACATCGGGAGCCAACACCGGATCAATCGCTGTCGAAAATTCATACTTGCCTTTCTCAACATTTGAGCAAAAGTAATGGCGGACCGATCAAGAGTCAAGGGAAGAGTATAGATAAGGCAGAGAAATCCTATGATCGCACGAACATGGCACGGAATCACAGAGGCTGCGAAAGGTGACGAGTACCTGGAATACCTGAAGAAGACAGGGGTCCCAGGATATAAGAGCACACCGGGTAACCGGGGAGTCTATGTCCTCCGCAGGCTCGAAGGAGGAACAGCCCACTTCCTTCTCATCTCGCTCTGGGATTCCGTCGAAGCCATCAAACGGTTCGCCGGTGAAGAGTACGAAAAAGCCCATTACTACCCCGACGACGCGCGATGGCTTCTGGAGTTCGAGCCGAACGTGACACATTATGATGTGCTTGTTGCACCGGAAGAGAAGAGCTTGTCGGTCGGGTGATGGAAGTTCCCCCAACGAGAATCTGCGACCATTATAACCCTGAAGGAATCACGCCATGGATCAACAAATCAGACTCCTCCTCGACCTCATCAACGAGGGATACAACCGGAAAGCATGGCACGGAACCAACCTGCGCGGTTCGATCCGGGGACTGACCCCACAACAGGCAGCCGGGCGCCCCGGTCCGGGAAGGCACAACATCTGGGAGAACGTTGTGCACTGTGCCTACTGGAAATATACCGTCCGGCGGCGCATCACGGGGGAGAAACGCGGGTCGTTTCCCCTCAAAGGCAGCAACTGGTTCAAACGGCCGGTGGATTTGACGGAGAAGGCCTGGAGGGCGGATGGAGAACTGCTTGAAATGATGCACATCCTGTTGTGCGAAGCAGTGGCAGAACTCAAGCCCTCCGATCTTTCGACACTCTCCCCCAAAAAGAAGTTTACCCTCGCGGCGATCATCCGGGGAATCGCTTCACACGACATTTACCATGCGGGACAGATTCAGCTTCTCAAAAGACTCATGAAACGCAAATAACCGGACACCAGTGCGCCCCCTCCTTTACTTTCTCAGCACGCTCCTCTATACGGCGGCCATGGCCATGCTTGTGGCCGAAAAGCGGATCCTTCGGACATTGCAGTCAGGGGGAGCCATCGACGAACCGAGTGCGGTGGAGTACGAACCCCCGACGTTTCTTCACACCTTCCGGTTGAAGCGGCTGCTGGCAAAAGGCGCGGTCGTCCGGACTCCCTCCGACAAATTCTTTCTTGATCAAACAGGGTATGCAGCATATCGCGCGGGGCGACGCCGACGGGCGATCGTCATCATCGGGGTTGCCCTTCTGCTTGTCCTTCTCTTGCTTTGGTACGAGGAAAATAAACCGAAACCGGGGGAAGATTCACAGTATACTCTCGTCACGCGTACCGCTTACCAGTGATGCAGACAGATGACATCGCGTCCCATGTGAAAGCGTAGGTCCGAATTGACAGATGCTGTCGCACCCGTGTAAGAACCTTCATCCCAATTGACAGTTGCTGTCGCAACTGATGTAGTGTGCCTCCGGCTGTCGTACGCCTCCGGCTGTAGTACGCCTCCGGCTGTAGTTTGCCTCCGGTCTTGCATACCTTCTTGATTGTCCCTACATTCTCCCCTACAAAATTCGACTTCGTTTATCGGTTGTGAGAGAAAGGCGCCCTAATGTCCATGACATATTCCCGTTCCTCCCTTGCTAAGAATCTCCTGATCATTCTCATGGCGCTTGTCTTTATCACTCCAACTGCTCCGGGACAAGTCCGGCTCGAATACTATCTCCCTACCGATGTTCAGTATGACGCGAAGATCCCCACTCCCCAATCGTTCTTCGGCTTTCAGGTTGGAGAATGGCATCTTTCGCCGGACCAAATCCACTCGTATATGAAGGTCCTGGATGCCGCGTCGGAACGGATCACCATCACACCGATGGGACGAACATACGAACAGCGGGAACTCTGGCTCCTCACCATCACCTCCCCCGATAACCACAGGAATATCAAGGCCATACAGGATCAGCATAACGCGCTGTCAGATCCTGCACGTTCCGGATCGCTGAACCTCACTTCCATGCCCGTTGTGGTGTGGATGGGGTACAGCGTGCACGGCAACGAACCAAGCGGAGCAAACTCGTCGGTCCTGGTGGCATACTATCTTGCGGCCGCACAGGGGGAAAGAATCGAGAAGCAACTGAAGGAAGTTGTTATTTTGCTCAACCCGTCGATCAATCCCGACGGGCTGAACCGGTTTGCGACCTGGGCCAATATGCACAGGGGGATGAACGCGGTGGCCGATCCATCGAGCCGGGAACACAATGAAGTGTGGCCGGGGGGCCGGTCCAACCATTACTGGTTCGATCTCAACCGTGACTGGATGCCGCTGCAACACCCCGAGAGCCGGGCCCGTCTCGTACGCTATTACGAATGGCGGCCGAACGTCTTGACCGATCATCACGAAATGGGGACCAACACCACCTTTTTCTTCCAGCCCGGTGTCCCATCCAGGAACAACCCGCTCGGCATCAAACGCACCACAGAGCTTACGGAAGCCATCGCCCGGTACCATGCCCAGGCGTTGGACCGAATTGGTTCGCTGTACTATAGCGGGGAAGGGTATGATGATTTCTACATCGGCAAAGGATCCTCCTACCCCGACCTTACCGGGTCCATCGGCATTCTCTTCGAGCAGGCAAGCTCACGAGGGCACGTGCAAGAGAGCATCCATGGCGATCTCACCTTTCCCTTCACCATCCGGAACCAGTTCACCACATCACTTTCAACACTCGAGGCCTCCGTGGCATTGAGAAGCGAGTTGCTCATCCATCAACGTGATTTTTATTCCTCCGCCGTTAAGGACGCGGAAAAAAGCCCAATCAAAGCGTACCTCTTCGGCAGTTCCTCCGACCCGGCGCGCAATAGCCATTTGTTGGACATTCTGACACGTCATCAGATCGAAGTGTACGAGCTGGCAAAGCAGACCCGAGTGGATGGAAATACCTTCGAGCCCGGCAAGGCCTATATCGTCCCAACCGGACAGCCGCAGTTCAGGCTCGTGACCTCCCTGTTCGAAAAACGGACGAAGTTCGACGACAGCCTGTTCTACGATATTTCCTCCTGGACCCTCCCCCTTGCGTTCAACCTCCCATCGGCAGAGATCCGGAACGCGGTGCGTGAGCTTGCAGGGACAAAGATCACATCGGCAACACCGGGAAATGGAAGTCTCGTTGGAGGAAACGCAAGCTATGCGTATGCATTCGCATGGGATTCCTACTTCGCCCCTCGGACCCTCTATCGTCTTCTGAAGAAAGGTATCGTCGCAAAGGTCGGCACAAAAACCTTCGAGGCGGATACCGAAAATGGGAGGAAGCAGTTCAATTACGGGACGATCCTCATTCCCCTTGGGATTCAGCATGAAAAGGCCGCACTCATCCGGACCACGCTCGATCAGGCTGTCAAAGACGACGGCATCACCGCCTACGCACTGAACAGCGGCCTGAGCATGGACGGCGTTGATCTTGGCAGCGCAAGTTTCGCAACTCTCACCCTCCCAAAGATCGGCCTCATCGTCGGAACGGGTGTCTCTCCCACAGACGTGGGCGAAGCGTGGCACTTGCTGGATAACCGCTTCGGCATCGACATCAGCCTTCTTGAAACCACCTCCCTCGGCCGCCTGGAGCTGAGCCGCTACACGGCGATCGTCATGACTGGTGGAAATTACGGTGGACTGGAATCGTCCGCCGTCGAAGCTCTGAAGAAATGGAACGAGAATGGCGGGACGTTGATAGCATTGGAGCAGGCAGTTGAGTGGGCGATCAATAATAAACTTTCAGCGGCCGCGCTGCGTAAAGGAGCAACGGGAAGGGATACCGTTGCCGGTCGAAAAACCTATGCAGATGAAGACAAGTTCAGCGGCGCGCTGAATGTGGCCGGGGCGATTTTTCAGGCGCGCTACGACCGGACACACCCGCTCCTCTACGGTTACACCGACTCGCTGATGAGCGTCTTCCTCGGCTCGTCCGTGTTCCTGGAGCCATCGAAGAACCCGTACGCGACGCCCGTTGCATACACCGCCGCGCCGCTCCTGAGCGGCTATATGCACAAATCGTACGACAAACAACTCCAGAACTCCGGGGTGGTTGTGGTGAGCTCATCCCGCACAGGACGGACGATCCTTATGACAATCAACCCAAATTTCCGCGCATTTTGGTACGGGACGAACAAGTTGTTCCTCAACAGCCTGTTTTTTGGACCGGTGATTCGCGGCAGTTCAGCACGTGGGGAAGAATAAGAAATGGATTCATCCTCTTTCCCATGACCAACACCATTGGATAAGATTTCCCTCGAGCCGGTTACGCTGCGACATGCAGAAGACATTCAACGCCTTGCGTCTGATCCGCTGATTGTGGAGACCACCGCCCTCCCCTCCCCATACCCGGCAAACGGCGCGCGGACCTGGATCGAAGAACTCCTGGAACCGCGCCGCAAGAATGGACAAGAGTTTGCCTACGCCGTCAAACGGGAAGATGGAATGTTCCTTGGTGTCTGTGGCTTTAACAGGGTACCTGTGGACAAAGCAAGGGTCGAGATTGGGTATTGGATCGGCGTCCCGTATTGGGGAAAGGGATACGCGACCGAGGCTTGCAGACAAGCATTGAATCTTGCTTTCAGCACCATGGGATTTCAAAGCTTGTATGCGCCGATCCTGGCACGAAACAAGGCATCGCAACGTGTTTTGGAGAAGCTCGGGTTCCGGCACATACGGACGTACCCGAACACAGTGTACGCAAAATGGCCGAAGGAGGAGGTCCTTGTCGAGTACGCTCTTTCGCGCGACGAATGGGTCGTGCTCCACACGGAACACCATCAACATCCATGACAGTCTCCCAGCTCAATTATTATCCGATCAAGTCATGCAAGGGAATCCCATGCGCCTCAGCCCACGCCAAACGACGGGGTTTTCACCTCGACCGGCGCTGGATGGTGACCTATGAAAACGGATTGTTGATGACACAACGGAAGGTCCCCAGGATGGCATTGATCTCCGTTGCCGTGGGCCCCGATCACCTTGCCGTCAACGCACCCGGCATGCCGGAACTCCGCGTTCCATTCGAGCCGCACAACTCCGATTCTCTCCAGGTGCAGGTGTGGAATGATGTTGTCACGGCGGTCCACATGGGGGATGCTTGCAGTGAGTGGTTCAGCCGGTTCCTTGGAATTCCCTCCAGACTCGTTATGATGCCGGAGACAACTGTGCGACTTGTGAATCCACAGTACGCGATCGCACAGGACGAAGTCAGTTTTGCCGATGCCTATCCTTACCTCCTCCTCTCCGAAGAGTCGCTCGCTGATCTGAATAGCCGGCTGGAATCCCCCCTCTCCATGAACCGGTTCAGGCCGAATCTCGTTGTGAAGGGATGTGATCCGTACGAAGAGGACCGTTGGCGCGTCATCCGGGTGGGAGCAATCACCTTTCACGTGGTCAAACCTTGTTCCCGATGCGTGCTGCCGACAGTAGATCAGAACACCGGCATCAAAGGGGAAGAGCCGCTCCGTACACTTTCAACATACCGTACCCGTGACAATGAGGTGTACTTCGGACAAAACCTCATCGCTGCGAATACAGGAATCGTCCGAGTTGGAGACCGCGTGGAGGTAGTCGAGCGGCGCTGATCCCTTCTCGGTTCAATCCCGATCCTTCTCCCAACTGAGTCCTGTAAACTCTGCACACTCATGCCGCGAGGCTTTCAATTCATTCCTCTAGATAGTACATTGAACCAATGAATGACAATGGGATCGAATCGATCGTCCGCAGGGCATTGGAAGAGGACATCGGGACGGGCGATATCACCACATTAGCGATCCTCTCGCCGAAACAGAAGCTCACAGGACATTTTGTCGCCAAGTGTGCCGGGGTCGTGGCCGGATGGGGGGTCGTGGAGTGTGTGTTCCGCTGTCTCGATGCCAACGTTCATGTACATCCAATCATCGCGGATGGAGGCAGAATCTCCAATGGACAAAGAATCGCCCACATCGAGGGACCGGCTCAGAGTCTCCTGGCCGGCGAGCGAACAGCACTCAATTTTCTTCAACGGATGTCCGGTATTGCCACCCGTACCCGGGAGTTTGTGGAGGCGGTAAATGGAACGTCTGCAACCATTCTCGATACGCGCAAGACGGCTCCAGGGCTGCGGTTGACCGACAAGCTTGCCGTGAAGATCGGCGGGGGAAAAAACCACCGGATGGGTTTGTATGATATGGCGTTGATCAAAAATAACCATATCTCCGCCGCAGGGGGAATACCCCATGCTGTCGGTCGGGTCCGTTCGGGCGTTGGTGCGGCACGTCCCATTGAGATTGAGGTGAGGACCATCCGGGAGCTCCGGGAAGCTCTTGCGCTGAAACCGGATCGGATCATGCTGGACAACATGAGTCTGACAAATATCCGGGAGGCGGTCGTCGTGTCCGAAAACCTTGTGCCGCTGGAGGTCTCCGGAAATATAACGCTGGAGAATGTTTCCGCTATTGCGGCAACAGGAGTGCCCTATATTTCTGTCGGGGAGCTTACGCACTCGGTCAAGGCCCTCGATATTAACTTAACCATTGAAGTACCCCCCCGCAGGGATTCCATATGACGTTTCAGAGTTTTTATACTGTATTGGAGCAAAAACTGACCGGCATTGTCCCGGACATCGAGCTCAAGTACAAGGCAGAGATCGCCTATGAGATCAATCGCCTGAAAAAGGAAATGAACGCGGTGATCCTCGGCCACAACTATATGGAGCCCGCCCTCTACCACTCGATCTGTGACTACACGGGGGACTCCCTCGAATTGAGCAGAATAGCACGAGATACGAACGCGGATATCATAGTGTTTTGCGGTGTGCGATTCATGGCGGAAACTGCAAAGATCCTGAATCCGCAGAAGATCGTCCTGGTCCCCTCCGAACAGGCCGGCTGCTCGGTGGCAGCGAGCATAACCGCTGCGGATGTGCGCGAGTTGAAGAAACGTTTCCCTGGCGTACCTGTTGTGACATACGTGAATACGTATGCAGACGTTAAGGCCGAATCCGACGGAGTCCTGGTGACCCGGCGTGAGGTCGAGATCGTGAACGCGCTCGGCCTGCACGCCCGCTCCATGCGCTACCTGGAGAGCGTGGCGGCCGGATTGCAGCGCCACGACCTGGACGGCCAGCCGGTCGCGCCGGTGGCGCCGGAACACGTGCATCACGCCATCATGGAGGTGTTCCGCCGGCGCCAGTCCCGCACCAAGGAAGACCTGCGGCCGCGCGTCCTGCCACGCCTCATGGCAGCCATCGAAGCCTCCGGCATGGCGCCGCAGGAATATGCGCAAAAGATGCGAACCCAGGACGAAGTCTGGAATGCCGTGCTCGATGAAGCCGCCGCGCAGCTGGCGGCCAAGGCAGCCAGGCGCGAGGCCCTGAGCCGCGCCTTCCAGGCCAGCGGCCTGAGCATGGAAGCGTTCGCGGAGATGTACGGGATGGATCCGGCCGAGGTGCAACGCACGCTGGCGTAAGCACGTCATCCCGGCGCAGGTGACGCAATAGCGTCATCCCCGCGGAGCCTGC
>DKJQ01000052.1 GCA_002454845.1 Ignavibacteria bacterium UBA6688
AGGGTATTGGATTCATCGACGGGGGGGTTGGTGCGTTCCGGCTGAACCGCCTGCATTCCAAGGAAGACGACTGCCAGAACGATACCGATCCACTTCAACGCTTTTTTCATACTCTCTCCCAACAATTTGAAGGTGAAACCCTCGAGGCGTTCCTAAGATCGATAATTCTTCAACCTTTCGCCACAGGAAAATGGAGAATGCGGATTTGGAGATTGGAATTTGGGATTTATCAGGGTTGGTTCCCGGTCGGGATCATGGAAAGATCTTGCTCTTCCCCTCCTTGTCAATGCGCCTAACCCTCACACTGGAGATCCCTCCGTATTCCAGGAGCCGCAGGTACCTGTTCGGAGCAACGAGTCCGCCCGTGGGTGTCCAGCCGGGTTGGGTCCGGACCACTGTTCCCACACTGTCAGGTCCCGATTTGGTTGTCGGTATGATACCGTGGAGGGGCAAAGGGTTTGAAAAAGAGGAGCCGGGTTCAAGGGCCCGGCTCTTTTCTTGCGAAAGTCGACATACCGCCCAGTCCGGGTGGGTGAGCACTACCGGGCATCCAGAATAATATCCCTCTCACAGCGCAGCAGACCACCCTTCTCTTTGCGGAGCTTCATGACGTAGGAAAAACTCCCGTCGCGGGAGGGACGTTGCTGGTCGTCGGAAGAAAGAAACGGATCCCCCTCGAACAGAAAATCATCCAACCACCGCGCGGGTCCGTTTTCCGGGACGATCACGAGATGGATGTGCGCAGACTGGCGTCTGTTGGGGTAGGAACCGGGCTTGATGGTCCGGATCTCATACCGCCCATTCTTATCTGTCCTGAACCAGCCGTTGATCCTCGGCCTCTGCCAGCTCCCGTCATCACTGTTATATACTCCCGTCGCATCCGTCTGATACACATAGAGAAGTACACCGGCAGCCGGAGTTTTGCCGTCGCGGGAATAAAATGTACCGTTTATGATCAACTGCTCACCCGGTTCTTTTTCGGAGACCAGAGTGGCGGACGACGTGATGGTCTTCGGCCGTTCGGGAAGAGGAAAAACTTCCTGGGCAAGGAGTTTGCCGGCAACGACTGCCTGTAAGAGTAGTGAGGAAAGAAGTATGGTTTGAAGTTTCATGAGTCCGGCTCCTGAGAAAAGTTATGGTTTTATGAGCTGCTCGCGTCCGTCCTTACCGACCACCTTGAGGAAACTTCCCGTATCCCTGGCAAAGATCTGAACGCCCCCTTTTTCGGAGTCATCAGAAAGGCCGAGCGCCGAGCCGTTCTCTGCGGCGGTCAGTTTCACGACCGGCCCGCTTTTCGGATCGGTCAGGCGCAAAAGGACCGTTTCCGGGTAATCCCGCCCGTCAACCGTAACCGGAGGTTGCACCGAGATGCTGGCGCGGATCCGTCCGGCGGCGTCCACAATCTCGAGCGCTCGACCGCGGAGAATCTGCCCGGAACTACCGGCGGTTGCAGGCCGCACGTATGCGAGGATAACCATCATGATGATCAGATTAAGAAGCGTGAGAGCGATTGCAGTTCGTTGAAGTTTCATGATGCGTCTCCTTGGTCTAAACTATTTACAAGAATCGATTGCCACAAAGAAATATTCTTTCTTTGTGATTTCTGTGCCTTTTTGTGGCAATCATTCTCAACGCCTTTTGTCGTTCTATTGTCTTGCCGTGATGGCGGGACTGTTTGCGCCGATCAGAAGGTGGATCGTGACTTCGCTTCCGACCATCGTTGTCCCGGAGGGTCCGACATTGAAATCGAACCGGTTCAGCGCAAAGGTCGATTCAAAGCCGGCAATATGGCCGACCGACTGATTTGCAAAATGCACTCCAAGAACCTTTACCGGTATGGTGATGCGTTTCGTTCTCCCCTTGATGGTGATGTCTCCTTCAACCATCATCATGTTGTTCTCCGCGGGCCGGCTGCCGACGCTTCGAAAGGTCATCGTTGCGTACCGGCGAACGTCGAAGTAATCGTCCGAACGGAGGGCGCTGTCTCTCCCCTCATTGCGGCTGTCGATGCTTGCCGTCCGGATCGTAAAATCGACCTTCGTTGCCGTCTGATCCTCCGGGTTATGATACACCGTCCCACTGAAATCACGAAAGCGTCCCTCTTCTTTTACGACGAGCCACTTATAAACGGAAAACCCGACATTGCTATCCTCCTGCCTCACCTGATACTCTCTTCCCCCCGATTGTCCAAAGGCGAAAGGAGCAACGAACAGAAGCGCGCAGAAGGTGCCTGAAAGAACCAATCTCATTGATTGACGGGATGCCATGCCAACCTCCTCGGTGATGACAGATATTGAATTGCTTGTGATGAACCCTGGCACAAGCTATGATTCCGGTGGAGGAGAGAAGGTTTGAATTGGGGGGGGAGATACACCGCAGAGGCACGGAGGGCACAGAGAAGAAAAGAACCGAACAAGTAGAACGCCGACAAGGGGGGGGAAATTGATAACTACAAATCTAAAGTGGAGAAAAGATGCTACTGAGAATCTGTTTTTTCCTCTTTGATCCGCTTCCTGAGCGTTCCCCTGCTTTGCTCTGCGTTCTCCGTGACTCTGCGGTGCCAGTTTTTTAGAGAGGATTCAGAACTTGGGGCGATTCATGGTGAAGACACGGCCGATGGTCGCATACTCATTGTCACCGAGCCGAGCAATGGGTTTTGAAAGGAGGGGGTCAACGAGTCCATTTGGGCGAAGAATGCCCTCTTGCACATGGAACCGGATGACTTCCCCCAACACAAGTGTGGAGGATGTTCCTTCGACGGGAACGATCTGCCTGACCTTCGCTTCCATGGCGGCGGGAGCATCGGCGACGCGCGGCGGTTTGACATCGATGGAGGGAAGAGAGGTGAGCTGCAACACCTCAAACTCGTTGGTCTCCGGCGGCCAATCGCCCGAGGTGATGTTCATGGCTTCAGCAAGCTCTTCGCTGACGATATTGATCACAAACTCCCCCGTCTCCTGCAGGTTCCTTAACGTATCCTTCGGCCCCGTCCCTTTCTGCCCGATTGCCAGCATCACGATAAGCGGCCTGGTGGCGACGGCGTTGAAGAAGGAAAAAGGGGCAAGGTTCACCTTCCCACGACTGTCGATGGAGGAGACCCATGCGATGGGGCGCGGGGCTACGAGACTTTGAAAAAGTCTGTAGGCGCCGGCAGGTTCCATCTCGGATGGAATGAGGGAAAGCGGATCCTTGTTGTTCACGGATTTGATTTCTTGTTGACCGGGTGGCGAGTGAGGGTTCCGGTTGCGGTGAGCCGCTCAGGTAAGCTCCGGAGGTGCGCTCCACTGGCTCTTCCTGTTTCAAAATACAATCTTTCTTTGCGAAGTCAAGCAGTCCCGCAAAAATCTATCTCCTGAAATGAGACAAGTGCGTCGATGCGAGACATGCGGTGGGTGGCTTGAAGCCCATCTCCATGATCGCTCGGAAGGATTTGCAGAACCGATCCCGGGTTTGCCCTCGGCAGGGGCGGGCAAGTCGTGTAGATTTTTTCAACATCTCTTCGGGACACCCTATGAGTACACGGTATTGTTCTTCGATGACACTATGTACACCAGGACCCCAAGAAGTCCAACCCCAAACGCGACCAGAAAAGGGAGTTCAACCGAATACTGCCAGAGGAAACCACCGAAAGCCCCCGCGGGAACAACGAGAAGGTTTCTGATCGTATAGTAAACGCCCACTGAGCGCCCCATTTGTGCCGGGTCGGCAAGATCGGTGATGATGGATTTTCGCGCGGGCTCGCCGAACTCCTTCAATCCGCCGATGAGAAACGCGAGTACCAACAGCGGGAGGGAGTCTGCAAGATAAACCGCCAGGGGAAATATCGCGAAGGCTATGAACGTCAGGATGACCGGCAGCCGCCGTCCCTGTACGTCCGCGAGCTTTCCTGCTGGCAGATAGAGAGTGATCGCGATTGCTTGTTGGAGGGCGTACATCACTCCGTACCATCCGGGTGAAAAGTGTTGAACGCTGATGACATACAGAACAACGAACGCTCCGGCAATCCCCTCGCCGATACGGATGAAGCATTCCGCAACCAGGAGTTGTTTGAGCGGTGCCGGCATCCCGTTAAAAACTCTCAAGGGGGAGGTTTTGGAAAACTTTGCGTCCTCCGCCGCGGGCTCCTTATAACCGCGTCGCTGAAAAAGGAACACGGCGATTGCGATAAGGACCGTCACACCCAGTGCCGCCCTCATGCCGGCAACAACTCCAATGCCCCCAATGATCAATCCGCCGAGCGGCGCGGCGATGACGCGCGGGACCCTCACGAGTATCGATTGCACACTGAAGGCAATCCCCCGTTTGCCTGCCGGTAATGCCTCCGCGATGACGGCAAAGGTCGCCGGGAAGGCACCGGCCTTCCAGGCCATTACAAGCAGAATTCCAGCGAACACGACTCCCCAGTGTGTGGCGCTCGCGATGACAACGTACCCGCCCAAGGCGATGAGAGTAAACAGCATCAGTGCCTGCTTGCGGCCGAACCGGTCGTTCACCCAACCCCCGGGGTACTGATAGATTCCGTCAAGGAAATCCCTGAACGAGTAGACTAATCCAACCGCAAACCCGCTTGCACCCAGGGCGGTAAGGTACAAAGGGAGGTACGCCAGCCACAGCTCTTCACCGAGTCCGAGACCAAAGAGACTTCCTCCCAGGACCGCGACGTTTCGGTTGAGGCTGAGGAATTCGGAACCTTTTTTAAAGAACTGTTTCATGGGATAAAAAGAAGTGCGACGCATGGAATCATACGTCGCACAGGCCAATGAATCGTTGAATGAAAGTTGTTGAATGGCTGGAAGGGGAACCCTCCCGCCCGGGGGAACATCACTGTGTTATTCGATGTTGTTGAAGGAATGCCTTGATCCCTGAAAAAATTCTGAGCATGTCCTCCCGGGAGAACCCACCATGCCTCCCCCCGGGGATGGTGATAAACTCGTTCGGGACACCGGCCTTATTTAAGGCCTCGTGCAAACGGACGGCATGGGTGTAGGGGACGAGCTGATCTCTGTCGCCGTGAACGGTGAAGATGGGGGGGAGATCCTTGCGGACCATGTGGATGGGGGAGAGGCGTTTTGCCAGCTCGTCACGGTTCGGGAGACTCCCGAACCATGAGAGGGCATACTTCTGCATATTCGGACCGGCGAACAGGTCGTTGACGTCCGTGATCCCGAACCAGTTCACAATGGCCGCAACCTTCGGTTGGCCGCCGAACGTATCCCAGTCGGGAACATTATCGAATCCGGCAGCCGAAGTCAGCATCCCCGTGGTAAGCGCCAGATGCCCTCCGGCCGAACCGCCGGTGACGATCACCTTCGTGGTGTCGAACCCGTACGTTTTCGCGTTCAGGAAAACCCATCGGAGCGCGAGCCGGCAATCCTCCACGGCTGCGGGGGCAAGCGAGACTTTGGCAAGACGGTACTCGACGTTCACCACGGCGAATCCCATCTCAAGATAGGGGAGGAAGGAAAGCATGGAGGATTCCTTGTTCTCGACGACCCATCCTCCACCGTGAATGAAGATGACGGTCGGGACAGGAACCGAAGCGTTGCGTGTCGCATAGACATCGAGCTTGCACTCGAAATTGTTCGCGACCGAATAGGTGATGTTGGGGACGACCCGGTAGCGGCTGGCGAGGTCAACGCTCCATGCCGCCGTTTCCGAAAGTTGTGCGAGGGAAACGGTTGAGAATAGTATGAACAGAACAACCGATGCCGTCCAACGATACGTGGAGGAATGCTTTGTTGTCATGGTTTTTCCTCTTGGTTTGACGAGTGATGTTGTTGCCGGAGCGGAAACCGGAAGCGCAGCGGGCTTCTTTATTCATACAGTTCGCGAGCATTGCTGGCCGCAAGCTCGACAAGGAAACCCGAGATCGCTTTCGTGACCTCCTCTAGATATCCTTTTCCCTTTTCCCGGGTTCCCTGCTTCGGGTTCCCGACGCCGGTATCTTTCGTGACGGCCGTCCATGCGCGGGGCGTCCAGGCCCACCGTTCTCGCAAACCCCTGATCTTGAACCGTCGTGCCGATCCGTCGCCCGCTTCGCTCAAAGGCAGAACGAGGTCGGGGGCAATATGAAGCATGACGCTCGTTTCCATCTCTCCCGCATGGTCGTCCCGCTCGGCAAAGTGGCCCTTTTGATCGATGATCTGCCACCAGTTGATGGTGCAGAACAAAAGGTCGGGAAACTGCGGTTGCAGTTCGCGGATCATCTGCTTGAAGTCGTTCCCCCCGTGACTGTTGATGATGACGAGTTTCCGGATTTGCTGCCGGTTCAGCGAATCCGCAATGTCACGCAACAGAGCTGCCTGTGTGCTCGGGTTCATGTTGACGGTGAGGCGGAGGTCGAGCTGACCGGTGTTGACCCCGTACGGAACGGTGGGAAGGACGACCACCTTTGCGCCTGCTTCCCAGGCCAGCCGGGCAGACTCGGTTGCTACGTGGTCTGACTCAAAAATGTCGGTTGCATACGGGAGGTGATAATTATGAGGCTCGGTTGCTCCCCAGGGAAGGATTGCGACTTCATAGGGAGTGTCTTTGACAGTCTTCCAGGTTGTTTCAGCAAGGATATACGGGCGTGACAGCATGGGGTGTTTCTTCGGATGTGTGATGAGTTGAGGTGTGATAGGGGGGAATGTAAAGGAATTCTCCTTGCGGAGCAAACGGGGGAAGACGAGACAGGTTCACATGGAAGACCTGACAAGTTTCACCCAGCCAATCCCTTGGAAACCTGTCAGGTCTGGCAGGATCGTTATTGCCACATCCTCCACCACTCCTTGAAATCGAGGTGGAGATAGCGTTGCCAGGCGGCGAACATACGGGAGTCACCGTTCAGGACACCTTCCCGCGTTACACCTTCCGGTTCGGAAACGAGCGCAACCAGCCGGTCGTACACTTTTCCGCGGTCCGCCATGCCCGCGCGGAACACGAGGTTCCAGAGCGTCATAGCATCAGCCGCGCGGGCCTCGGTCATCACGGTTGCCAGAGCGGAAGATCCCCCATCTTCGAAATCGAATTGCTCGAGAGCCCGCCGCAACTTTTCCGGCGCATCCTCCTCGAACGGCGTGCCCGGTCCACGGCCCGGGCGGGTGAGGCACAAGGCTCCGGAGGGAACGATCGACTCACGTCCGTCATGCTCCAGCGCCACCCAGCCGGAAGTCACGTGCAGCACGCTGGCCCCTTCCTCATCCACGGTCAGGAGATATTCACATCCGAGATCGATCGCCGTTGCCGAGGGAGTCTCGACGAAGAACAACCGCGGCGGAGCCCAGATGCGTGCGTGGATGGTGCCTTGATCGAGGGCAAGACGGTGGTTGGTCATCTTCGCTTCGATCAGGCGAAGTCGGGAGTTCGGCTCCACGTTGACCTGACCGATAACGCCGACGGTGATTTTTGCACGGGAAGTCTGATCTGTAACGAGTTGATCACCGACCCGGATCGTTCCGGTAGTTTCGAGAGCTTCCGAACCAACGCGGGGGACCCCTTCCAGGCGGGCCACCTGCCAGGAGGGTTTTGATGATTGACTCGCCATCCAGAAGGATCCCAATCCAACAACCAGCGCCGCCGCTGCGGCAAAGACGCGCATGATCCGGCGAAAGGATCCTTTGTCCTCTCTATCCTCTCCGGTTGCAGTGATTGCCTCTCCCGCGTGGAGTGGCTTCCTTGTGGTTGCATAAGGTCCCGCGAGGATCTTCTGCGGTCCCAACCGCGCATTGATCCCTTCCCACAAGTCACGCGGGGGAGCGATGGAGGTCGGCAACTCGGCTGCTTGTTTCAGCACGGATCGAATTCCCCCCAGTTCCCGCCGGCATTCCGGACACTCTTTCAGATGCAACTCGACGAGGTTCCGTTGTTCGAAGGGCAGTGTCCCATCAAGAAATTCGCTTAACAGTTGTTTCACTTCATTACAGTTCATTGTTCCAGTGCCTCCCGCAGAAGCTTACGGGCGCGGTGGAGCTGTGCTTTGCACGTCCCCACCGCTGTCCCCATGTGCTCCGCGATTTCCTCATGTTTATATCCCTCGATATCATGTAGCACGAACACCAATCTTGCCTGGGATGGAAGTTTCGAGATGGCATCCTCCAGGTCGAGACCTGAGCCGGGGTCCGGTGATCCCGGCGCACGGTCGTATGGCTCAAGGTTGTCCGTTCTCATGACGCGCGCCGTCCGTCGGGTCCCTGAACGATAGTCCGAGAGCACAACGTTCACTGCCAGCCTGTGAAGCCACGATGAGAAGGCGCTCTCGCCGCGAAACGACCCGATCATTTCCCAGGTCCGGACGAACACATCCTGCGTGAGTTCCGAGGCACGTGAGCGGTTGCCACATGTCCTGACGCAGAGCGCGTAGACGCGTCCGGCATGCTCGCGGTAGAGCTGTTCGAACGCGGAGCGGTCCCCTTGCTGTGCGCGGCGAACGGTCTCGTTCAGAAACGCGGGGCTTTGCTGCTCTGGCTCCAGAACAACCTCCGGTGCGGCGTTATAAGCGACCATGGACTCCGGTACCTTTCGTGAAGTAGGATACCGGTCGGGGCAAGATGGTTTGAAATTCTTAGAAATGAAACAAGGCAAAGATCAACAATGGCAGGGTCTTACCCCGGGGCCAGACTCGATTTCCAAAGGAGAGGGGAAGGGAGGATTGGAAGAAAAACCCGTGGGGACCCGGTTCTGTGATGACAGAATCGGGTCCCCAACAGTCTACTG
>DKJQ01000236.1:0-2287 GCA_002454845.1 Ignavibacteria bacterium UBA6688
TTTCAGAATCGTGAGCGGGCGATGAAGATGTTGCGCGCGAAGCTATATGAGGTGAAGATCAACGAGCAGACCGCCTCCGTTGCCGCAACGCGAAAATCGATGGTCAAGAGCGGTGACAGGAGCGACAAGATCCGGACGTACAACTTTCCCCAGAACCGCGTTACGGATCACCGGATCGGGCTGACCCTCTACAATTTGTCTCAGATTATCGCCGGCGATCTCGATGAACTGATCGAGCGCTTGCGCGTTGCCGATAGGGCGGAGAAACTGCAGGCGGAGGTGTAAGCTATTTCCGGCCGTGTGAAGAAGGGATGTTCCGTACTCTTCCGAAGAAACCCCTCAGGAGTTGTTCACTTTCCTTATCGCAAACCCCGGTCACCACATGCGGAGTATGGTTGAGGCGTTTGTCTTCAACGATATTGAACAATGTCCCGCATGCACCGGCCTTCGGGTCGAAGGCTGCAAACACGAGCGTTGGGATCCTCGATAACACGATTGCCCCGGCACACATGGGACAGGGCTCGAGCGTCACGTAGATCGTGCAACCTTCCAGTCGTTTCGACTGCAGATGGTTTGCCGCGGCTGTCAGAGCGATCATCTCAGCATGGGCAGTGGGATCCTGAAGTCTCTCCGTCTGATTGAAGCCCCGTCCGATCACTCTGTTGTCGTGAACTACCACCGCCCCGACCGGCACCTCATCCTGCTCATAAGCCTTTTCCGCTTCCCTCAGCGCCTGCTTCATCCATTGCTCGTGCAGGGTCATGGTTGACCTTCTCCGGTTTTCGGTTTAATCATGTCTCCCACCGGCGATGGGACGGTCTCATAGCCCTGGGCGTTCGAAAAATCTCTTAACGTTTTTGCTATTCTTTCTGCCCCCTTTCGTATCTCCGCGAGAGTCTTGACCACCTTGGGGGAATCTTTGGCGTTCCTTTCGGCCTGGTGGAGATAGAGGAAGATGATCGCAAGAGGGTTATTGATTTCGTGCTGGAGCGTCCGAAGCATTCCATGCACCGTTTGAAGCTCCGCTTCCTTGACGGAAAGCTGCGCCTGGTTTTGCACTACCCTGGTGCGGTACTCGATAACTTTGACAAGGGCAAGAGCGAGGAGCCACATCCAGATGAGTGAGTCGAAGCTTTTGAAGTAATCCATGAAATGGGTGAAATGTTTCTCCTTGAAATCCCGGTAGAATTCCATCGTCGAGATAAAGAGGTACGCGTAGATAATGTAGCCAGAGAGCACTGCCGGGTGTTTGATGAAAAAATCCTTGAGGGGTCGAAAAAAAACGAGGGTTTTTTGCAGGCGAGACGGTGGAGGGGGAAGGTAGGTTGGTCGCTGCGGTGCGGATGCCATGCCGATTCAGGAAAGTGCGTGGTATGTCACTTGGTACACCCGGAGGGATTTCCCGCCCGCCTGACTGCGTCAGGCAGTCGGGCGGGGAACCCCCAACTTCCAATTCGACCGAAGTTAGCGTTTTGTACTAACTTCGTTGTCGAATTGAGAATCCCGGTCCGACGTGAGTCGAATCGGGACTTCATTCCGTGTACACCCGGAGGGATTTGAACCCCCAACCCTCGGTTCCGAAGACCGATGCTCTATCCAGTTGAGCTACGGGTGCGTCTGTATAACCTCAGCGCTCGGCTTTAGATCCCGTTTCGCTTGCCCCCTTGGGGCTTCGCTCAACGGGATGCTCAAAACGGCATCCACTCACTCCGTTCGTGGGCCGTTTTGGCAGTTGAGCTACGGGTGCAGGTCATTGGAGACTGCAAATTGTAGATTTCAATTGACGCAATCTTACACTCGCTATCACTTTACAATCTTCAATCTACAATCTTAAATTGGTGGTGCGCCTGAAGGGAGTCGAACCCCTAACCCTCAGCTCCGTAGGCTGATGCTCTATCCAATTGAGCTACAGGCGCATTCTTCAGATACTTTGACCAAATCGGTGATTCAACTCTATCGAGAAATCGTCGGCCGGCCCCGGTCTTGAAATATTTCTCGCGGTTCCTCGCTTCCGGGCGTGTTGCGTGATGCTCCACGTATGTCAAGACGAGTGGTCGCCGGCGTTTTGTCGCCACGACCTTTCCTGCATTATGTTGGACGAGCCTTTCCGGTATTGCTTCCGATAAGCCGATATAGCGCTTATGGTCGAGAAGGCTTCGAAGTACATATACATCAGCACTAGGTGTTTGCTTCGATCGACCCATTGAATTCCCGTCTCAGAAGGGAGTCCCCGCCCGCCTGACTGCCGTCAGGCAGTCGGGCGGGGAACCCCTAACCCTCAGCTCCG
>DKJQ01000236.1:2375-8455 GCA_002454845.1 Ignavibacteria bacterium UBA6688
TCCAATTGAGCTACAGGCGCATGGTTTCAGATACTCACTTCAATTCTTCTTCTCTGCCCGCTTCGAGATCCCGTTTTCGCTCGCCCCCTTGGGGGGCTTCGCTCAACGGGATGCCTGCCCGCTACAGGCGGGCTCAAAACGGCAACCACTCACTCCGTTCGTGGGCCGTTTTGGCAAGAATGAAACCGCCAGCCTCAGGAAAACGGCCGGCGACGCAACAAATGTGGGAAAAAATCTCCTCATCTTCAAATGGTTTTTCCGGGGGGGATGAACTTTGCCCCTCGAGCTTGGTGCAAGATACGAAACCTCCAAAGCAAACCTCTCAAGCCTTTCACGGCGGTGCCTGTCATTATTGAATGA
This sequence comes from Ignavibacteria bacterium UBA6688, assembly GCA_002454845.1. GTDB lineage: Bacteria > Bacteroidota > Ignavibacteria > UBA10030 > UBA10030 > UBA6688. Next base: position 2,736 of record DKJQ01000236.1, read on the forward strand.
TCCTCTCTCCCCGAGTACCGGGGGAAACGAAGACAACAACCAATTACTTGGTGCGCTTGCCTGGCCAGCTGCCTCGGCGGCAGGCAGACGCGGGATGAACTTCGTGATTGTCTTTCCCCGTTATCGTCACATCTGCGAACCGACTTCCTTTTCTTGAGAACCTGTCCCACCGCAACCCCCGAGATCAGGCCCAATTCCTCACTTGCTGCTCAGGCACGATATATGAGTGTTTACTCATACACTCAATTTCGCTAAAGGAGCAGTATGGTGAAAACTCAGGACAGACTTACGGAGATGAAAGCAGAGATCCTCACCGCAATCGCGCATCCGAACAGGATCAAGATTATTGAATATCTGCAAAAGGACGTGTACTGCAACTGTGAACTCGCCCCTGCCATCGGTCTCGAGCAGTCGAACCTCTCGAGGCATCTCAAGATTCTGACGCATGCGGGGATCCTGACGTCGTGGAAGGAGGGGCTCAAGGTCAATTTCAAAGTGGCCGATCCGAGAGTGTTCAAAATTCTTGAATACGCTGAGTCGCTCGCCAGGACGGAGGTGGAGAGCACGCTTGAACTTCTTGAGCAAATCTAATTTCGTTTTTTCGACATCCACTGTAAGAAAGGGGCTGGAATTCTATGGTCATCAAAGTGCTGGGACCCGGCTGTATGAACTGCAAAACACTCGAGCGCCGAACCATCGAGGCGCTGGAGACACTGGGCATTCAAGCTACGGTGGACAAAGTCGTTGACATCGACGTCATGGTATCATATGGCGTGATGCGTACACCCGGCCTCGTCATCGACGAGAAACTGGTCTGGCAGGGGGGCGTGCCGACAGTGGAAAAGGTCAAGGACCTTATCACGGCACACGTAAAGGTGAAATGACATGAAAGAATGGATGAAGTTTGCGCTGTTGGCGGCGGTGTTTCTGGTGTTCTACTTCTCCCCCATCGACGCGCCCATCGTCATTCAGTCGATAGCTGCCGGACTGACTTTGCTCCACGAATACGCACGGCTTCATGTGCTCACGTGTCTTGTTCCGGCGTTCTTCATTGCCGGAACGATTGCTGTGTACGTGAAGAAAGAGGCCGTGTTGCAACTGCTCGGTCCCAAAACTAAAAAATACATCGCCTACCCGATAGCCAGCGTCTCCGGAGGAATCCTCGCGGTCTGCTCCTGCACCATTCTTCCGTTATTTACAGGGATCTACAAACGTGGAGCGGGGATCGGACCTGCAGTAGCGTTCCTCTTTGCCGGTCCCGCAATCAACATTACGGCGATCCTCCTCACCGGGAGCGTGCTCGGCTGGGACTTCGCAATGGTTCGGCTGGTTGCCGCGGTGGTCATTTCGGTGATCGCTGGACTCTTCATGGCACTCCTCTTCCGCGACCATGACAGGAATAACGCAAACGGTACCTTCGCGGCCGGCATGGGGGGAGATGTGCCTTATTCCAATGCCACCATCCTGACGTTCTTCCTGCTCCAACTTGGCGTTCTTGTGGTGTTCAGCCTGTCGCTCGATCCCCTGACCAAAGCGGTGCTCATCGGTTCCATGATTGCGGGGCTGTTGGGCATCCTGTTCTTCAAGTTCCAAAAAGCACACAACCTCGAATGGCTGCGCGAGACATGGGACCTGACGAAGAAGATCCTCCCCTACCTCTTTGTCGGAGTCTTTATTGCAGGGATGATTGAAGTGGTGCTGCCATCGGAGTTCGTCACGGGGCTCGTCGGACAGAATAGTTTCATTTCCAACGCCATCGCTTCCACATTCGGCGCGTTCATGTATTTTGCCACCCTCACCGAGGTTCCCATCATCCAGCAATTGATGACGCTCGGTATGGGACGCGGTCCCGCTCTCACCTTGCTGCTCACCGGAAACGCCCTCAGCTTGCCCAGCATGATTGTGCTGTTCAAAGTGATGGGAAAGAAACAGGCATCGGCATACATCCTGACGATCATGATGCTTTCGACATTCGCAGGATGGCTCTTTGGCGAAGTGCTCTAGGTGGAAACGATGAAGAACATCAAAATCCTAGGCGCAGGTTGCTCAAAGTGCAAGATGCTCGAAAAACGGTTGCAGGCATTGAAAACCGAGCATGGCCTTGACTTCGATCTCGAGAAGATCACCGACTTGAATGAAATCATCTCTTACGGGATTATGATGACGCCGGGTATCGTCATCAACGGCGTAGTGAAAAGTATCGGGACTGTCCCCAAAGACTCACAACTCTTACAATGGATCAAGGAGTAGAACAATGACCAGTCAGAAACCCCTTCTTGTCGCTCTGATTGCAGTAGGCGTGTTTTCAGCTATTGTCGCCGGGGAATCAAAGACAAACAAATCAACGGGACAATCCGTTGAAAAGACTGAGAGCCCGATCGTGACATTTGTCGAGCTCGGCTCGGTTAACTGCATTCCTTGCCGCCAAATGCAACCGGTGATGAAAGCAATCCAGGGAAAGTATGGCTCACAGGTGAACGTGGTGTTCCATGACGTATGGACCGAGGCCGGGAAGCCCGCGGCCAGTCGGTACCGGATTCGCCTGATACCGACACAGGTATTCCTGGATAAGGAGGGGAACGAGTTCTTCCGTCACGAAGGATTCTTCCCGGAAGCGGAAATCGACAAGCTTCTGCAAAAGCAGGGTCTGCGGATTAAAAAACAAGGATAATGCCCTTGAACGAGATTTTTAATGCACTCACCATGGCGATGACCGACGAGTTCGGGATCGCCCTTGCAGCCGCATTCGGATGGGGCGTGCTGAGCATCCTGCTCAGCCCGTGCCACCTCGCGAGCATCCCACTGGTCGTCGGTTACATTGTCAGGCAAGGTCCCGCAAGCGCACGCCGATCCGTAGGTCTTTCAGTGACGTTTGCCGTCGGCATACTCATCACGATAGCACTCATTGGAATAATCACTGCCTCCATCGGAAGGATGATGGGGGATGTCGGGATATGGGGCAATCTGATTGTTGCTGGAGTGTTCCTGGTTGTCGGGCTGTATCTGATGGATGTCATCAGGTTTTCCTGGGGTTCCGTTGCAGTGAAGCCCATCAAGGGAAAACCATGGGTTGGTGCTCTTGCTCTCGGTTTGATTTTCGGCATCGGATTGGGTCCCTGCACTTTCGCGTACCTTGCCCCTGTGTTGGGCGTGGTGTTCAGCCTCGCATCAACGAGCATGGCGTCGGCGGTGCTGTTGATTGCAGCCTTTGGAATCGGACACTGTTCGGTCATCGTCGGAGCGGGGTCGCTCGCCCACACGGTACAGAAATACCTCAACTGGACCGACCAGTCGAAGGGCGCCCTCTGGCTGAAACGGGTCGCGGGGCTCTTTGTGTTGTTGGCGGGAGTGTATTTCATCTCTACAGCATTTTGAGGATATGCCAGGGACACCGCGTCCAGCACTTTGCAGCTTATCATTCATGAAGCTTAAGAATTACCATGAAGCGCACCTCTCTTTTCTTTGCATTTGTTCTTTGCAGGGCAACAGGAATCTGCCTTTGACCGCGATGTGAAGCCAGGGCACAAAAAGGCAAGAATGACGTGTGGAATGCTGCGGGATATGAAGACGTTCGATCCGCAGAAGATGCTTGAAGGAGTATGCCGCCGACCCACTGTGGAAAACCTACTTCTTGGTTAGCCGAACACCGCGAAGCTCAACGAACTTCAGAAGCCCTTGATGGACTCATGCGATCAGTGGGTTGCAGCCCTGAATGCTGGCGACAGGATATATCCTCACCATTATGATCCTCTCGATCGTAGCAGGATTAATTGGAGGCGAACTCTTATAACTTCCCGTAAAAAAACCTGACAGGTCTGCCAGACCTGTCAGATTTTGTGCCGTTACCAGGACTCTTTCCGTCCTCGACCCCTGTCTTCGTGGCGCAGATGAGGTGATAAAGGTCTTTCCACACGGGTCTTTAGAGTTGAGGATGACAGATCTTTCGCGTAGCTTGCTTCATATCGAGTCCCAGCCATCATTCATCAGGTTCCTTCAATGAAGATTCTCATCCTTTGTACCGGCAACTCCTGCCGTAGCCAGATGGCGGAGTGGTTTCTCAAATCGTTTGACCCATCGCTGGAGGTCCATTCTGCGGGCACCCACCCTGCCTCTCGCGTTCATCCGAAGGCCATCCAGGTTATGAAAGAAGCGGGTGTTTCTCTCGAGGGAGCGTTTCCGAAGAACGTGGACCGCTTCATCGGCGAGCCCTTCGACTACGTCATTACCGTCTGCGACCACGCGAAGGAAACCTGCCCTGTCTTCACGGGGAAGGTGAAGCATCGGCTTCACATCGGCTTCGACGATCCGGCGGAGGCAACGGGAACAGAGGAAGAGATCATGGCCGAATTCAGGAGAATCCGGGATGAGATTCGCCAACGGTTTCATGATTTCTTCACGAGTATTTCGACAACACCCACCAAGGCATAACAATGAACATCCTCCGGCTCCTCGAGAAATTGCACAACTTCAAGCTGTTGCCCATCTTCGTCATTGTCAGTATGGCGATCGGTATCGGTATTGGAAACGTCTACGGCATCTCGAACTTTGACCTTACTCCACCCATTGACGCGCTTTCGGCAATCGTGCAGGGAACGTACGAGTTTTCGCTCCCGAACACGCTGGCCCTCGGCGTGGTCGTCGGTCTCTTCCTCATGATGTACCCTGCAATGACGAATATCAGGTTCGGCGACCTCGGCAAGGCGGTGAAGTCGCCGAAGCAACTGCTGGTGGTCCTCTTCTTCAACTTTGCTGTGGCCCCCTTCTTCATGCTCGTCCTGGCCAACTTGTTCCTGACACCGGGGTCTGACTTCCACACCGGACTAATCCTGTACGGCCTGGCTCCCTGCATCGCGATGGTTATCGTCTTCACCTTTCTCTCCTTCGGCAACAGCGCCCTGGCGATCATTCTCGTGGCGCTCAACTCCATCCTGCAGATGCTGCTGATCCCGGTCTATGCCCACTGGCTTCTCGGGGACGTGAACTTTGACGTGTGGCTCGTTGGTGAGAGCGTGCTTCTCTATCTCGGCCTTCCGCTCGTTGCTGGACTTGCAACGCGCTATTTCGGGGTGAAACGGTATGGTGAAGAGGGGTTCAAGAAGGTGAAGACCCTGCTCGATACGCTGTCGATCGTCGGCTTGCTCTTCACGTTGATTGTCATGTTCGCGTTGAAGGGAGACCTGATTGTCGAAAGGCCCGGACTTATCCTCGAGCTCGCAGTCCCAATGACGCTCTTCTTTTGGGTGATGTTCGTGGTGGTGTACCTCGTGGGATGGAAGCTGGGGTTCAACTATGAAGATGCGGTGGCCGTGGGGTTTAACGCAACGGGGCGTGATTTCGAGATCGCCATTGCCATCGCCATCACGGCGTTCAATCCAACGGTTGCCCTGGCCACCGTGGTGGGACCGTTGATCGAGGTTCCGGTGATGCTTGTTCTGGTCTGGTTTGCCCGCTCAACGCGTCTGAAGCTGTTCGGAACGACACCAGCTTCGGCGGAAGCGGCACAAGCATGCGAAACCAGGGAGTCCCTCATCGAGAGCGCCCTGGAGAAATGATTCGGCGCGTTGTTTCAAAAGGCCTGGACGAGGGGATCGGGTTTCCTCTGGCTTCGGGAAGACCGATCAAGACAGGGAGGGGAGAAGCTGGCAGATCCATCGTTCACACAAAATGCAAAAAGCCGGCCTCTCAGCCGGCGTGGACATTGATGATGGTAGAATTTAGAA
>DKJQ01000193.1 GCA_002454845.1 Ignavibacteria bacterium UBA6688
CAACGATGTACATGATATTGGCAACACCGACGCCGGCAACCCCAAGCGTGAAACTCCCGATCAACCCGAGGAAAATATTGAGTCCGAGGAAAAAATAGAATATAAATTTGTCGAAACTTGTTGTGTCCCAGATCCAGACGGCATCCTTGTCGGTCGGGTCGAACTTGTAGCGTGTGCTTAAAGCTGCGCGCACATCGGCGGAGGTCTGTTCGCCCAGCGTCGGGTCCTCGATCTGATAAATGATGTTCGTCACGCGGAACGCGCCGTAAACCGATGTGTAAGTCGACGCCGGGATGTAGATCCGGTCCTGATCGCGGGCGTTATAGGAGGAATTCTGAGTCTTCTTCTGCATCACGCCGATCACGGTGAAAGGGACTTCGCCGATGTAGATCATCTTGCCAACCGCGTCGCTTTGGCCGAAGAGAAACTCCTTGACCTTGTCGCCGATGAACGCGACCCGTTTCCGATGCTCGATGTCCGGTTGGTTGATGAAACGCCCCCCCAGATCGCAGATCACGTTGCGCATGTCGCTGTAGTTGGGGTAGACACCGGCCACAAGGGGGTTCAGGATGTTCTCGCCCACCCGTGCGACGGTCCGGCGTGAATATTCCGGACTGATCGCCTTGATGTTGGAAACCCGTGACCGGACCAGCTTGATATCGTCCTCCACGAACGACAGTTGACGGCCGGTTCCGAAACCCTGCCACGGTTTGGTTGTCCGGCCCGGCCACACGATTGCGATCTGCTCGCCAATGCCGTGCATGTTGACCGCCATCTGACGCTTGAAGCCCATCCCGAACGCGACGAGCACCACGATTGCCACCGTTCCCCAGATGATGCCGAACATCGTCAGGAACGCCCGCAACTTCTGCGCCTGCAAGTCGACGATAAACTCCGTTATGATAGTCCGAAACTTGTCCATGAAATGAATCTCTTGATACCGTTGTTTATTCTCGGTGGCCTGCCCGCAGCAGTCAGCGATCAGCAATCAGCTTTAGCTGACCGCCATCTGTCGTCTGCAGTCTGCTGTCTGCAGTCTGCCGTCTGCAATCTGCACACTGCCATCTACCTACTTTCTACTTCCTACTTTTTCATTTTTCCTTTTTAATTTTCAATTGTCTCACTCAATCTTCTTCACCGGCTTCTCGAACACTTCCTCACCCTCCTTCAATCCGGCAAGCACCTCGACGTTGATCGCGTCGCTCAGTCCGGTTTTGATCAGGCGTTCTTCTTCTTTCCCCACCCCCATGGCCACTTTCACGAGGGCCGAATCGTTGCGGAACGTTACCACGCGCTCCGGGATGGTCAGGACGTCGGTTTTCTTGTTGATGATGATGTTCGCGTTGGCTGAGTAACCGGCGCGGAGGACGGTATTCTTCGCGCCCGGAATCAGGATCTCGATCGGAAACACGGTCGCATTGTCCTTCTTTTCCGCCTTCAGCCAGATCTTGCGCAGAGTGCCATGCACTGTATCGTTCGGGAGGGCGCCAACCCTGATTTCCACTTCCATTCCCTCCTTCATCTTGCCGACGTCGATCTCGTCGACCGTCCCTTTGAAGATCAACCGCTCCATGTTTGCCATCTTCATCAGGACGGTTCCTTCCTGGAAAGAGGAGAGGGGTGTCACCGGGTCTCCCACCTCTACCGTCCGGCTGAGAATGAACCCATCGATGGGTGCCTTGATAATGGACTCGATCTGCGTGTCGCCGATCGTGACCTTTCCGCTTTCCATCAGGGCGAGCTTCTCGTTGGCGATCTTCAACCGGAGTTCCGCCTCATCATACTTTTTCTGGAAATCTTCATATTCTTTGGCTGAAATGAGGCTGCTTTTAAACAGCGACTCCTGCCGCACCCGTTCTTTCCGCAGGTTGACAAGGTCCACTTCCGCCAATTGAGCCTGGCGTTTTCCGTCGGCGAGCTCGAGCGGTGTCGGGTCGGGTTTCACTTCGAGGATCGGCTGGCCGGCTCTCACGTACGTGCCAACATCGGCAAAAATCCGGTTCACCACACCGGAGACCTTCGATTTGACGGAGATTTCATTCTCCGGTTCGATGGTGCCGACCGCGAGAGCTTTGTCGACAATAGTCGCTTTCTGCACCTTCACCTTCGGGAGTTGAGTGTCGTTGGACGACTCCGAGCTTCCGAAAAAAACAAAGGCCGCAGCGCCGATGACGACAATGCCGGTTGTGGAAAGAAGTATTTTCTTCTTCATAGTCATGTCCGTAAGATGATTAATTCTGAGAGGGTTGTCCCGCGTTGAGGATGGGTACCATACGCCCCCCTGGGTGAAAGGTTACGCGTTTCACCCTTTCCGTTCAAAAATCTCTCGGGCGGTGAGAGCGTAGTTTGGCCCAAGCCCATACGGGACGTCTCCCCTTTAGACTGCATAAGGGGAAAAAGGTTACCCGGTGGGAGGACAATTCTTCGAAATGGATGGAGGGAAAAGACGAATCGGGACAGTGTTCTGCGATACTGTCGACTTATCTGTCTTTTTTTGCAGGAGGGAAAAGGGTCAGCGAGAACCGCCTTATGGCGTCGAAATAAGCCTCTCCGCCGACGAGCCAGGTGTCGTTGTGGTCGGCCCCCTCAATAGTGTAAAACTCTTTCGAGCCATCGGCGGCATCATAGAGTTTTCGTCCCAGGCCGATGGGGATGATCGAATCGCGGTTCCCATGCAACATCAACAGAGGTATCCTGACCCCCTTGATCTTCTCAACGGAGTTCAGTCGTGTCTTGAGGAAAAAATGGACCGGAAGAAAAGGATAAGCGATCCGCGCAACGTCCTTTGCGGAAGAAAACGTCGCTTCGAGGATCATTCCGGCAGCGGGACGCTGTGTGGCAACATCGACGGCAACAGCGCCGCCGAGGCTGGATCCCCAGAGGATGATCCGGTGAGGATCGATGTCGGGTTGGGTGAGGGCGTAATCGAATGCCGCACGGCCATCCGAATAAATTCCTGCTTCATCGGGCGAACCTTCACTTCTCCCATATCCCCGGTAATCATAGATGAGGACGTTGAAATCCCTCCTCTGGAGAGCTCGAACCAGGTAGAGCCTGTGAGAGAGGTTCCCGGCATTGCCGTGCGACATGATCAGAGTGGCGACCGGACTATCGGCAGGAGCAAACCATCCGTGCAGCATTATCCCGTCTTCCGTCTTGATCCAACAATCCCGGATATTTGGAATGGTGTGGGAGTTTTGATAAATCCCGTCCGGATACTTTGAGGGGAAGAAAATAAACTGGTTTTCGAAGATCATAAGGATCAGTGTCCAGACCCCGATCGCTGCGATTGCCGCGACCAGGATCTTGCGGAGCCATGGAAAGGTTCGTTTCAGCAATGCTTTCACGGCTTAACGTACAGAATCTCCACGCCAATCTCAATGCGCTTTGTTTTTTTCCACTGAGAACGTTACTTTGTGTCCATCGTCAGCCCTCTTTCAATTACTATATCCATCTGTCATGTCAATTCATCTCTGTGTCCTCTGTGTCTCCGTGGCATTCTTTTTCCAACCAGCGGAAACCCGCGGTCAAAGCTTTTACAATTTCCGTGACGGCTTTCTGGACCGGAAGGGATCGGTGACGGCGATGGATCTCCGCCTGGTGGAGCAAACCAACACGACGATGACGTTCGACTTTCTTCTCCACTCCTCCAGGAACGATTCCCTTTCCGGACGGTTACGGATGCCGAAAGGAACCGGACCGTTTCCTGTGGCGATCTTGGCCGTCGGGATTGAGACGGGGAAGGAGGTTGTCGACATGATCGAGGGGAGGGAGAACGTCATTCTTCTCGGCGTGGACTATCCGTTTGAAGGGGATTGGGACTTCGCGGGGTTTGCCGCAATCAACACGACATTTCGTTTACGGGCGATGGGATTCAGGACGGTCCCGCTCCTGATGAACTGTGTCGACTGGCTCTACGGGCGGCGTGAGGTGGACCGGTCCGATATCTCGATGATCACGGTAAGCTTTGGATCATTTGCCGCCATCCCGGCCGCGGTGATCGATCCGAGGATTACGCGGCTCGTTGTTGTTCAGGGGGGCGCCGATCTTTCGCTCGTGATCGCTCACAACGCGAAACGGTGGGGGACGACCATGCCCGCCTGGCTTGCGGGGTGGCTGGGGGGAGCGATCCTTGCGCCGTTTGAGCCTTCAAAATATATCCTCCATCTCTCTCCCCGCCCTCTGTTGATAATTAACGGGAAGGGGGATTCGTTTTTCCCCGCCGAGTCCGCTACACGGCTATTCGAAATCTCCCGGGAGCCGAAGGAGATGATCTGGCATCAAAGCGACCATGTCATGCCGGGCGAGAAGGAGCTGATCAAGGAGTTGACGAATATTGTCGCTGGAAAACTCTACAATCGTTATTGAAACACCACTCCACGAGAGACCGTCCAAAACTGTAGGGCGAGATGCTATCTCG
>DKJQ01000230.1:0-2301 GCA_002454845.1 Ignavibacteria bacterium UBA6688
CTCCTTATTCGGATCGCCCCGGAAAATATTCCGGCGACAGTTCAGTACCTCCGGTCGGTTTGGAGGGAATTGGCCCCCGGACTTCCCTTCAATGCGACGTTCCTCGACGAGGATTTTCGCAAAGAGTATGAGGAAGAAATACGATGGGGCAGGATCGTATCGTATTCCTCCGTTTTCGCGGTATTCCTCGCCTGCCTCGGCCTGATCGGGTTGGTCACACTTGCCGTAGCGGCCCGGACAAAGGAGATCGGGATCCGCAAAGTCCTTGGGGCGTCGGGGACGGGTATCGTCCGTTTGGTTTCGAAAGAATTTCTCGGGCTTGTTCTGCTTGGGAATATGATTGCCTGGCCTGTTGCCTACCTTGCGGCCACCCGGTTCCTCGAACAGTACGCATACCGGATTGAAATCGACCTTCTTACGTTTCTTCTTGCGGGAGGGGCCGCGCTTCTCGTGGCATTGTTGGCCATCGGTGGACAAATCGTAAGGGCCGTACGGTCAAACCCGGTGGAAGCTTTGCGATACGAATAATAGTGCGAGGCGAACATCCCTCCCCGACGGGATGGGGCCTTATGGCGTCGATCATCGCAGGTTACAGTTGTTGGAGGCGGGTGGGAACAAGTGATGTTCCTGAATTCTTCATTCTCTCAAGGAGTCCTCATGCTCGCGAACTATTTGAAAGTTGCGTTTCGAACCCTGAGGAAACACAAGCTCTTTTCCTTTATCAATATTTTTGGCCTGGCGCTAAGCCTGTCGTTCTGTTTGCTCGTGATTGTGATCGCACGAGACCAGAACAGCTTTGACCTGTTTCACCCTTCGCCGGAGAATGTCTACCGGCTCAATACCGTCGCGCACCGGAAGGACGGAGGAACGGAACCCTATGCCTCCTCGCCGCAACCCCTTGGCGCCGTTGTGAAAGAATCAAGCCCCGCCGTTGAAGCGGTCGCAAGTCTGACCCGGTTGCAGGGGGAGGCAATGGTTGGGCCCAATAGTATCAGTCTGAGCGGATTTGTCACCGATGAGTCATTCTTTGATGTGTTCGGGTTTCAACTGGCGGAAGGTTCAAAACAGACAGCCCTTGTTGCCCCGGAGGCCATGCTCGTATCGGAAGAGACGGCGGAGAAAATTTTTGGCCAGGTGTCGCCGCTCGGCAAAGTACTGACCCTGAAAGGGATTGGTGATTTCACGGTGACCGGCGTCGTACACTCTCCTTCGGGAAAAACTCACTTTGAGTTCGATTTCCTTGGCTCATCCGCCATTCTTCCGTTGCTGGAAAAGGAAGAGAAGATTTTTCCTGCCACCACGAATTGGAAAAACTATTATACATCCTACAATTACGTACGGCTGAAAGAGGGGCAAAGTGTCGATGTCTTGGACCCTGTGCTTGCTTCCATTCCCAAGACCTACTATGGCAATCTCGACCTTGAAACGCGGGACGCCGGGTACTCATTCGAGGCTCAACCGTTGACCGGGATTACGCCGGGACCCATGCTTTCCAACAACCTCGGGAGAGCGATGCCCAAGGATATTCTGTTCGTGATCGGCATCCTCGCCTCGATAGGAATAGTTGCCGCGGTCTTTAATTATACCGGGCTTACACTCGCAAAGTCACTTTCACGCGCCAAAGAAGTGGGGATCCGCAAAGTCACGGGAGCCGACCGTACACAACTGATTTTTCAGTTTCTCGTGGAGTCTGTCGTGATCCTGCTTCTTGCCGTTGCCGTGGCGGAAACATTCCTGAGGCTATTTCTCATTCCGGGGTTTAAGGGTTTACAGATGACTTCGGAGCTCAACCTCGACTTCGGAGTAGACGCCGTCACGTACAGTCTCTTTTTCTCCCTGGCGTTGGTGACGGGTATCTTCGCCGGTATTGTCCCTGCGGTGGTCATCTCCGGGTTCCGTCCGGTGCTCGTACTGAAAAGCATGGCAGCGACTCACGTGTTTTCCCGCGTCACGCTCAGGAAGATTCTTCTTGGATTCCAATTTGTCCTGTCGTTGGTGCTTGTCATTGTGGTGATTACGATTTACGAACAATTCACTTTCAGCCGGAGCGTTGACTACGGGTTCGCCCGAAGCAATATCATCAGCATTCCTCTGCAAGGGAATTCATACGAGATCGTCGCCCAGATGGTCGCGCAGCATCCGGAAGTCATTGACTATACTGCGGTTTCCCATCATATGGGGACTTGGGAAGACAGCTCGATCGACATTCAACTCACGGCCGACGGGGAAAAAACGACGGTCCGCGACTACAGCATTGATGAACGGTATCTTGGGAACCTTGGGCTGGAGCTTGTGGCGGGG
>DKJQ01000230.1:2325-5724 GCA_002454845.1 Ignavibacteria bacterium UBA6688
GGTAGGAATTTTGAAAAGGAGGCGCCCGGACTCAACAGGTCCCGCGTCATCGTCAATCAAAAGTTTGTTGAGCAATACGGGTTCATCAGTCCGGCGGACGTCGTTGGAAAAACGCTTTTCCTTGGAGACAACACACAGGTGCAAATCGCAGGTGTCGTGAAGAACTTTCTCTATAAACCGTTGGTGTACGAACTGAGTCCCCTGCTCCTGACCTACCGGCCGAATGCATGGCGGTTCATTCTTGTATCTGTGCATGGCAACGACCCCGAGGGGACAGTCTCGTTTCTTCAAAAAGGTTGGAAGGGAATAGATCCCGCTCACCCGTTCGAGTACAGGTTCTTTGACGATATTCTGAAGGAGGTCTATGATTTCTTTGCCGACATGGTGATGGTCATCGGCTTCCTCGCGTTGTTGGCCCTCACAATCTCGCTCTTGGGGCTCCTGGGAATTGTCGCGTTCAACGCAGAGTCACGGACGAAGGAAATCGGGATCAGGAAGGTTTTGGGGGCCACCATCCGTCAGATTGTGATGTTGTTCGCAAAACAAGAGCTGCTTCTCCTTCTTGTCGCGGCCGCGGTAGCGATTCCCCTCAGCCTGTTCATCGGCGGGAAGCTGCTGGAATCCTTTGCCTACAAGATCACTTTGGGGGCTCCCATTGTGTTGGGCGGACTGTTCATCGTGTTTTCCCTTGCTGGAATCATTGTTGTTCTGCGGGCGCTGAAATCGGCCTCTGCCAATCCTGTTGAAGCACTCCGATACGAATAGTAAGGGGGCCCCAAATCCCGCAAGCGCGATAGAGCGATGTGGGACAAATGATGGACGGGTGGCAAAAGCAGAATACAGACTGTTGAACGCAACCATTTTCTGAATTTCAAAGGAGCGTTTTCCCCATGTTCTCCAACTATCTCAAAATTGCTTTCCGCAATCTGCTCAAGCATAAGAGCTACTCGGCGATCAACATTGTCGGGCTCGCCATCGGGCTTGCCTGCTGCATCGTCATTCTCCTCCATGTTCAGGACGAGCTCCGCTTTGATGCATTCCATGAAAACGCCGACCGCATTTTTCGGATAACGGAGACGCGGCAAGCACCGGACGGGGCAGCCCGGTCGTTCGCTGTCACGATGGGGCCCATCGGACCGGCGCTCCTTGCCGAGGTTCCGGGGGTTGCCGGCATGGTCCGGATGCGCGACCGGTCGGGGATCGGGAGGATGGCTGTAAAATACGGCGCAAACAGTTTCTATGAGGGGAATCATCTCTTTGTCGAATCCGGTTTTTTCGACCTGTTTGACTTTCCATTGATCCAGGGAAACCCGCAGACCGCTCTTACGGAACCACGTACCGTAGTGTTGACGGAAAGCGCGTCGGGCAAATATTTCGGGAGCGAGAACGCGGTTGGCAAGATTCTCTCAACCGACCGCTTCGGTGATTTCAAGGTCACCGGGGTCCTGCAAGACCCGCCGAAGAATTCCCATCTCGATTTCAGCATGCTGCTTTCGTTTGCGACCCTGGAGGCAAATCCAGGCTTCAATCGCTTTATCAACTCCTGGGATTCGGACGGGTTTATTACCTATGTCCGGACAAAGGACGACATTCCGGTCGGGGAGTTGAATGCGAGACTTGAGGCTCTTGTACGAAAGCACCGGGGGGACGCACCGAAAGAGTCGCGTACACTTGCTTTTCAACCTCTCAGGGATATCCATTTTGGTTCGGCCGCTCTCGAGGTTGACCGGAACAGCCGTAAGGCGGAGATCGCGTCCGTCTATATCATTTCCGCCATTGCGCTCTTTGTCTTGCTTATTGCCTGCATCAATTATACGAATCTTGCAACCGCGCGGTCCATGAAACGGGGAAAAGAGGTAGGCATGAGGAAGGTGGCCGGAGCCCTTAAGAGCCAGGTGATCGGTCAATTTCTCAGCGAATCGATCCTCATCTCCCTCTTGAGTTTTTTCCTTGCCATCCTGCTGGTGGAATTGTCCCTGCCGGGTTTCAACGCGCTGGCCGATAAGGAACTCGCCCTTGATTGGACATCCCACGCGGGCCTCACCTTGGCCTTCGTCGCATTGGTGATACTTGTCGGCGTCGGTTCCGGCAGCTACCCCGCATTATATCTTTCGCGGTTGAGTCCTCTCGCTGTGTTCAAGGGGGAAAGCCAAGCCGGATCCGGTTCCTCCCTGGTGCGCAAAAGTCTGGTCGTGGTGCAATTCAGTCTCTCTATTATCATGATGATTGCGACGGTCGTCGCGTTCAACCAACTTGAGTACATCCGGGGGAAAGACCTGGGATTCAATCAGTCCGGACTTGTTGTGATCGACATTAACAGCGGGGGTGCACGCGCGAACTTCGTCTCAATCAAGAACGAGATGGCGAACGTTTCCTCGGTCCGGAGTGTCTCAGTTTCCTCGCGCGTCCCCGGGGAGTGGAAGAACATTACACAAATTCAGGCTGTTCCGGCGGACGGTCCGGAGAGAAACACTCAGGCGTTCTCCTTCATGGCGATTGATGAGCAGTTCCTGAAGACGTTTGAGATAGGGCTGGCGCAGGGGAGGAATCTCTCAAGCGAGATGGGGACGGATACCACTGCGATCATCATTAATGAAGCGGCTGCGCGCGCCTTGGGCTGGGACCAGGCAGTAGAGAAAGAGTTGCTTGTACCTGTCCGTAATTTCCGCGCGCGCGTGGTTGGCGTCGTGAAGGATTTTCATTTCCAGTCCCTCCACGAAACCATCGGTCCATTGGTGCTGGGGCACTGGAGCAACCCGTTTGTACTCATCGACTATTTTACCTGCCGGATCAACACGGCGAACATCTCACAAACGCTTTCCGACCTGCAGCGGGTGCATGAGCAATTCGATACGGTCACCCCGTTTGAATTCAATTTTCTCGACGAGCGGCTTGAGGATTTCTACCAGCAGGATCGACGATCCGGAAAAATCTTCAGCATTGCCGCGGGTTTGACGATTATCATTGCCTGCCTCGGGTTGCTGGGACTTGCCGCGTTTGCGGCCGAGGTGCGAACCAAGGAGATCGGTGTACGAAAAGTCCTCGGCGCGTCGGTTTCCGGTATCGTCCGGCTGCTCTCGTTGGATTTCATCAAACTGGTGCTCGTGGCCAACGTCATTGCCTGGCCCGTCGCCTACTACGCGATGAATCGCTGGTTGCAGGACTTTTCCTATCGGGTCGAGATCGGCTGGGGGGTGTTTGCTTTAGTGGGGGGAGCAGCGCTCCTGATCGCTCTGCTGACGGTCAGTTTTCAGGCCATCAAGGCGGCGCTTGCAAATCCTGTTGAAGCACTACGGTACGAGTAAGAAAGAGCATGGGTAGGCAGAATACAGATGGCAGGATGCAGAAAACAGATTGCAGATTGCAGATTACAGATTGCTGCATTCAATGAGCAAGTGC
>DKJQ01000095.1:0-3272 GCA_002454845.1 Ignavibacteria bacterium UBA6688
GACCGACCGTATACCGAGGACTTTGGATCGGGGATGTGTTGCTGACAGGGACGGCGGTACTGGCTGCCGGGGACACCGCGAGTATGCGGGAGTACCTCGAAGGGGCATTCCGCTACCAGCTTCCGAACGGACATCTGAGGGTGATGGTCCCAACGCTCTCATTGACCGAAACCCCTATTTTTGTCGCGGGCATGTGTTTCTACGCCCGGTCTGCGGGGAACAAGCTCTGGCTCAGGGCACATTGGGATGTGGTGCGGGAAGGTGTCCGATGGATTGAAGAAACCCGCAACGAGACGCTGGCCGATTCTTCATCCCCCCACTTTGGCCTTATGCCGAAAGGGTTCGTGGATGGCGGCATCGCCGAGCCGATGGCCGATTACGGGAGCGTCTGGTGGGCCATGGTTGCTCTCGAACATGCTTCTCAGGCGGCGCGATGGCTCGACAAGAAGGATGAAGCGGAGCAGTGGACGGCGCTCTTGGAGAAATTTGCCGTTGCATTTGAGAACGCCGCCCGGCGCGACCTCCAGCATGATTCACAGGGACGACTCTTTCTTCCGGTCGGCATTGGCCAACGGAATCCAAAAATTCCACAGTTGGGTCAATACGGGCTGTTGTTCGCTTTCAAGTACGGAAAGTTTTTTCATCATCCCACTCCCCTTCTCGACAACGTTCTCGAGAGTAATCTCAACCTCCTCGATGGAAGCACGAAACAGGGGCTGGCCATCAACACCGGCTGGCTCACCAACGGCGTCTGGCCATGGATGGGGGGTATTCATGGGATGACGCATCTTCTGCGGGGAAACACGGAGAAGGCTCTTGACCTGCTCTTTGCCTACGCAAACCATGCTTCACCGGTTGGCACCTGGGTTGAAGAGCAATTGACGAAGGATGTCGGGGCGGGAACAACCGGAGATGCATCGAACGCGGAAGCGAGCGCTGTGTTCGTTCATTTTGTCCGGAACTTGCTGGCACAGGAGCGGGGGAATGACCTCGAGCTCCTGGCCGGCGTACCGGAGGCCTGGATGAAGCCGGGTACCGCCAATGCCCTCCAGAATTCTTTCACGGAGTTCGGTCCCGTTTCCCTTTCCCTCACTTTCGGAGCGGATGGTCACACGGCGCTCTTTCGTTGCTCGGCGATCGACGGGAGAGAAAGTCCGGGAAAACCGGTTGTTCATCTCCGCACCCTGAAGCTTCTCGGATTTACGCTGGAGGGAGGCAAAGAATTGCCTGACCGGTGGGAAGGGGTGTGGAAGGAACCGATGGAACTCCGTTTCCAGAGAGGAAGATGAGAGGGCTCAGCTCCTGTATTTCTCCTTCACTCTCCGGAATTGTTCCTTGTATCTTGCGGAAGCTTCGGCGTGATGCACGATGGGGAGAGGATAGTCCTTTCCGACCAGAACGCCCAGCTCTTTCTGGAGCGTCGGGGGAATGGCGGAGGGCGCGTGGATGAATTTGGCCGGGACCTTCCTCAGTTCTGGGACGAATTCCCGGATGTAGTTGCCTTCGGGATCGTACCGTTCTGACTGCAGGGTCGGATTGAAAATCCGCAACGGCTTCGGATCAACGCCGGTCGCCGCCGACCATTGCCAGCCGCCGTTGTTCGAAGCCGTCTCGATATCCATCAATTTCTCCTCAAAGTATCCCTCCCCCAGCCTCCAGTCGTGCATCAAATCTTTTGTCAGAAATGAGGCGACGACCATTCGAACCCGGTTGTGCATCCAGCCGGTCCGGTTGAGCTGTCGCATGCCGGCGTCGACAAGCGGATACCCGGTGCGTCCCTCCTTCCACGCCTTGAATTTCTTTTCGTCGAACTTCCAGGGCATTTTTTCGAACTCTTCACGATAGTTCGACTCGCGAAGTCTTGGAAGATGAAACAACACCGCCTGGTAAAACTCGCGCCAGATCAGCTCATCTACAAATTTTCCGATGGATGCCCGGATGTCCGGGCTTGCTTCTTCCAAGACCTTCAGGCAATCATCCAGCACGCGCCGCGGGGAGATACAGCCGAAGCGAAGAGAGGGAGAAAGCTTGCTCGTTCCGTCGGCCCCCGGAAGGTCACGACCACGGGCATAGACATCGAGCGATGTTTGAAGGAACCGGTTCCATCGACGTAAGGCCATTTGCTCTCCTCCCTCAGCCACAGGTTCGACGATAAGGACCTTCTTGCGCAACTCGCTGGAACCGAGAATCCCAGCGGAGGGAAGGGGAAAAGGAATGATATGTTGCGGCTTTCCCAGGGGGGAGGGGTGGGACAACTTTTTCCACGTGTTTGAAAAGGGGGTAAAGACAACGTAGGGACGCCCCGATCCCGTTAAGACCTCCGAGGGTTCATGGAGAACGCTGTCCTTGAACGTTCTCACCTCGACTCCCGCTGACCGGTAGAGTTGGTCGACGCGCCGATCGCGTTCCGTTGCGACGGGTTCATAATCGCGGTTGTAGTATAACGCGGCGGGTTGGAGTTCGTGGAGGATCCTGCGATGGACTTCAAGGACGCTGCCGCGCCTGGTGGTCAAAGCTCCTCCCAGTGCGCGGAGGTTCTTCCCGAGGTCGCGAAGGGCCTCAGCCTGAAAATCGAAAACCGCGCCATCGCTCGGCAATCTCCTGATCAGGTTCGTGTCAAAGATAAAGAGAGGAACCAGCGGAGCGCCTGTCCTTGCAGCGTGATACAACGCGGCATGATCGTCGACACGGAGGTCCCGACGGAACCATACGAGGATCGGTTTCATACCATTCAGGAGGGGGTGCCGATTTTCTTCGCGGCCTTCAGGGTATTGCTCAACAGCATGGCAATGGTCATAGGTCCGACGCCGCCGGGCACAGGGGTGATGGCGCCCGCGACTTTGGAAGCAGAGGCGAAATGGACATCTCCGACAATACGATACCCGCTTTTCGCTGAAGGGTCCTCGACGCGGTTGATGCCGACGTCGATCACCACGGCTCCCTCCTTCAGCATCGCGCCCGTAATGACCTCTGCCTTTCCCACTGCAACGATGAGGATATCCGCCGACTTCGTGTACGGAAGAAGATCCTTTGCGCCGGTGTGGGCAACGGTCACGACGGCATTCGCCCCCGCCTGTTTTTGCAGCAGGATATTCGCGACCGGCTTGCCGACAATATTGCTGCGGCCGACCACCACCACGTGCTTTCCTGAGGGATCGTTTCCGCTCCGAATCAAAAGCTCCTGGATCCCGGCGGGTGTGCATGATTTGAAGGTGTCGATGCCGATGACCAGCTTGCCGATGCTCATCGGATGAAAGCCGTCGACATCCTTC
>DKJQ01000095.1:3406-12956 GCA_002454845.1 Ignavibacteria bacterium UBA6688
GTTGAATTGGGCAACTTTGGCAAGCAGGTCTTTTTCGGAGACCGTCGCCGGCATGCGCTCAGTGACCGAATAGAAACCTGCTTCCTCACACGCCTTTCCCTTCATCTTCACGTACACCTGGGAGGCGGGGTTTTCTCCGACAAGGATGAACGCAAGTCCTGGAACAAAGCCTTTCTCCGCCTTCAACTTCACAGTCCCTTGTCGGACCTCTTCCCGAATCTGCGCTGCTATGGCCTTTCCGTCGATGATTTTTGCCGGCATGGGGACCTTAGATAAACGAGGGAAAGATGACCTGTTCGATGGAACTTGCCTTCCCCGTCTCTTTGTCGACCTGAATCACGACCGCGCACATCCGAACGTCGTGTTCCGCAAGCTCGAATTTGTACGGCGTCTGGTGCTGGAACCGTTTGATGGCAATCTCTTTCTTCATCCCGATCACCGAGTCGTACGGTCCCGTCATTCCGACATCCGTGATGTAGGCCGTCCCTTTCGGGAGGATGCGGGCATCGGCGGTCGGGATATGGGTATGGGTGCCGACCAGAGCGCTGATCCGACCATCGAGGTGCCAACCCATGGCCACCTTCTCTGCCGTTGCCTCGGCATGCAGATCGAGCAGGATGACCTTTGTTTGTTGTTCGATTTTGCTGACGGCCCAATCGGCGGTTTCGAACGGGTCGTCGAGCGGCTGCATATAGGTGCGCCCCTGCAGGTTGATGACACCGACCTGCCCCCTCTCCTTCAGGTCATACACGGCAAATCCGTATCCCGGGTTCCCCTTGGGATAGTTGAGGGGGCGAAGGATGTGCTTCTCCTTCGCAAGAAGAGCCTTCACCTTCCAGTTATCCCAGATATGGTTGCCGGAGGTAATGACATGCACGCCGAGATCAAATAGGACGCGGGCCTGGTCCTCCGTAATGCTTTTTCCCTCATCCGTGTTCTCGCCGTTCGCCACGCAGAAGTCGATTTCGTACTTCTGCAAGTACTGCTTCAGCATTTTCGAGACGATGTTCAGTCCCGGTTTCCCGTTAATGTCACCGATGAAGAGGATATTGATCTGCTGCGACACGATTCACTGCCTTTCTAAGCCGTCATGGCGCAGCCAATATAGAGGAAAATGGAGTGAAACAAAAGAGGAAAGTGGGTGCAGCGGGGGATCAACAACGCGGGCCGGGAGTTTCTCCGGCCCGCGGGTACGTTATCGCGTTCTCACCCTTGAGATTCGCTGGAACACGAACCGGTCGAGTCCGAACAGCACGAGCAGGGACAAGATGATCATCGCGAGAATCTTACCACTCACGGCTGTGGGTGCGGAAGCGGTGGACGGAGTTGGCTTCAGCCTGTTCACTTGATCCGTGAGGAAGGTCTTCGCCTGACCATACAAACCCTGGTAGGTCTGAAACGTTTGCGTCAGCTTCTCAGAACTGCCCGACGGTTGATCCGTGAACAGTGTCGGGGTTGTCAGGAAATAACCTATCACGGTCAGCACAAGGATCATCCCGAAAATATTCCCCGCATTGTTGAGTGTCCACCGGAGCCATGCCGCCTGATCGCGTGGAACGATCATGGTCATCACCCGTTCCGTGAAACGGGAAGAGAGTTTGACCGGCGGCGTCTCACGCACCGCCCGGGTTGCCGACCGATGGAATGCGATCTCTCTCCGGCACCGTTCGCACCCTTCCAGGTGCGCCAGAACCCGGGAGCGCTCCCCGTTGAGCATCATCCCGTCGATGAGCGAGTAAATATCATTGTTCGATAGATGATTCATCATGACCCCTGAACTCCTTCCTTATGCAGCTCTACGACCTCGTTCCCCAGACGTTTCGCAACGGTATCACGCAACAACGCCCGAGCGCGGAACAAGCGCACTTTGACCGCACTCAGGGAAAGTCCCGTCACATCGACAATTTCCTCGTAGCTCATCTCCTGCATCACGAACAGCGTGAAGACCGGTCCATACATGGAGGGGAGGCGGTCCACTTCTTCCCGCACGATCCTGGAAAACTCCACCGATTCATACGCTGCGTCGGGGAGGAGAAGATCAGAGGGCGGATCAAAATTTTCTCCCCCGGTCTCCTCATCGAGCGACTGGTGCGACGGCCCTCCCTTTCTGGCCAGGGCGGAGGCGCAGACATTATAGACGATCCGGTAAAACCATGTGGAGAAACTCGACTTCCATTCAAAACGGGGCAAGGCATGGAACGCCCGCACGAACGCATCCTGCAAGGCTTCTTCCGCATCCTCGCGGTTCTTGAGCATCCGCATGGCGAGCGTCATCGCCTTGTCCTTATGGCGGTCAACCAGCTCGGCGTAGGCGCGCTTTTCCCCTGCCAGTACCCGGGTGACTATGGAATGGTCCCTGTCATGCATTCAGGTATCGAGTTTATGAACACTCTCTTTGACCCGGTTTTCCGGCTAAAAGTTACAAAACGCCTGTGAATAACCCGAAAAGCCGCGGACAGTATATCAAGAAAACACCCGTTTTTTGCCACTAGGACACTAGAGACCTGGTCGAAAAGTATTGCCACCAAGACACGAAGACACAAAGGTTTGCAAAATGGAATAAAGAAAGAATTTCTCCTTCGGGAATCTCGACCTGTAACCTTTGCCCCGGAACGCAGGTCAAAGTTACTAAAGCAGCATACCAACAGCAATACGATACAGAACAGTCACGGAAAGGAATAACCTATGGAACCGATCTTGGTCGTCTTCATCATCTTCGGATCGACCGCGTTGATTATCTACAAATATCTGGAAACCAGACATAAGGAGCGTATGGCAATGATCGAAAAAGGCGTGAGCCCGGCCGACTTCAAAGGGAAGTCGCTCTCTGACTTCCTGAAGACAAATCCGCTTACCAGTCTGAAGTGGGGCATGGTCCTGATGTTCGTCGGGATAGGCCTGATGGTTGCCACCTTCCTTGACCGGTCGTACTACATGAGCGACTCTGTGTACCCTGCGAGCATGCTCATCTTCGGCGGTCTCGCGTTTGTCATCTTCTACTCCATTGCATCGAGGAAGTTGAAACAGGAGTAAACCAACCAGGGGTGCTGAAACGACGAAGGCCGGACTCTCGATCCGGCCTTTCTTTTTTTCACCTTCCCTTCGTTCACGTCCCACGTACAATGGGAAAGCCGGACGATCGTCCGGCTTTCTCTGTACTTTTCTTGATGGAACGTAGAGCGAGATTATTCCGCCTTCAATAACACACGCGCACCATCCCGCAGGATTGCCTGAATCTTTCCTCCATCATGGTCTGCCGTCGTCCCATCAATTTGTGTCACGCCGCACACGACCCATCCGTTTGTCGATTGGGATACGACCTCCTGCAGTGTTGCCGAGGGGATCGTGTAGGTTCCGGGATTCGTTTCAAGTTTGATGATGACATGCTTCGCCATCTCCAACTCACCCACTCCTGCACCGAGATTCCCCGGACCGTGGGGACCTCGCCTTGCATCGCCGCCCCCTTGGCCACCACCTCCGCGCGGACCGCGAATCCCCATTTCGTCACCGGACTTTTGACCGCGTGCGGGACCAAGAACGATGGCAACACCTTGATTTTGCTTCCCGCCGCTCCACACCAGCGTAAGCTCGTCCGAAGCCCCAATCACTTGTTCATGGGTGTGACTCGTGATACCAAGCAACGCAGCCGGAGTCGTTACGGAGATCTTCGCTGCGCTGAAGTCCGCCGACCCTGATGCTGAAAATTCATACACGGTGTTAGGAACAAAATCGAGAAGAATGGATGCTTCATCCCTGGGGCGGCTTCGGAGAGTATACACCACTCTCCCTTTGGGTGACGCGTGCTTCCTCAATTCGACGCTGTTTCCCGCATAGGCCAGTGTTACGGTACCCAGGTCGATACTGCTTCTCAGGATAGGCCGAAGATTGGTATCGCGCTCACCGATGCCAACGGCCATCGCGTTGCCAACCAGCGTGTTCGTTTGCGCGCCTGGATGAAACCGTTCCTGCCAACCCAGGGAAAACAATGCCCTGGTTCCATCGAGCACGACTCCGTCCGAAGTCAACGATTCGACACCGGAGTTGACACTCGCGACAGCATTCGTTGCTTCCATCAAAGCCCGGTCATCGACGGGGACGCTTGCATCTGAACAGCCTGCAACGACTCCCATCAAGACGAGACCGACAACAAGAACTCTCCAACTCCACTTGTTCTTCATGACAGCACTCCTTTTTCAATGAATGGTTTACGTTGGTTGTGTTAAGCATCTATCGCATTGCCGAACCTGCAAGCTGCACAGAAAACCAGAAGTCGATCGGCTCCACCCTTCCCCCACCAGCGGGTCCGCCGGCAGGCATGCGGCCGCCTCCTCTTCCTCCGCCTCGTCCACCACCGGGACGTCCCATCCCACCGTCACCCCCAGGTACTCCCATCCCGGCTCCTCCGGGCCTCCCCTGAAACCCGGATCCGAGTTCGACGCCAAACCCGATTGTCTCTCCCGCCCTGGTCTCGAGAGCGTACGGATGCTCCAAAGAGTACCGCAAAGGAATTTTTGCTTCGTAGATAAACCCCTCGCGGGATGAACGCAGTTCCACCTCCACCCCCTTCCCGGCTACTGTTCCCACACGCTGCCGATCCCTTTCATCAGGACCGAGGAATTCAAACTCGCACAACGTCGGCCGCGAAAAACGACCCGACGAATCCGGATCGGGATCGCTACGTCGGCCACGCGGGAGCACATCCATTCCCCGTTCCATCATCCCGATTGGGTAGCGTAGACCGAAGGTCTCCCTTTCGCCCCCGTTCGGGTCGAACCAGAGGGTCAATCCCCGCACGATAATCCCGCGGGCGAGCTCAGTGTCCGTTGCAAAGAGCGCTACATACAGAAAGTCGTTATCGTTGGTGATACCCACACGAATGTTCTTCTCCTCCACGAATACCGTTGAATCCGCCCAGTCGCTCAAGTCGGCATCGATGTGGATCGACTTCTCGTTCCACCTGCTCGCAAACTCCGTCGTGCCGCACCCTTCAAAGATCGTTCCGAAGAGCAGAACAATGATAAACAATCTGACTGGGCGTGATTCAATGATGTGTTTCATTGCTGCTTCCCTGCAATCCTTTCTTGAGGTACGCTCAGAATTCGCGCCGTTGCCGCATCCCACCCATTTGACCTCGACCGCCATGCATCGGGCCACCAAATCCCCCACGGCGGAATTGGCCACCCTGCGGGCCGGCCAGGATGTGACGATCAAACTGCTTTCGCTGTTCGGGCGTTAAGAGATCCCGGATTGCGCGTTGGTGCGCAATGCGCTTTGAGGCCATGTCGGACGTCAGTTTGGAGACTTCGGACAGGATCCCCTTCACCTTGCCCGCATCGTATTTGTCGGCTGTGATTTCGAGCTTCAGGTCAGCCTGGAGCTTCTGCAACTGTGCGTGCACGGGAATGGCTTCGCGCTGATGCTGGGTCATCAGATCCTCAACCTTTGTGCGTTGCTCATCCGTGAGATTGAGCATTCCCATCATTCCCGGGCCGCGCTGGGCCTGCATCTCACCACCACGCATCATCGGCCCGCCCTGCATCTTGCGGCCCATTCCGGGACCCGGCTGTGCGATCAAAGTTCCTGCCATCAGTACGGCACTGATCGCGATTGCAATCGATGTTGTTCGTTTCATGATTATTTCTCCTGAATGATAAGTGAAGTAGAATACTGAGTTATCGTAATGAATCCGGACCTCTGAACCCCGGCCCGCGCCGTCCTCCAAACGGTCCCCCCCCCATCGGACCCCCTGAACCGGACCGCGGCCTCGCCTGCGTGATAGCCCCGTAGAACATCCGCTGCTGCCCGGGGGTGAGAAATGATTTTGCCTTGATCAGATTGTGCGTCGCTCTCCGGCTTATTTCGAGGCGGAGAGCGGCAAGCTGTCGCAAGTTTCCATCGACTGCTTCCATCGGCACGCTTTCCTGCTGCATCAGATCGAACGTCTGGTCCTCCAACGAGCGGATCATCTGGTGAATTTCCCCCGTCTCCTCATGAAACGCCTGGAAGAGTTCCATCATCTGTTGCCGCTGCTCCGCACTGAGTTGCATCATCGGCGACTCTCTGCGCTCGAACATCGGTCCCCCCATCCCCCCCGGCTGGAATCCCATTCCGCGATCCGGCGGCGAGGTGTACCGTTGATAGAGATAGGTCCCGATGGAAGCAAGATTGACGACGATCAGGAACAAGAGCACACCGACCAATACTTTTGTTTTCATTGATCGTTCCTCCCGTCGGGTTCGATGACGGACGTCCAGGACGTCGCGAACCCTTCCTGCGCTATCGCCTCGTAGTAGGAGGAGAGAACCTCATCACTCCCCTGCGGATACTGTTGCGACGGAGCCAGACCATCCCCAAGATAGATGCCGAGTGTGACGGCTCCCATTAGCAGAGCCGCTGCAAATGATACGCGCGTCGCTGCGAGAAGTGGATGGCGTGCATCTTTTCTTCTTCGCTCCCCGACAAGCGCAGCAACGCGGGTCGGAAGGAACGGATCGGGCTCAAGTTGCGGAAGTTCGAACCTCCCCTTGGGGCTGAGCACATCCGAGAGCCATTCGTAGTATTGCCTGCAATCGGAGCAGCCGGCCAGGTGCCCTTCCACGGACAACCTCTCCTCGTCGGCAAGCTTTCCTTCCGAATAACGGAGAAACAACGATTTCATTTGATGATGGTTCATTTTCGACCTTTTCGGGTTCTTACAGGGTTAGACAGCCCCAAAGACAAAAACTTGCAAAGAAGCTCAAAGATCTTTCAACCATGGTTCCAATTTTCCGATCAGCATCCTTTTGGCCCTGTGGATGCGTGTTTCCACAGCGCTCAGACTTACATCGAGCGCCTTCGCAATCTCCTGGTAGCTCATTTCCTCAAAGCGGTGGAGCAAAAAGGGGATCCGGTACTTTGGGGGGAGGGACTCAAGGGCGCTCCGGACAATCCGATCGCGCTCGGTCTGCTCGAGAATCGCGTCGGGAGAGGATGACGACAAGGGAGAGGGAACTTCCGCAAGATCCCCATCTTCCCTGATCACATCGAGAAGGTTTCTATCGAGAAAGCCCAGAAGCCGACGTCTTTTCTCACGCTTGAGAAAATTGAGAGTGTGGTTGAGCGCGATACGGTGGATCCATGTGTAGATCTGCGACTCCCCGCGAAAATCTTCGAGGTTCTCGTACACCTTGATGAATACTTCCTGCATCAGGTCGCGGGCTGTTTCCTCGTTCAGGACGAGATGGTGGATAAGTGCGAGGATGCGGCGGGAATGGTCGCGGTGGAGGTCCGCGAACGAGGGAGCATCCGAAGAGGAGGCCGGTTTCAATGCGATATCGGTTGGCGGAGTGTCCGCCCGCTTGTTCTTCGTCTGCAATCGAGTTTTACCCTGTCTACGCTATCTTCATTAGACAACCGATCGGGTGTTTTTCTTGCACCATCGCGGAATTCAGACATAAAGTGCTCGTGGGGATTAGATGCAGCCAAACCGAAATAGTTAAACGAAGGGGGAGAGAGATTTGCACCAGTCCCTGGATTCAGCTACATTAAGCAGCATTTTCCTGAATTTGACATTCCATAAACAAAGATCCGGTATGCAACCGACCCATCAACACGAACCTTCGATGAACATCCGGGCTGTCGTCATCGATGCAGGGGCGTTCCTTGGAAGCCTGGCTCTTGCGGGGTATTTCGGCTGGTCGACGGCCGATCTGATCTGGGGGTTCTGGTTCACAAGCCTGGCGATGGGAGCCAGCATAGCGCTCGTCGGGTATGGAAGTCCGGTCTTTCAAGCAGGAAAGCACCCGGTCGAACGAACCCTTTCCCTCTTGGGCGGGCTTCTGGGTCTTGCTTTCTTTACACTCCATTTCGGGGCGTTCCACTATTTCTATGCCGCCATGCTCGATCTTTTCTTCCCTCTTCTCCCTCAGCCGGACCGCGTGTACGTCGGGAAGCTGACATGGACGGGAGTCACTTCGGCCACGATTCCCGACATCCTTCGGATTACGAGCTCCCAATACTGGATGTTCGCGTTGATCAACATCATCCATGACTCCAGGAGAGTCCTGAAGGCTGTTCCCCCTACAAACAGCTTTGAACCCTACCGTGCGATGCTGAAGCTCCATTTCCTGATGTTTGCGCTCGGGGCTCTCTACGCGGTGGGACTTGACACCTTCCCGGTCTTCGTTCTGGTCCTTTTTTTTCTCTATGCCCCCAACTCGATATGGGAGAATTGGAGGAAGAGGAAAGAAACCGGGCCGGACAAACTGGAAGCGTCCGATACCGTTTGAGCGTACACCTTCCCAATCAAGTGTGGGGTCGGGTGTGATGGGGCGGGACTTTTTCCCCTATTTGGACTGAAACGAAGACATCTGACCGTTGACAGCTCCGTTCCGGATCTTTCTCGAATTAGAATTAGGAATCGACCTCAGGAATGCGTATCTTATAAATGCTGCAAATAGCAGCCCCGCCTTCGGAAGCAATCATTTCGGAAGCGGACTTTGTCGAGACCCGTTCTCCGATGATGAACGTGCTGGATTGTAGGTAACGCCGGCGGGCACCACACCCCTCCATTTGTTCGTTCCCAGAGCTCTCCCTCAAACTGCCATCGCTGTGCATCGCGTCTCTCCATTTCATCCTTAAAGGATTCATATGTCTTTTTCAACCCTCGGTCTCAACGACCGTGTAGTGCAGGGGACCACCGCGACGGGGTTCACCACACCAACAGAAATCCAATCACGCGCCATCCCGGTTGCCCTTCAGGGGCGCGACGTCGTGGGGCTGGCACAAACGGGGACCGGCAAGACTGCCGCTTTCGTCCTCCCGATGCTCAACAAATTCTCAGAGCACAAACACCGTGACCACCACGTACGCGGCCTGGTACTGACCCCCACGCGGGAGCTGGCCCACCAGATCGAAGACGCCGTGACGAGCTACGGGCGCTTCACCAACATCAGCGTCCTTTCCGTGTACGGCGGCGTGAGCATGGACAACCAGATCCGGCGCCTCCGCCGTGGCGTGGATATCATCATCGCCACCCCAGGTCGCCTGCTCGACCACATGAGCCGGCGCACCATCGACCTTTCCCACGTGGAAGTTCTCGTGTTGGATGAGGCGGACCGGATGTTCGACATGGGGTTCATCAAGGACGTCCAGCGGATTGTCGAGAAAGTGCCGAAGCACCGGCAGACCATGCTCTTCTCCGCAACGATGCCCGAGGAGATCCGCAAGCTGACGATGACGTTGCAGAAGGACCCGGAGACGATCAAGATTGGCAAGATCGGAAATCCGGTTGCTTCCGTGACGCAATATTTCTATTCCGTGCCGCAGGAACGTAAGACGGACCTCCTCGCACATGTGCTCGAGGCAGAATCGATGAAGAGCGTGCTCGTCTTCTCCCGCACCAAACACGGGGCAGACAAGATCAGCCGCAAGCTGGAGCAGAAGGGATTTTCATGCACGATGATTCATTCGAACAGGTCACAGTCACAGCGGCAACACGCACTGGCCGGGTTCAAGCAGGGACGCTACCGCGTGCTCATCGCCACGGATATCGCCGCCCGCGGCATCGACG
>DKJQ01000344.1 GCA_002454845.1 Ignavibacteria bacterium UBA6688
GTGCCGGGGATGGATTGGCTGGGAAACGTCATTCGAACCGGACCGTATCCTTCTGCAAAATAGAAATACTGGTCTATCCAATCGCTGGTGAATGTCCCGGCCTGAATCGACACTTTTATTTCTAACTTGTATGCATCCACCGTACCGATGGGAACGGTCACCGATTCCTTGTCATAGAACTTCCCTTTGATCGTCACGTTGATGGTGACGCCATCCTCCGTTTCCTGATACTGGCGGATGATGTACTCATTGTTGAGACCGGCGGACCGCTGTACAAAATCAAACCACTCGTTCTCCCCACCTCCCCCTCCTCCCTCCCAGAGAGAGAGATCACCATTGTTGACAGCGACATAGGATGTATCGATTCTTTCGATGGTCCCTTGTGGCGCATAGATCGAGTCGATGAGGCGGAAGGCATTCCGGCCACCGATCGTCACGGCCGCCTGGAAGTAACTGACATCACGATGAACCGTGCTCTCCACTTTCTGGCCGGTCTGCGCATCCAGATCATACGTCGTAAACACAAGGATCCGGCCTACCGCCAGAGGAAAGAGATCGGTCGTGAGAAAGCTTTCGTCTTCATCGACGGGATTTTCTTTATCACATCCCATCGGAGCGAGGCCCGCGCATGCCACTGCAACGAGTGCCATCAGCCGCATGAACGGAGGAAGGTGTCCTTTGTTCATAGTGCCTCCCGGAAAAAAGGTTGTGAAAGGTTGGAATGAAACTGAGACCCCGGAAGTGAAGGGGTTCCTGCCTTCGTGGTGATTGCAGAGAATGTCTTACGCCAGGGTTTTTTTCAGAAACTCCCTGTTCAGGCGGGCGATGTGCTGGACGGAGATTTCCTTCGGGCATTCCGCCTCGCACGCATAGTTGTTCGAGCAGTTGCCGAATCCTTCTTTGTCCATTTGGTCCACCATGCGTTCGACCCGCCGCTTGGCCTCCACCTTCCCTTGCGGAAGGAGTGCAAGCTGGGAAACCTTCGCCCCGACGAACAGCATGGCTGATGAATTCGGGCACGCTGCGACACATGCCCCGCAACCAATACACGATGCTGCATCCATGGCTTCTTCGGCCACGGGTTTCGGGATGGGCGTGGAATTGCCGTCCGGCACGCCGCCGGTCTTTGCTGAAATATAACCCCCCGCGTACATGATGCGGTCCATCGAGGTCCGGTCAACCACGAGATCTTTGATCACGGGAAAGGGTGTTGCCCTCCAGGGCTCCGCGACGATCGTGTCTCCGTCCCTGAACGAGCGCATCCGCAACTCGCATGTGGCGGCCCCGCGGCCCGGCCCGTGTGCGCGGCCGTCGATGACGATCCCGCAGCTCCCGCAGATCCCCTCGCGGCAATCGTGATCGAACGCGACCGGCTCCTCCCCTTTCTTTCCCAACTCCTCGTTCAGCACATCGAGCATTTCGAGGAACGACGCATCGGGAGAGACGTTCCTGACCGGGTACGAGACGAATCGTCCCTTGTCGTCCTTGCTTTTCTGTCGCCAGACTTTCAGTGTAACATTCATGCGTGATGCTCCTCGTGATGAAAACAAACCGGGAATCGTCCAAATTGCAGGATGCTATCGCATCCGCCGGAGGCGTACTGATGAAGCCTGCGTAGCAGGCTACTACTTGGATCCAAGCCAATGCTGAATTGGCGCATATCCAAACAGTAGCACGCTATCGCGTGCTTTCATGGTAAGCCGCTGGCTGCCTTCGGCGGCTATTTGTAACTCCGCTGGGAAGGCTTGACATACTCAAAGGAAAGCGGCTCCTTGTTCAGGATCGGCGTTTTGTCCGGACCGGCATACTCCCACGCCGCTACATAACTGAACTTCTCGTCATCGCGTTTTGCCTCTCCCTCTTCGGTCTGGTGTTCGACGCGGAAGTGGCCGCCGCACGACTCTTCACGGTGCAGAGCATCCCGCGCCAACAACTCTCCCAGTTCCATGAAGTCCGCCACCCGGCCGGCCCGCTCGAGGTCGGCGTTCAGGTCATTGGAACTTCCGACGACCTTGACATTCTGCCAGAACTCCTGCCGCAGCTTCGGGATCTCCTCCAATGCCTTGGTGAGAGTTTCCTTCGTGCGCGCCATCCCCACATTATCCCACATGATCTTCCCGAGCTCGCGGTGGAATTCCTCCACGCTCTTCTTCCCGTTGATCGACATCAGTTTATGGACCATGGCGTCGAGATCGGCTTTCGCCGTCTTGAACTCCGTACTTTCGGCCGTCACCGGGGAAAACTTTGACGACGCAAGGTAATCCCCGATCGTGTAAGGGATGACGAAGTAGCCGTCGGCCAGTCCTTGCATCAACGCGCTTGCGCCCAACCGGTTCGCGCCATGGTCGGAGAAGTTCGCCTCCCCGATAACGTACATCCCGGGAATCGAGCTCATGAGGTTGTAATCCACCCACAATCCGCCCATCGTATAGTGTACGGCGGGATAGATGCGCATGGGGGTTTTATACGGATCCTCTGCGGTGATCTCGTGGTACATATCGAAGAGGTTTCCATATTTCTCCTCGATGACATTCTTCCCGAGCCGTTTGATCGCATCGCTGAAGTCGAGGTAAACCGCGAGACCGGTCGGACCGACGCCGAATCCCTTGTCGCACATCTCTTTCGCACGGCGCGAGGCCACGTCACGCGGCACCAGGTTCCCGAACGACGGGTAGAGGCGTTCCAGGTAATAATCGCGCTCGCTCTCGGGGATCTCCTCCGGCTTCCGTTTGTCCCCCTTCTGTTTGGAGACCCAGATGCGCCCGTCATTGCGGAGGCTCTCGCTCATCAGGGTGAGTTTGGACTGGTAATCGCCGCTTTGCGGAATACACGTCGGGTGAATCTGAGTGTAGCACGGGTTCCCAAAGACAGCCCCTTTCTTGTAGGCTCTCCAGATCGCCGTTGCATTGCACGCTTTGGCGTTGGTGGAGAGGTAGAACACGTTGCCGTACCCGCCGGTTGCGAGAACCACGGCGTGGGCGTCGTACGATTCGATTGCGCCGCTCACCAGGTTTCTGGCAACGATTCCCCGCGCCTGACCGTCGACGAGAACGACGTCGAGCATTTCGCGTCGCGGGAAAAATTTGACCGTCCCGAGGTCGATCTGCCGGCAGAGAGCAGAGTAGGCCCCCAGCAGGAGCTGTTGCCCCGTCTGACCGCGCGCATAGAATGTTCGGGAGACCTGCGCACCACCGAATGAACGGTTGTCGAGGTATCCGGCATAGTCGCGCGCGAACGGAACGCCCTGGGCAACGCACTGGTCGATAATGCTGTTGCTGACCTGAGCAAGGCGATAGACATTCGCCTCGCGGGCGCGATAATCCCCCCCTTTCACGGTGTCATAAAAGAGCCGGTAGATACTATCCCCATCGTTGGCGTAGTTCTTCGGGGCGTTAATCCCTCCCTGAGCCGAGATGCTATGGGCGCGGCGGGGAGATTCGTGATACGAGAACGCCAGGACGTTGTACCCCAGCTCTCCGAAACTGGCCGCGGCAGAAGCGCCGGCAAGTCCGGTACCCACAACGATGATGGTGTACTTTCGCTTATTGGACGGATTGACGAGCTTGAGATTGAAGCGATAGTTGTCCCATTGCTTTTCAACGGGTCCGGATGGAATTTTGGAATCGAGCTTCATGATCAGTGAACTCCCAGCGCCGTTGCGGCGGCGGTTGTAGCCGGTTGGAAGAAGTAGAAATAGATCGGCAACAGAGCGAAGCCGAGCGGAATGATGAACCAGAAGATGAACGCGACGGCATCGAGAAGTCCGATGTAACTCTTCGTCCGCAGGCCGAGCGTTTGGAACGCGGACTGGAACCCGTGACGCAGGTGGTAGGCAAGGAACACCAACGCTATCACATAGAACGCACAGTACGGGGCGCTGGAGAACGCTTCCACGACGAGCGCATACCCGGAGGGCTTCACCTCGGCCAACCGGAGCGGAACAAAAAAGGTGCGAAGGTGAACCACCAGAAAGACAAAGATGAGACTTCCCGTCAGCATGGTGATGCGCGAGGCCAGCGGGGTGTTCTCCTTCAGTTGGTACACCTCGTACTTCTGCGGACGTGTGCGCTTGTTGCTGATCCAAAGCAGCAACCCGACAAGCGGGTGGAACAGGAGCGATGCGAACAAAAAGATCTCCACAAAGCGTATGACGGGGTTGGAGACCAGGAATTCCGAATAGGCATTGAAGGTTTCCTCCCCCGCGAACAGGAGCAAGTTACCGATCAGGTGCTCGAGGAGAAATGTGCACAGGAAGAGTCCGGTGAGACTCATCGTCACTTTCTTGCCGATCGATGAGTTATAAAAGTCGATGAGTTTTTTCATGGGAATGACGGTTCCGGTCACATGAAGTGAGGTTACACAGAAACAACGTGAAAATGGTAGAAAAGAATTGGTGAAAAAGCAACGAAGGGTTAACGCTGAACCACGCTGTCGCCGATGAACCTGCGAATGGAGATAAGGCTCCCGATGAAACCCAGGATGCATCCCACTCCCACGATCACCCCGTAATAGAACGTCTGCACCTGGACAAAATCGGAAAGTTCGACCGAGATCCACTTGCCGAGATATTCAAAAACGAGAAACAGGATTCCCGCCGCGAACCCGCCGCCGAGGACCCCCTGGAGGATCCCCTCCAGAAGGAACGGCCAACGGATGAAGGCCCTGGTCGCGCCGATCAGCTTCATGGTCTGCACAATCTTCCTTTTGGCATAAATGGCAAGCCGGATCGTGTTCGCCACCAGGAAGATCGACGAGATGGTAATGAAGAGACCGATGCCGAGAACGATCCAAAGCAGGGTGGTGGCCCGGCGGTCGAGCATCTCGAGCATCGTCTTTCGGTAGATGACATCCTCCACCCCCGCAATCTCCTTGACCACCGCGTACACCCCTTCGGCCCCGGCGGACGTTTTATAGCCGTCCTTGAGAAAAATCTTGACCGAGGCGGGGAGCGGGTTGAAGTCGAGAACCTTGTTGATATCCTCCCCGAACTCCTCTTTGAAGATCTGGGCGGCCTGTTCCTTCGAGACGTAGCGCACCTCCCGTACTCCCTCCAGGGTTGCGATGCTGTCGCGGACAATCGATGTTTCGATAAGGGTGAGATGATCCGCGAGGAACGCCTCCATCTCCACCTTCTCGCGCAAACTCTCGACCACGCTGTTGGCGTTGATAGCCAGGATCGTGAACGTGCTCAGGAGCAGGAGGGAGATACAGATGGTCGTAATGGCCGCGACCATGGAGAGCTTCGCCCGCGTGAAGCCCGACATTCCTTCCCGTATGATGTATCCGATCTGCATAGGTTAACTCCTGACGGTTGATCCGGCCTGATAGGATCCGAGGACACGGACGAACGTTGCAAGCTCGCCGAGGTGACCCAGCGCCTGCACCACGCGCTCCTCGTTCGGAGTCCCTTCGATGTCGAGGTAAAAGAAATATTCCCACGGCTTCCCCACGAGGGGCCGGGATTCGATTTTCAGAAGGTTGATTTCCCGCAACGCGAACACAGCAAGCGCCTTGAACAGGGCGCCGGGAATGTTCTTTACTGCAAAGACAAGCGACATTTTCCCATGGCGTGTCGGGACACTCCGCTTTCGTGAGAGGACGATGAAGCGGGTATAGTTGTTGTGATTGCTCTCGACGTTCTTCCGGAGAATGCGCAATCCGTACCTGGCAGCCGCGCGGCCGCTGGCCAACGCCGCCGCATCGCGTCGTTTCTCCTCCCGGATCATCTTCGCCGACCCGGCAGTGTCGTAATATGCGACCACGTTTACCTTCTTAAGGGTGCGCAGAAATTCCTCACATTGCCCCAGCGCCTGCGGGTGGGAGTAGACGGAGGAGACATCCCTGAGCGAGATACCGGGCAACGCCATCAGGTGCAACTGGATGCGGAGCTTCACCTCACCGACGATGGAAAGCTTGTGGCGCAAAAGCAGATCGTAGTTCTGGTGAACGCTGCCGAAGACAGAGTTTTCCAGGGGCACGATCCCGAACCCGGAAGGATGTTTCGTGGCGTACTCGAACACGTCCTTGAACGTCTCCACCGGGAGCAACCGCGCTCCGCCGCCGAAGAAGCTGCGCGCCGCGTGTTCGCTGAACGCACCCGGTTCACCCTGGTAAGCTATGGTTGGCATGCTTGGCCTGCGAAACCTGACAGGTTTTTCGAAACCTGTCAGGTTTACTGCTCCTTAGAAGTTGGATTCGTCGCGCCAGCGGATAATTTGCCAGGGCTGGTCCGCCGCCTTGCGGCTCAGGACCAGGTTGGCGTAACCGTCAGCCCGCTCGATGCTGCTTGGATTGAATGTGACCGTGAGGTTGAAGTTCCTGCTGACGTTGATAAGGGTGTTACCCGAATCGGTGGAGATTGCAATGATGTTGTTCCAGACAAGATCAAGGCGCTGAACGTTCAGGAAGAGACCGTTCGTGGCCCGCATTTCCTCATCCCTTCCCCATGAAACGTCCACCCCACGATCGTAATCACGATAGATAAACGTCAGATCGGAATTCATCAATTGGCCGTAGATGCTGGTATCCCGGAATGTGTACGCGTACTTCAGGTTCTGGAAGACGCCATCCACCGTTTTCGGATCCCCAAGAATGGAGTCCAGCTCATCGGCGCTGAAATCCACCCCGGGCGCGAACGGGTTGCAGGAAGTGAGGAATACCATCAGGGCCATGATTGTGATAAACGGTCTCATACGCTTCAGGCGATATGCTCTCTTCCTGGCATGCAACGGACGACCCCCATTTCCCACGGGAAACTTCTACTGCCCGAATTCCCCCTTCAGATCGCTCCAGGTAAACGTCGCGGCATTATCCGTCACATCCACCCAGCGGAGAATCACCCAGTTTCTTGAGCGGTCCGCCATCAGGAAAAACTGGGCACGTCCACGCGCCTCTTGCGCCACGGCCGGGACCGAATGTGGGACGTTCAGCCGGTAGGTGGCATCGTACTGTGCGGAGTCGGACTGCAGGCTTTGGATCGTCAGCACATCGAATGTCAGCGTTGCGCCGGATGCGCCGGGGACTTTCGATTTCAGGTTTTCAAAATACCGTTGTTCGGATTCTCTCGACCAGTTGAAGAACACTCCGCCGTATTTCGATCGCGCCTGTGATGTTGGTTCGAACGCGAAGGATCGGCCGTTCGCGGTGGAATCGGCGAACGAGCGAAGGTAGTTTAGGGAGTTCAGGTCACGGAACGCGGTTGCCATGTTCGAGAAGACGATCGAAGGCTCCGTGGGGGGCACATAATTGGAGCTGGTTTGGGACGGCGGCTCCGGATCGCGTGTGTCGAAGATGCCGCACGAAGACGTTAGCATTAAGAGCACCATGGTCGCCGGAAGCGACCAGGATATCCTTTGAAATGTTCTGCTGCCAAACGGCATTAGCAAGCTGTTGGAAAAGGTAAGCGAGTCACGAATTTCACTGAGATTTTTTGCTGGGGAGATCAAACCATAAAAAGGAGCAGAAGCCACATTGACAGTTGCTGTCGCAACTGCTATAAGAGCCTTGGTCCAAGTTGAAGGATGCTCTCGCATCCTTCAGTTCATAGGCCTTCGGCTGCCTCCGGCCCTCCGGCATTAGACGGCAATCCTTCCCTCCAACGCCCGGCTGAGCGTCGCCTCGTCGGCAAATTCGAGACTTGTACCGACCGGGAGGCCGCGAGCGATGCGTGTGATGGTGAGTCCGAGGGGTTTCATCAGCTTTGAGAGATACAATGT
Source organism: Ignavibacteria bacterium UBA6688 (assembly GCA_002454845.1). GTDB lineage: Bacteria > Bacteroidota > Ignavibacteria > UBA10030 > UBA10030 > UBA6688. Next base: position 7,716 of record DKJQ01000344.1, read on the forward strand.
CGTCGCTTCCCCTTCGACATTAGGGTTCATTGCCAGGATGATCTCTTCGACAGCCGAGCCCGAAAGCCGCTGCAGCAATTCCTGGATCCTCAGGTCATCCGGTCCGATGCCGTCCAGCGGGGAAAGCGCTCCCCCGAGCACATGATAGAGGCCCTTGAACTCGTTCGTTTTCTCGAGGGCCAGCACGTCCGTAGGCTCCTCCACCACGCAGATGACGGTACGATCGCGGCGCGTATCGGAGCAGATGAAACATGGATCATGCTCTGTAATATTGGAGCAGACGGAACAGTACCGCACCTTATCTTTCACATTGACCAATGCCCGGGCGAGGGTCACAACCTCCTCCCGGTCCATTTTCACAATATGGAGCGCAAGGCGATGGGCAGTTTTGCGCCCGATGCCGGGAAGCTGGGCGAACTGTTCCGCCAATTGTTCAACCGATTCTGCGGTAACGATCATGGGGTCACATCCCCGGGATATTCAGGCCGGGGACATTCGGCATCATCCCAGCGGTGGCCTTCTGCATTTCCTGCTGGGCCATGGCTGAAGAAGTCTCCAGCGCCTTGTTCACCGCCGCGACGACCAGATCCTCCAGCATATCCTTCTCTGCCGGGTTCACCACCTCCTGTTCGATCACAATTTTGACGATCTGTTGCTTGCCGTTGGCCGTCACTTTGACCATCCCTCCCCCCGACTCTGCCGTCACTGTCTTCTGTTCCAGCTCGGCCTGGACCTGGGCCACCTTCTCCTGCATTTTCTGAAGTTGCTTCATCATCCCCTGCATGTTCGGCATTCCACCTTTGAGCATCGTCATCTCCTTACGGTCATTGCATTTCGAATTTCGGGTCAATATAGAGCGAATTGTGAGGAATGTCAACGAAGTCTCAAAACGACTCGGGTTAGCGTTTTCTGCTAACTCGAACGTCGTTTTGCGGATCCCGCCACCAGGATTAATCCACGGGCGGGATCTTACCCAACAAAAAAACTGAGATGATATTAACCTCAGGCTTACGGGCTTAACGAACAGGACTCAAACTCCCAAAACGACTCGAGTTGGCGTTTTCTGCTAACTCGACTGTCGTTTTTCCCGAAGGGACCCCTTCGGGGGAGGATCCCGCAACCACGATTCAGCAGAGAGCGGGACCTGAACAGCAATCTCGGGCACAAAAAAAAGCCTGAGAGGAATGATCCCTCAGGCTTTGCGTTTTGCTAACTTCTTGAGGCGCTCAATGTCGCCAGCAGTGAGCGCTTCTTTTTTTGCTCTGGTCCATCGTTTAACCTGAGCTTCCCGTCGAAGAGCCTCGCGATAGGTGTCAAACTCTTCGGTGTGTGCCACCGTCCGTGGTGGATCGAGCCGAGTTGTCCGACCGCCTTCGCCCTTAGAGTGTTGTTCCATTCTTTTGGGCAGGCTTCTTGTGGCACCGGAATACAATTTTCCTGAAGTCAGGCGCAGGATATAAAACCAGGCTGGCATCTCCCTCCTCTCAAAAGCGTCGTTCAGCTCATCCCTTCTCACATTCCAACGCTGGCGAGTTCCGACCACCCATAAAAGACAAGTCCCACCTTTAAGGGATGGGACTAAGATCTTGGGCCTTCGACTCGTCCCGACCAACAACGTCGGGACTCGCTCAGGCCAGTCGACTCACCCTTCCAAGGCTCCGAAGGAGCAGTGAGCGAACCCCACCGATCTGAGCCCCACCATGCCGGTGGGGTGAGTCGAACTGCTCCGCGAGTAGGACTCGAACTCCCAATTTGACCGAAGTTAGCAAACGAAGTGAGGCTAACTTCGTTGTCAAATTGAGGATCCCGCAACAACGATTCAACAAAGAGCGGGACCCGAACACAGGTCTTCCCCATAAAAAAAGCCTGAGAGGAATACACCCCTCAGGCTTTCGCGCTCCGCGAGTAGGACTCGAACCTACAACCCTGCGGTTAACAGCCGCATGCTCTACCATTGAGCTATCGCGGAATGTGAAAGAACAGTGCACCCTCCGCTCATTGAGTCCCGCCAG
>DKJQ01000342.1 GCA_002454845.1 Ignavibacteria bacterium UBA6688
TAAAGGCAAAAAATGAAAGGTAAAAAGTAAAAGGTAAAAAGTAGAAAGTAAAAAGTAGAAAGTAATGTGCCATCCCTGGTTAAAGAGTTGAGCAGTTTCCAACAATCATCGTAAGGAAGAATGGTATGAAGATCCGGACCTTGGTATCGACGAGCGCGGCAGTAGTCTTGGTTGTCTCCTCTGTCGCCTCTCAAATCAAAACACCCAGACCCACTTTGCCGCCAAGGAGCGCATGGGCGGTCGAACAGTCGGTGATGGCCCTCCCCCTGGTCGAGCTGGCGGGGCCGGCATGGCCCGCCCACGTCGCTCTCGCTGATGCTCTCGTTTTCTCTGCAGCGGAGATCGGGGTTGCTTCTGCATCGCTTCCTCACCTGGCTGGATTGCAGGCACTCGCTGGTGTGTTGGCTCCCCTGGCAGTCCTGGAAGCTTTCCCGGCCGCGCTTGCTCCGCTGGCTCTGTGGGAGGAGGGACCCGGCCTCTGGGAAATGCCTCCTTCGTTCGATGAGCTCGAAGAGTCGTTCAGTACGGGGGATCAGGACGATCCGGGATACCAGGCATATAAGGCCGGGTACAACATGGTCCTGGAGGAAAAGTGGACAGACGCGCGAAAGGCCTTTGGGGATCTGGTCACGAAGTATCCCAAGAGCAAATATGTGGATGATGCCGCGTACTGGATCGCCTATTCGTGGCGGTTCAACGAAAAGTCCAAAGCTGTCGAAGCGTACAAGAAATTTCTTAAGGATTACAAGGACAGCAACTATTATGACGATGCCGTCGCCGACCTGACCCGTCTCGAAACACCTTCGGTCGTCGCTGGAACCCCGAGTCCCCGATCGACGCCGACCCCCGAAACGGAACGTCTTGCGCGTGATGTCGCCCGGCTTGCGCGTGGAACCGAATCCTTGGCCCCGCCTGGTGCCCATGCGATCGCTCCGGGTATGCACAGCAGGGAGGATGACCCCGAGTTAAAGATGCGTGTGGAAGCCCTTCAAGCTCTTGTACGGTCGAACAAAGACGGCAGCACCTTCACTCTGCTGAAGGAGATCGCCCTCGATGAAACCCAGCCGCGGCAGATGAGAGAGAGCGCCTTTTATATGTTGCGCGAATTCAAGGATCAGGATGTGGCTTCCGTGTACCTCCAGGTGATCCGCGGCGACTCCGAAGCCAAGGTGAAGCAAAACGCGCTGTATTGGATGGGTCAATCCGGACGCGACGGAGGGGAGAAGGTATTCACCCTCCTGAAGGAGATTGCCCAGGACACGAAGCAGGACCGGGAAATTCGCGAGAGCGCCATTTACTCGCTCCGCCAGGTCAATCGGAGCGATGTGGCAAACGTCCTGATACAAATTGCCAGGACCGATCCGGATCGGAAGATACGACAAACGGCATTGTACTGGATCGGACAATCGGCCCGATCCGATAAAGAAGCGGCCTTTCAAATCCTGAAAGAATTTGCCCTGGACCAAAAACAGGACCGTGAAATTCGTGAGTCGGCGATCTATTCCCTGAAGGAGATCAAGGGGGAAGAATCGCTGGACCTCTTCATCCAGCTCGCGAAGTCCGATCCGGACGAGAAGATACGGACGACCGCGCTCTACTGGATCGGTCAATCCCGAAACCGCGACCCGGAAAAAGTATTCCGGATCTACAAGGATTTCCTGCAGGATAAAAGCCAATCCCCGAAAGTGCGCGAAGCGGTTATCTATTCCCTTTCGCAGCTTCGGCATGATGGTGTTGTCGATTTGCTGATCCAAACGGCGAAGAACGAACCCGAAGAACGCATCCAGTCCTCCGCCATCTATTACATCGGGCAGTTGGGCAAGAAAGGATCCAAATCCATCGAAACCCTGGTAACGTTGTTTGAAGGGATGCCAAAGGATCGCTCAAAACCCCTTGAGAACATCCTCTATGCCATTGCTTCGGTCGGAGGCGATCAGTCGGTCGAGTTCCTCGGCAAGGTTGCGAAAACGCATGAGAATTATGACGTCCGGAGACAGGCTGTCTATTACCTCGGCAACATCGGGGGGGAGAAAGCCCGGGCGGTTCTGTACGATATTTTAAAAAGTAAGTGATTCCCCTCCGGTATTTCTCCGGAACATATCGACCGGTATCGAACAATGCAGGTGGCCGCCTATGCACAGTAGGCGGCCACCTCGTTTAAAGCGGTGTCTACAAATTAGTCCAGCCGGAGGCCCACAGCTTCAATTGCGTCAGCAATTGTCTCCTTGGAGCGATTGAAGTGCAGTACCGGAGTTCCCCCCAGTATTTTTCAGCCTCGAGGGCAAAAAAAATATTTTTCCACGGCAACCATTTGCACGATCAAGCAGTCTAATCTTCGTGCAAGAAATGCCGGGACAGCCCATCACCCAGGAGGACTTCATATGAAGGTTGGATTGACGCTTTTCACCACGCTTGTTCTTCTTCCCCTTTACACCCTTTTTGCTCAATCATCGTCTCCCACAACCGTTGAGGCCCTCCGGGCTTCAGAGGGCATCACGGTGGACGGCATCCTGAACGAGTCTGCATGGAAGCGTTCCGGTTTCGTGGACTTCAAGCAACGCGAACCCAACCAGGGGGAGGCGGCAACGGAAAAAACGGAAGTATGGGTTGCGTACGACGATGAAGCATTATATGTCGCCGCCCGATTGTACGACAGCGCCCCCGATTCGATCATGCAAGTGCTCGGACGCAGGGATGCGTTCGTCACAGCCGACTGGTTTACATTTTTCATCGACCCGTACTATGACCGGCGAACGGGGTTTTTCTTCTCCGTCAGCGCCGCGGGAACCAAAAGTGACGGGACGATGTACAACGACGATTGGGACGATGCCTCATGGGATGGTGTCTGGGAAGGAGAGGTGACGATCGACCAGGAAGGATGGGTGGCGGAACTGCGGATTCCGTATTCCCAGCTTCGCTTCCATCAAATGTCGAAGTACCTCTGGGGGGTGAATTTCAAGCGTGATATCGGCAGGAAGAACGAACGTTCGTACGCGGTGTACACCCCCCGTAATGAAAGCGGTTTCGTCTCTCGCTTTGTCAATCTCGTGGGAATTGACAACGTGGTCCCCGCGCGCCAATTTGAAATTCTTCCCTATCTGAACACCCGCGCGGAATATCTCCAGCACAAAGCGAATGACCCGTTCAACAACGGTTCCCGTTACCTGCCCGGAGTCGGCGCCGATATGCGGATTGGCCTCGGCAGCAACCTGACACTGAATGCCACCGTGAATCCCGATTTCGGTCAGGTGGAAGTCGACCCTGCCGTGGTGAACCTGAGCGACGTGGAGACCTTCTTCCAGGAAAAGCGTCCGTTCTTCATCGAGAGTTCCAGCACCTTTGAATTCGGCTATGGGGGTTCGAACAACTACTGGGGATTCAACTGGTCTAACCCCACGTTATTTTACAGCAGGCGTATCGGGAGGTCACCGCAGGGAGGACTCCCGGCGCATGATTATGCAGACCTTCCGTTCGGCACCCATATTCTTGGCGCGGCAAAGGTGACAGGAAGAGTGGGGGAAGGGTGGAACATCGGGACCATCCACACTGCGACGAAACGGGAGTTTGCCACGATCGACCTGGCGGGACAGCGTTCCAGTGTCGAAGTGGAGCCTATGACCTACTATGGGATTGCACGCGCGCAAAAGGAATTCAACAACGGCCGGCAGGCGATCGGATTCATCACGGGATTGACGATGCGGAGCTTTGACGACAACAGGCTGAAAGACCAGATGAACAGCGATGCGCTCGTAGGCGGCATCGACGGCTGGGTGTTTCTCGATACGAACAAAACCTACGTGCTGACGGGGTATACCTCCTTCTCGCATGTGCAGGGGACGCCGGCACGGATGACCGCCCTCCAGCGGAATTCCAGCCATTATTTCCAGCGCCCGGACGCGACGCACCTGCGGGTGGATAGTTTGGCCACCTCGCTCACCGGTTTCGCCGGTCGATTACTGCTGAACAAGCAAAAGGGGAGGGTGATCCTCAATGCGGCGATCGGCTTTGTCGATCCGAACATGGAGCCGAATGATCTCGGATTTTTGGGAAGAACCGATGTGATCAACGGCCATGTGGTCACGGGATATCAATGGACCGATCCGAACGACTACTACCGCTCACTGTACCTCCGCGTGGCAACATTCGGCAACCTTGATTTCGAAGGGAACAAGATCTGGCATGGCTATTTCCACAACGGCTTCTTGACGCTTCCCAATTACTACAGCGTCTACTGGGGGGCGGCTTACAACCCCACAACCGTCAGCAACAGGCGGACCCGTGGAGGTCCGTTAACCTCAACCCCTCCCGGAAGGGAGCTCTGGATTGGTGTCGATTCGGACAGCAGAAAATCTCTCGTCCTTTCCCTCTACGTTTCATCCTATACGCGAAAAGATGAGCCCAGCATCTATCTGGAGTCAAGTCTTCAATGGAAGCCCGCTCCCAATCTGACGTTTTCCGCTGGACCGAGTTATTCCACTTCGACTACATTCGCCCAATGGGTTGGCGCCTATGACGACGCTACGGCGGCGGCGACGTACGGGAAACGTTATGTTTTCGCCACACTTGAGCAGACATCTCTCTCGGCGAATATCCGCTTGAACTGGACCTTCACTCCGGCCCTGAGCCTTCAACTCTTCCTGCAGCCACTCATCTCCTCAGGCGAATATTATGATTTCAAAGAGCTGGCTCGACCTAGTTCCTATGATTTCCGAACCTACGGCACGGAAGGATCGACGTTTGATGCGGCAAGCCATACGGCAGACCCCGATGGACCGGGACCGGCCCCCGCCATTCAGACAGGAAATCCTGATTTCAACTTCAAGTCCCTGCGGGGTAATGCTGTGCTGCGCTGGGAATACCGTCCGGGTTCGACGCTCTACCTGGTATGGACGCAGAGCCGCTCTGATTTCGAGAATACGGGAGAGTTCCGGTTCAATAGCTCGATGAGCCGCCTCATGGAGGCCAAACCGGACAACATTTTGATGCTGAAGTTCACGTACTGGTGGTCCATATAAGGTCAGAGATGGAGGTATGTCTCGCCATTTGGGAACTCCGTAAACGGCATCATGCTCCTTCGCCTTTGAAGCTGTAACCATGCCCCACGGCATGACTAACGGAACGGCGAAAGTATGCAAAGGGTCTTTGTCATCGCTCTCGTGACCTGTTCGGTGCTGCTGGGAGCATGCAACTTGTTCAAGACCCGGTATGAGGAAATCCCTCCCGATTTCCCCAAAACGATCTCTCCGTTGGGTACCGTTGACTACACTTGGCGCATTCGTTCCCTCGACGGAAGAGAATTGACCCTGAGCCAGTTCCAGGGAAAGAAATTGTTCATCAACATCTGGGGAACCTGGTGTAGCCCTTGTCTCGTCGAACTTCCTCACCTGCAGGAGCTTTATGATTCAATGCGGTCCGACCCGGACATAGCGTTCCTGTTCGTCTCAGACGAGCCCGATTCCACCCTCAAATTGTTTGTATCGAGGAATGACTACTCGCTCCCGTTTTACGTTTGCGACAAATCCAAGCCGGAAGTCTTTGACGATCAGGCGTACCCGACGACATTTATCGCAAACTCCCGGGGAGAGATTGTATACAAGAAAGAGGGAGTTGCAAAGTGGGATCATCCCTCGGTGATGAAGTTCTTACAGGATCTTTGAGACCGTCGCCCTGGTTGTGGCATGGCCAGTGCTGCGCCACAGAATTGCTGTAACTCCAGGGCAATTGCATCGTATCCTGCTGAAACGTGGAGGATCGTCAATGGTGCAGACTCTCTTCTTTCGATGTATGACTGTCGTTCTCTTCGTTGCAGGTATTATTGCGGTAAGAGCCTCCGGTGTCGTGGGGAGGGACGAAGTATTGCCTTCCGGCAGGTTTCATGCAACGAGGTTGTGGTTACCGTTTGACTCTGAAGGAACTTCCTTCAGTGAAGCTCTCACGCCGGAACGATCCCCCCTGAAATCTGCGCCGGAACGATCCATGCCTGCGCCACGTCAAGACAAGGGATGCAAATCGTTGAACCCTGACGGCCAAAAGCGCCCCCTGCCCGGGACGTGATTGCACCATCCCGTTGACAGGATACAAAAGTCCGATACACGGAGACAGACCTGTACGTATCGCCCGTTTCTTTCGAGGATGGGCGATTCTGTTTTCAAATTGCCCGGAAGCTACCTGCAGGGTCTTTCGGCGCAGAAGTGGGCAGTTTATCGTTCCCTGAGAACGCTTCGTCCCTCGATCGTGGCCTTTTTCCCATCTCTCTCGTATCTAAAACCCACACCACAGGTTATTTCATTTCAATCCCTTTCTTGAATTCTATGTCCCCCGAAATGCTGTTTATAAACCTTTCACGTTTTGCCGGCGTCTTTCCCGGGATCGACGTTCTCACTATTACCCGGATACTGTTAGAAGGAGGTTCTATGAATCCGTTTCAAAGAGTCCTGAAGGCGGCTTGGATCGCTTGTTCTCTTCTTTTCATAGCA
>DKJQ01000166.1 GCA_002454845.1 Ignavibacteria bacterium UBA6688
GGCTTGGATCCAAGCAGTAGCCTGCTACGCAGGCTTCATCAGTACGCCTCCGGCGCGGATGCGTTAGCATCCTGCTCATTGGGCCTGTGCTGCTTCAAGAAGCAAAAAAAGCCATGCACATATCCAAATTGTGGCACGCTGCGCGTGCCTCTTCAACAAGCCTCCGGCTGTGCACTTCGTGGATAAAAGAAACAGGGTTTTTCAGCAACCTGCTAGGTGCGGTCTCAACGACACTGATAAACTGTTCGATAACCCCGACATTGAGCGGGGTCTTCCCTTCAGGAAAATAAACGCTCCTTTTTTTTGTAACTGCTCAGCATGGGTGAAGGAGCAACCCATGAATTTTCACAAATCTCCGCTCATCATCGGAGTCACAAAAAGAAGAAATCCATCAGTTCAAGAATTATCTTCGTGAAGATTCGTGTAGATGAGGGGAAAGAAAAGACGCTGAGGAAATACTTTCTTGTCAAAAGCCCGAAGAGCTTGAATACGAATAACAGGATGAACCACATCCTCGAAAACCCCAAAGGGGTTCAATCAAAAAGTACTGTCTGCAACTCAAAGGCCCGAAGGGCTTGAATACGAATAACAGGATGAACCACATCCTCGAAAACCCCGAAGGGGTTCAATCAAAGAGTATTGTCTGCAACTCCTGGGGCACAAAACCAGCTTGAGCATTTTTCGGACTTCTTCCAAGAAAGTCTAACACTCTCTACCAAGGAGACACTGATGAAACGAATCCGGTGGACTGCGATACTGCTGTTGCTTCCTCTGCTCGTTCTTGCGCAGGCCGATCTCAAGAAACTCGATGCCTATTTCAGCAAAGCGCAGAAGGAGTGGGAGGTTCCCGGCATGGCGATCGCGATCGTGAAGAACGATAAGATCATCTTTGCCAGGGGCTATGGTGTGCGTGAGCTCGGGAAGCCGGAGAAGGTGGATGAGCATACACTGTTTGCCATTGCGTCCAACAGCAAGTCCTTCACCTCTGCCGCCCTTGCGCAGCTGGTTGATGAGAAGAAACTTTCGTGGGACGATCCGGTGCAGAAGTATCTCCCCTTCTTCCACGTGTTTGACGCGTCCACCAGCGCCGATGTCCGCGTCCGCGATTTGCTCAGCCACCGTGTCGGGCTCGGTACTTATAGCGGTGACCTCGTGTGGTATGGAACCCCTTACAGCAGGGGGGAAGTTGTCCGGCGTGCACGCTTTCTCAAACGGGCGTATCCTTTCCGATCCGGGTATGGGTATTCCAATCTTATGTTCATCGCCGCGGGGGAAGTTCTGCACAAGGTAAGCGGAAAACCATGGGAGGAGGTTGTCCGCGAACGGTTCTTCGTGCCGCTGGGAATGACCAACACGGTAACTTCCACCAATGATCTGAAAAGCAAAACCAATGTCGCGACGCCCCATGGCGAATCGGAGGGGAAGATCATGACTTTTCCCTGGTACAATTGGGATGTCATGGGGGCGGCAGGAGCGATCATCTCTTCCGTCACCGATATGGCACAGTGGCTCCGGGTCCATGGTAACCATGGCGTGTACAACGGGAAGCGGATATTCTCCGAGAGACAATCACGGTTCATGTGGACTCCCCACAACTCATTCTTCCTGGACAGCACAGCTCATGCGCGCATGCCGGAGAGAAATTTTTCCGGGTATGGACTGGGGTGGGGTTTGATGGACTACCGTGGACGGCTGGTTGCGGGACACTCGGGCGGCTACGACGGCATGTTCTCCCGCATGGCGGTTGTGCCGGACGAAAAACTCGGAATCGTGATCCTCACCAACAGCATGACCGGCATTACGACGCCTCTGGTGAACAAGGTCCTCGATGCCTATCTCGGTGGTCCAGACCGGGATTGGAGCGGAGAAGCACTTGTCCGGGAACGGGCGGCGAAGAAAAAAGCTCAGGAGGATCGGGAAAAGGAGGCGAACAAGAGGGCTGCAAACACGAAGCCGTCATTCCCGCTCGATGCCTATGCCGGCACCTATGGGGGAGCCTTCTACGGCAATGCCGAGGTGAAGATGGAGAACGGAAACCTGGTCCTCCGACTTCTTCCCAATCCCGAGCTGGTTGCCGATCTTTCACACTGGCACTACGACACATATGAGATTCAATGGCGGATGAAATTTCCATGGTTCGGCAACGGCAAGGCCCAGTTCCTGATGGATGCGGCGGGAAAAGTAGTGGAGATCAAACTGGATGTCCCGAACGAAGACTTCTGGTTCGACGAACTTGAACTTAAAAGAATCAATTGAGCGCAGGGATAGTATCCACGGAGAACACGAAGGGCCCGAAGGGGAGGAAAAACTGGGGCAAGCTATGGTAAAGAAGAATTGGAACACTTGGACCCTGCTCCTCCTGTTGATGTGGCCCGTCGGTTCAGCGGTCTCCCAGGATAAGGTGAAGATTCTGGTCGTTTACTATAGTGTCCAGGGGCATACGCAATTGATGGGGGAAGCTGTTGCGCGAGGGGCGCGGGGAGTAGCGGGCACGCATGTGAAACTTGCCCCCGTCTCTGAAGCGACGCCGGCCGACGTGCTGTGGGCCGACGCCATTGTCGTCGGAAGCCCCGTGTACAACGCCGCCGTGGCGCCGGAAGTGCAGAAGTTCATCAACGACTGGCCGTTCCAGGGAGCCCCGTTGCGCAACAAGGTTGGTGCAGCGTTCGCAACCGGAGGAGGAATCTCGGCCGGAGAAGAAGTGGTGCAATTAAACATTCTTCACTCCATGCTGGTCTTCGGGATGGTTGTTGTCGGCGGGCCGGAGTGGAGCTCCTCCTTTGGCGCATCCGCCGTCACAGGGGAGGGGCCTTTTCTCTCGAAAGAGGGGAAGGTGGATTCTCTGTTCCTCAAAAAAGGGGAAGCCATGGGGAGACGAGTGGCAGAATTGGCGGCGATGATGCGCCGTAAATGATTGACAGAAAGAGTGCCAGTTTCTGTTCGTGCTGTATGAAAACCCCGGTCTTCAAGCCGGGGTTTTTGCTAGAGTACTGTTTCTTTTGATTTGTTCGAGATGGTCACTCCCCGCCTCCAGAACAGGGGGATGATCAACAACAGGAAGCCGAGAATGAGGACAATCCCTGTCAGGTAGATCATCCACCAGTTGATCTCCCGCGATTCGACCCAAAGTTCGTAATCCGAGATCAACCCGTGGGTGATGAAATCCTCCCATGTGACGCTGTTTCCCTCGATCGTTGCGGCATTGGTGCCGACAATCAACCCCGGCATCTCGACCGTGGCGCGGTAGGAGTTCTCAAACATCTGCTGTTGAAATGCGAGGCGCTGTCTGAATTTCCTGAAACCCTCGTCGTTGGAGGCAATCACTTCCCGTACGACCTCCTTCCCGAAGGCCTTTTCAAAGATTCCCTCGATTTTCTTGAAGTCCTTGCTGGAGAATTCTTCCCTGGAGGCGTTGAACATCTCTTCTTTTCTTGCCACGACAGTCTCGGCGCTCAGCGCAGGACTCTCCAGGCTTCTCAGACCGATGAGGAACTCCGAAAAGAAAACTTCGAAGATATTCCTTGTCCACCACTCCTCAAGTTGTTTCTCTCCTTCATCACGAGCCAGGGTATCGGATTCTTGTTCCTCGGAACCCTTGTTGAGCAGAAGGTCAATTTGTGCCTGTGTGAGATACTCTCCGATGGGGAGGGTGGTAAAGCTGTTGAACGAAGCATGTCTCTCGCCGTAGCGGTACACGGTAAAAAACCATTCGAAACGCTTTTCCAATGTCGCATGGATGCCGAGCGAGGTATCCGGGTCCCCGACCATGGCGTCGTTCAGTGCGGCAACGTCCTGGAAATGTCGCACAGCGGTATAACGGAACTTCCTGTTGTCGATTTTTTCAATACGTTCCTCCCATGGACCTTTGAGTGCAAGCGGGAAGCGGTGCTCATGGATCGCGGCGGAGTCGCCTTCAATCATCACCGATCGATGAATCGACCCATCCCTGTTTACCACCGTGGTCGTAGCGATATCCAGACACCCCGGGAGCGTCAGGAATAACAGGGCCGCTGTCGAACTCAGAAACCATCTTTGCTGCTGTTTCATGGTGCTCTCCTTATGTATTCCAGTCCATTGTTATCGTATCCACAAACTCTTTTTAATGTCCCGCAGCGTTGATTCCAGAACGGAGCGTTCTTCTGCGGATGGTCCCGGAGGTCGAATGCCCGGGAGGATTTGCCGCTCCAGAAGAGCGAGAACTCTTGTCACGGTTTGTCTGTCAAGCACAAGAGCACCTGCCTCCAGGGTCGGAAGCGATGAAAATCGACCGATGTCGGCGATTGTCTGAGCCCGGTCAGCGTCGAGCGTGTACCGCATGTCGAGGCGAACTCCCTGTTTCCGTGATATTCTCTCTTCGAGTCCGCGGACGCGTGTGAGCGTCTCCCCCTGTTGAACCATGAACATTCCAAGTGAGAAACAGACGATCAGGGTGTAGGAAATTCTCGCGGCAGGACGCTGCACGAGTGCAAAGAGTCCGCTCAGCCAATCCCACCGACCAGCGCTTTCTCCCGGTGAAGAGACGGACCGGATGTGTTGGATGATCTCCCGGGCCATCGCGTCTCCGCCGGGCAGGACAGGTTGCATGGCCCGGATTCGTTGAAGTGATCGTTCTACGGTCACGACCTTCTCGTTTTCCATGGAGCATGCCGGGCACGAGGTAAGATGCTGACGGAGGCTCTGCGAGTCTCTTTCCATCAATTCTCCACGGTGGAAAGCGGGGAGGAGATTCTGGTATTCAGGGCATGTCATCGCTCATTTCTCCTTCACGTGATAGGACCGCTGCAGCATGGTTCGGATCTGTTTCCTCGCGTAGTGCAAATTCGTCTTGATGCTTCCTTCCGAGAGGCCCGTGATCTCAAGAACTTCCCCGATAGGGAGATCTTGCAGGTCACGCAGGGAGAAGACCAGTCTCTGCGTAGGTGACAACCGCTCCGTCAAACGTCGGATGATCGCGGCAAGTTCAGCATTCGAAACTGTTTCGTCCAACCGCCTCTCATCCGGCAGGTCCGGAACGTCGGGCTCCGCCGGAGACCGCGGGAAGAGCGCAAAACGTCGCTTGCGGGAACGGAGGTGATCGAGCGCCTGGTGACTGACGATCGTATAGAGCCACGTTGTGAACTTTCGTTCCGGATTGAACTGTGCAATATTGGTCCAGGCCTTTATGAAAGATTCCTGTGTGACATCACGTGCTTCCTGCTCGTCACACAAGAGCCGGAAGACGAGCGCAAAGGCGTACGATTGATACTGCTGTACCAGGCGACCGAAGGCTTCCGTATCCCCAGCCTGGCATCGTTCGATCAGTCTTTCGTCATGAGTCTGTTTCGTATTGTGCCAGGCGTCCAGTGCCTGCTCCTGTTCCGCTTGTAGGAATGATACGACTGGAAGAAAAATAGGTTAAAAACCGGTAGGATAACATGTGTATTATAAGGCTGGAGGGGGACCGGGTTCCGATAGTGGACAACAGCCTTTTTCTCAGAATCGGAAAGGTGACAGCCATGCTCTTCGATATTGAATCCTTTCTTCCTGTGCCGTACCTTGGTGCGCATTCAATTCCATCCATTCCGGTATGACAAGAAAGCAAAACCATGGGACTCATGCGATCGCTCCTGCTCTGGAGCTCCCGTAACGAAACGCTTCGCCGTACGTTGCCGAACTTCCGGTTTGTCCGCAGCGCCGTGACACGTTTTATGCCCGGGGAGGAGATCGACGATGCCCTGCAGGCAGCCCAGAACCTCCGCGAGCAAGGGATCCCGACGATCGTGACCCATCTCGGTGAAAACCTGACTCACGAACATGAAGCCCACGCAGTGGCCGACCATTACCTCGACGTGCTGGACCGCATCAAGAGAAGGGGGCTCGATTGCCATGTCTCCGTCAAGCTGACACAACTCGGGTTCGATTTGAGCGATGAGCTGTGCAGGTCGTTGACGGAAAGAATCGTCCGGCGCGCCGGTGAGCTTGGAAATATGGTGTGGATCGACATGGAGAACAGTCCGTATGTCGACCGGACGCTGGAATTGTTCAAACAACTTCGGAAGAAGTACGACAATGTCGGGGTTTGCGTCCAGTCGTACCTCATCCGTACGGATGCGGACCTGAACGGATTGCTCCCCCTTGCTGCTTCCGTACGCCTTGTCAAAGGGGCCTACGCAGAGCCGCCTGGAATTGTCTTCCCGATGAAAAGGAAAACGGATGAGAGTTTCTTCCTGCTTTCCATGAAGCTCCTCCAGGCTGCGCGAACCAGCGGAGCGAAGATAGGCATCGGAACACACGACATTGCCCTGGTGGAGCGGATCCAATCTGCCGTAGCCTCGGAAGGAATGTCCGGGGATCTGTTCGAAGTCCAGATGCTCTACGGGATCAAACGGGAGGAGCAGGTCAGGTTGGCGCGGGTGGGTGTTCGTGTCCGCGTCCTGATCAGCTACGGCAGTTTCTGGTTCCCGTGGTATATCCGGCGCCTGGCTGAACGTCCGGCCAATGTTTGGTTTGTTCTGAAGAACCTGGTTTCGAAGTAACGATTTACTGTTTATCGCCGCAATCGCAATGTCCCGGCCGGTGCTGATGCTCCTTTGTTCATGCCGGGCTGGGTCGCGCATTTCCCTTGTGCCTTCCATTCCTTCTTGTATATTAACGTTCAGCCGGTTCTGCGGGCAAATAGCCCGGCCACGCAGTGAAACTCAACCCGGACATCCTGTCATCATCGACTTATGTGGAAACGTCCAGTGATATCGCTCCTCATTCTCTTTACCGCAGCGTCCGTCGTTATGGTCACTCTTGTTGCGTCCGCCCAGGATCATGAAATGGAAAAAGGTTTCCATGTCCACGTCGAAACTGCCATACATCAATTGCTCGAGGATGAGGATGTCGACAACGACAAAAAGATCACGATCGACGATCAACACATCGCCGGGACCCTGAGAGGGGACAAGCGGCATCTCGTGACGGATCTTCATGGGCACCAGCATCATATCGAAGGCAACTACTTTCTTTCGACTCTCCTGCAGGAGCTTTCTCTTGCGCGCGATGCGGGTTTGGACACGGCGTTTATCCAACTCGATCGGATTTATGAACCGCCCGTTCGGCGTATCTCGCGGCTCATTCGGGAGTTGTACTGGGACTCCCTGACCAGGCGCATCGACGAAGCGCACCTCCCCGGGATTTTGCAGGATGACAAGATGCGAACGGTCGACGGTTCGAAGTACTTGTATGTGCCTGCAACCGATCCGGAGGGGTTCAAGTACTTCTCCGACGTTGCGCAACGCAAGCCCGGACTCAACCTCAAGGTCGTTCAGCTTCCCGATTCCGTGACCCCGGCGTTCGTCCGATCCCTGAAAGGAAGGCATGGCCTGCTCACGCTTGCGCTTGAGCGTGCGAAGGACGGAACCGTGCAGGGAGTTCCGTTCGTAGTGCCGGGGGGCCGATTCAACGAAATGTACGGGTGGGACAGTTATTTTGAAGCTCTCGGACTGTTGGAGGATGGGCGATTGGATCTCGCCAAAGCGATGGTCGACAACTTCGTCTACGAGATCGTTCACTACGGGAAGATCCTGAACGCAAACCGGACCTATTATCTCACCCGTTCTCAACCTCCGTTTTTGACATCGATGATTCGTGCGGTCTACGATCGCATGCCACGAACGGATGTGTCGTTCATGTGGTTGAAAACCGCACTCGAAGCTGCCGTAAAAGAATATAAGACTGTCTGGATGGGGGCTGACCGGTTGACGCAAACCGGCTTGAGCAGGTACTACGACAGCGGTGAAGGTCCGCCACCGGAAGTCGAGCCGGGGCACTTCGATGCCATCTTTGCCCGGATTGCCCGCGCACGAGGCCTGGATCCGGTACAATTTGAGGAGCAATACCGGGCAGGGATCATCAACGTCCCGGAATTGGATGACTATTTCAAACACGATCGGGCAATGCGCGAGTCCGGCCACGACACCAGCAACCGGCTTGAGGGGATTTGCGGCGACTTGGTTACGGTTGATCTCAACAGCCTGCTCTACAAGATCGAGACTGACATTGCGGAGATTCTCGAGAGAGAATTCGGAGGCCAGGCGGCGTTGGGAGGAACGGAAGAACGGTTTGAGGAATGGAAACTGCGGGCGCATGTCCGGGCGAAGCGCATGACCGAGCTGATGTGGAACCGTGAACGCGGCAAGTTCTTTGACTACAATTTCCGGACCGGCTCACAGCACGAGTTCGTGAGTGCAACCTCCCTCTATCCCCTCTGGGCGGGCCTCGCGGAGGAGTACCAGGCGCGGATGCTCGTCGATTCCACGCTACCGCTTCTAGAAATGGCCGGAGGCCTGGTGAGCACAACAAAGGAATCGCGGGGGCCGGTGACCGACGACCGACCCGCCCGCCAGTGGGATTATCCCAACGGGTGGGCACCGCATCAGATGCTGGCTTGGGCGGGCCTGAACCGGTACGGGTACCATCACGAAGCACAGCGTCTTGCTTACCGCTGGCTTTCCATGATCACACGGGGAGCAGTGGATTTCCACGGGACCGTTCCGGAAAAATTCGATGTGGATGCCATGACCCACGCGGTTTTCGCAGAATACGGAAATGTGGGGACGATATTTTCATATATCACCCGCGAAGGATTTGGCTGGATGAATGCATCCTATCAGGTTGGATTGGCCATCCTCGATGCGGCACAGAGAGAGCGGCTTGAACTCCTCACGCCTCCCGACCAACTCTTTCCCTGAAGTCGGAAAAAACTGTCCGCCGTGAAGCACAGAGGCGAAATACTCCCATCATTATCCGGTTCCCATCTGTTTATGCGAACTTCCTTGCTGCTTGCTGTATCCATTGTTGGTCTCCTTCTCTCCGGTTGCGCGGCACTCCGTTCAATCGGACTTGCCCCGGGACTCTCCGCAGACGAAGTGATCGCCGAGTTCAAACAAGATCTTGCCGCAAAGAACCTTCCATTTGATCTGACGCCCCAGACACGTGTCGATACGGTCAGGGTCGACTCCACCCGGAAGATCGTCGAGATCGATTTCACAGGTCACCTTTCCATGATTCCCTTCCGGGAAGAAAATGTCCGGGTCCTCTACGCAGGTGCAGAAGAATACTTTCGGGATTCTTTTGAAGGATTCTCGATTTCTCTCCGGTCGCTGCAACAACCAATCGAAGAGCTTGTGCCGAATTACTTCAGGAAAGACCCGGCGATGTACGACCGCTCGAGAATGCCTTTGGTGATGCCTGAACGGGCGCAGCCGGTGGTGCAGAATGTTAGCAAACCGTTCGTTCCGTCCAAAGGATTGTTCAACCGGAACATCGGCCTCTGGCACAGCCACGGTTGGTATTACAATAACCAGATCGACCGGTGGGAATGGCAACGGCCGCGGCTCTTCCTCTCCGTGGAAGACCTGATCCCGACTGCCTTTATCCTGCCGTACCTCATCCCTATGCTCCAAAACGCGGGGGCTATGGTGTTCGTACCACGGGAACGGGATACGCAAACAAACGAGGTTATTGTCGATAACGATTCCCTTGCCACGGGTTATACCGAGAGGCCCGCGGCTGATCTCACATGGACAACCGGTGCAGGGGAGGCCTTTGCCATCAGCACTCCTCCGTACGGCCCCGGTGTGAATCCGTTCAAGCTCGGCACCCATCGCACGGTACGGACCGATTCAGCGGCAACCGCGGGTGCCGTGTGGGTGCCCGATATTCCCGGAACCGGGTCCTACGCTGTCACCATTTCCTACAGTGCCTCGGATTCCAATGCTTCCGACGCGCGATACGTCGTCCACCACCTTGGCGGCAGCACGGTCTTTGTTGTGAACCAGCAGATCGGTGGCGGCACGTGGATTTATCTTGGGACCTTCCGATTCGGGCAAGGTCGGAATCCCGATGCGGGGAGCGTCACCCTGACCAACCTGAGCAGTGAACCGGGAAGACTGCTTTCTGCCGATGCGGTCCGGTTCGGCGGAGGGATGGGGGTTATTGCACGCGCGGGACGAACCAGCGGACGTCCCAAGTACGTTGAGGGGAGCCGATACTGGCTCCAATTTGCGGGTATGCCCGATACGCTCGTCTTCAGTCTGAACGGGGAAACGAACGATTACCGGGACGATTATCAAAGCCGGGCAGAATACCTGAACTACCTGACCGGAGCCCCTTATGGCCCCAATAAATCACGGGAAGAAAAAGGGCTCGGGATCCCCATCGACCTCTCACTGGCCATGCATACCGATGCCGGGATCACGAACAACGACACCACCGTCGGGACACTCTCGATCTACCATGTGCAGGACGCCAACGGGGCAAGGGCATTCCCGGACAGTGTCTCCCGCTTTGCGAACCGCGATCTTGCTGATATTCTCCAGACACAGATTGTCGAGGACCTTCGCGCAAAGTACGACCCGGCATGGAGCCGCCGGCAACTCCGCAATGCAGATTACAGCGAGGCCACACGACCGAACATGCCGTCGGTGTTGCTGGAACTTCTTTCGCACCAAAACTTTCTTGACATGAAATTTGTCCTCGACCCCCGCTTCCGGTTCGATGTGGCACGGGCGATCTATAAGGCCATGCTCAGGTTTCTTTCCGTGCAGTACGCCATGCCGTATGTCGTTCAGCCGTTGCCGGTGACCCATTTCACGGCAGAGTTGGATAGTCATGGAGGTGCGATGTTGCGATGGAGGCCGCGGGAAGATCCTCTTGAACCATGGGCGACGCCTGATCGCTATCTTTTCTATACTCGCCTCGAGGATGGCGGGTTCGATAACGGGAAGATCGTCGATACTCCGTTTGCCGGTGTCGATAACCTGACACCTGGAAAGATCTACAGTTTCAAAGTTACCGCTGTGAACGACGGCGGGGAAAGTTTCCCGTCTGAAATTCTTGCAGTCTGCCGGCAAGCAGACACTCTCCAACCGGTACTGATCGTGAATGGATTCGACAGGATTTCAGGACCGGGTGTGGTTGAAGCAGGTGAGTTCCAGGGTTTCATGAGCTGGCTTGACCGAGGCGTCCCGGACGGAAGGGAGATCGGGTTTACGGGAGAACAGTATGATTTCTACCGAAACTCTCCATACCGCGGAAACGACGGACCAGGACATGGGGCGAGTATTTCGGAACAGGAGGGGAAAGTCATTGCCGGGAACACCTTCGATTATCCGTACGTGCATGGCCTCGCGCTCCGGGCCCACGGTCTTTCGTTCTCTTCGGCAAGTGATGAGGCGGTTATGGATTCTACGATCCTCCTCGATCCCTATCGTTTTGTCGATCTCATTCTCGGAAAGGAAAAGGAAACACCTTGGCCGAAGGGGATCGGTGATTCGCTCCACGGGAAACAGTTCAAGGCTTTTCCACCGGCCCTGCAATATTGCTTGGAATCGTATCTTCAGTCAGGGGGAAATCTGTTCGTCTCGGGGGCCTACCTGGGAAGCGAGCTTTTCAGTGGACGGGATAGCGTGGGTGTCAAATTTGCCCGCTCCATACTTCGCTTCAACTGGGCAGCGAGCCATGCCTCGCGCACCGGGCGCATCCATGCAGTTTCTCCCACCTTTATGATGTCCCTCGATACGATGCTGTTCAATACGACCTTCGATCGTGACTTCTATATCGTCGAGTCACCTGATGCGGTCA
>DKJQ01000297.1 GCA_002454845.1 Ignavibacteria bacterium UBA6688
CGCGTCATCGCCCATCACCAGCATGTCGTCCGTGTCGACAAAGAGGTCAAAGAAGACGTCCGTGAGGAAGTCCAGGGAAAAATCCTCGAAGCATTGAAGAGCCGTATCAGCTCCATCGATGCGGTCATCCTCGAAGACTATAACAAAGGGGTGATTGTGAAAGGTTTGATAGCCGAGCTTATCGCCCTCGCGAGAAAAAGCGGCAAGATTGTTACCGTCGATCCGAAGTTCCATAATTTTTTCGAATACAAGAACGTCACCGTGTTCAAACCGAACCGTAAAGAGACGGAGGAAGCCTTGAGCTGCCGCCTCATTAATAAGGAGAGCGTTGAGCAGGCCGGACACACCCTGGTTGACCGCCTGAAGGCGGAGAATGTGTTGCTCACCCTCGGCGAGCGGGGGATGTCGTTGTTTGAGAGCGCAGGAGGCGTAACACACGTTCCAACCACTGCCCGGAACGTCGCCGATGTGTCGGGGGCGGGTGATACGGTGATCTCCACGCTCACGATGGCGCTGGCCGCCGGGGCGAATGTCCGGGAAGCATCGATGCTGGCCAATGTTGCCGGAGGAATCGTCTGCGGGGAAGTGGGCATTGTGCCGGTGAATCCCTCCGTGCTTCGCGAAACGGCGTTGCATCTTGCCAACGGTGGGGGGGCGTAATGGGCGAGGTTCTTTCACGCGAGGCGTTGGCTGCCGTCTGCAAACAAGTGAAACAGGCGGGGAAGAAAGTCGTCTTTACCAACGGGTGTTTTGACATCCTTCACCGCGGCCACGTCGATTATCTGACGCGCGCAAAAGCGCTCGGCGATGTTCTTGTCGTTGGTGTCAACGCGGATGAATCGGTCCGGAGGCTGAAAGGTCCCGACCGTCCCGTGGTCGAGCAGGATGACCGTGCGGCGGTGCTTGCAGCGCTCGCAGCGGTCGATTACGTCTCCCTCTTTGAAGAAGAGACGCCGTTCGAGCTCATCCGGGCGATCGTTCCCGATGTGCTGGTAAAGGGGGCCGATTGGTCCGTGGACGCCATCGTCGGCAAAGACGTGGTTGAAGCGGCAGGGGGAACGGTGCAAGCTCTTGAATTCCTTCCGAACCGCTCCACCAGCAAAATTATTCAAAAGATCACCCGGACCGCAACTCCTCACTAGAGACCTGGTCGAAGAGTCTCGCCACCAAGGCACTAAGACACAAAGGCTCTCAAAATGGAATAAAAATAAAATCATTTCCTTCGTGCCTTTGTGACTTTGTGGCAAGCGATAGGTTTTCGTCCGGATCTCTAGAAGGGTCTAAAGCCCCTGTTAGTCTCTTGGATACTTCAGAACCCCGACCTGCCCCGAAGGGGTGGCTTCGCCAAAGGTCGGGGTTATGCACGCGCCCTTTCGGGTATGGATTTGATTCCCGAAAACCGTTGCGGGATATCACCCCTTAACGAGCTCATGGGGTGTTTTTCAGACAACGTTCGTGTGTTTCGTGGGTGATCAGTTCCCCCCATCATGAAAAAAATCTTCCGATCGACATATTACTTAGGGGTCGTTGCGATTTTCCTGGTCGTGGCGGTTCTGGGCTTTACCCAGACAAACACCTTCCGACACTACCTCCGTCAAATGATTATCGAGAGTGTCGGTTATGGGATAGACAGTGAGTTGCGCCTGAACCGGATTGAAGGGAACCTCCTGACCGGCTTCTGGGTCGATAGTGTGGCGGTGTACGAGTCGGGCTCCCTGGTGCTGTTTGTGGAACGTCTTGAGGCGCGGTACGATCCTTTGAGTGTTTTTGTAAAACGTATTTCCCTCTCCCGCGTCAAGCTGGTCCGTCCGGCGTTCTTTCTCCGTCGTTCCTCCGAAGGCGTTTGGAACACGACCGGGTTCTCGAAGCCTGCCTCCCCTGATTCCCCCCCCGATTCCACCTCCGCTTCGAGCCCTTCTTCCTGGGTCATCAACATCAGGCAGGTGGAACTGCAGGAAGGAACCTTTTCAATCCTCGATTCGGTCGCGATCCGACAGCAGGAAACAGACGGAACGACTCCGGCACCGGACGAGTTGAATTATGCCGACCTTTCCCTGGAAAGCGTCACGCTTGACGCGGGAATCCGCATCAGCGGTGGCGCGCTTTCCGGAACCATCCGTTCGTTCTCCTTTGTTTCCGCTGCGCCCGGCTTCCGTGTGCAGAAAATAAGCGGCGACGTGTTTCTCTCCCCCACAGAAGCGTCGGTACGTTCCCTGGACATCAAAACGGACCGGTCCTTTCTCCGCATCGATGCGCGGGTTCAGAAGGCGGATGTGACGGCGCTCGCCGATCTTGGGGAATTGCGCGATGCCCCGTTCAGCCTGAGCCTGAAACTGAACACCCTCGACCTTGCAGAACTGAAACGGGTGGTCGGGCCGTCGCTCTCCTTCCTGGACCGCTCGGTGAGATGCGATCTTGAGGCGGAGGGGACGTTCAAGAACCTCGAGGTGACATCGTTTCACCTGCAGACATCGCGCTCCTCTGTGAATCTCGCAGGGACGATCACGAATCTCCATGCTCCGGAGGAATTGGAGCTCGACTTTGCATCCCTCAACAGCACGATCGACGCACGTGATCTGGGCGAGGTCCTTCCGGGGCTCCGGTTGCCGAATCTCGACAGCCTCGGCCTTGTCAATTATGACCTCTGGGTGAAAGGCCGTCCGAACCTTGTCTCCGCCCGCCTCGCCTTCTCTTCCCAGGCAGGATCGGTGGGCCTGGAAACAACCATCGATTCGAGGGGTAAGGAACTCTCGTATGAGGGGACCGTGAAGGCGGAGGGTGTGAACCTGGCGCCGCTTCTCCACGATAACAATCTGACAAGCAGCCTGAACGCCACCATCGACGTCAAGGGGAGCGGAACAACCGTGGCAGCGTTCCAGGGAACGATGACAATGCAGATCGACACTTCCCAGTTCCGGGGTATGCGCGTAAGACCATCCACCCTGAGCGTGGGTGCCTCAGAGCGGACTCTACGCTCGAGATTAGTGGCAAGCCTCGGGCAGGCCCGCGTCGACCTTGCGACAAACTTTGCTTTTCTGAACAACGACTCTGTTTCGTACCGCGTTCTTGGAACCGTCGGATCCCTGAACCTCGCCGAGCTCCTGAGGGATGCCCGTTACCAGAGCGATCTTTCGTTTGAAGTCCGCTCCAGCGGCGTCGGTCTCGACCCCGAAGGAATGCGGGGAACCCTGGACATCCTTTTTTCCAACTCTTCGTTCAAAGGGGAGAGCTTTGACCGGTCCGTGCTGAACGTGCGATTGAACACGGCAGACCGCGAACGGCAGACCTTCCGTCTTCAGTCGGACCCCGTGGATCTGGACATCACCGGCACTTTTACACCCAATACTTTTCGCGCAGCGGTCGAGCAGGGGGTGACGATGTTCGGTGAAGCGGTGGATCGCCGTTTTGTCTCGTTGGATTCGTTGCAGTCCACCATTCGCATGGTTCGCCCTCAGGGGACGAATCAAGCCGGCAACACTGCTCTCCCTCCTCCAACCGATGCCGCCTTTACACTCAGGGTGAAGGATGCGCGACCGATCGGGGCCATTCTGTTCAAAGACCTTCGGGGAAACCTCCGATTGTCCGGATCCATTACTGGGACTCCTTCCGGCATCAATTTTGGCGGTGAGGTCCTGGCAGAGTCTTTTCACTATGCGGACGAAAGTACCAGCCTGCAGATTGCCAACTCCGATCTTTCATTCTCCGTTAAGGGGCTCTCTCCGGAGTTGGTGTTTGAGGACCTGGTAACGACGGTGGAATTCCGGGCACAGGAGTTCATGCTGGACTCGGTGCTCTTCTCCGGGATTTCGACCGGAATATTCTGGCAGGGCGACTCGAGCACTTTTCAGGCGACGGCCCTCATCGATTCGTTTGCCCGTGTGGACATGCGGGGCGTCTCGGCCTTCGATTCAGGCTCCCTCGCCATCCGGTTGGAACATCTTCTGGTGGACATCGATTCCTATGCCTACGAAAACATCGATCCTGTCCGCCTGAAGCTGGGGGCAGACGGTTTCAAGATCGATAACCTCTGGATGCGTCATGAGGTTGAGGAGTTCTACGCCGACGGGTACTTTGATCCGGCAGGAACATCAGACCTGAGAGTCTCCCTCCGGAACTTTCTCCTGAACAATATGCGAAACTTCTCAAGCCGGTTCGACGACGGCCGGGGCGGATCGCTGTTCAGAGGCATCGTCAATGCCGAGGCGGAGTTCAAAGGGAGGTTCGAACAGCCGAGACTTTGGCTGACGTTGAATGCCAACGGCGTTCGGTACCGGGAAACGGTGTTCGGCCAGATCACGAGCCGCTCGTCCTATGAGAACGGCATGCTGCAAACCGATACACAGTTCCGGAGCCGGCCCGAACAGGCAACCGCCCCCCCCGATGTCCTGGTCGCAGGGTCTCTTCCGTACCACATCGCCTTTCGATCGGCCCGTGGGGACAGGCCGGTCGGGACCATGGATCTCGCCGTACGGACCGGCGGGTTCCAGTTACAGTTCCTCGAGCCGTTTATCAGTGAACTCAAGAATATGACCGGGAGCATGGTCTGTGACATGAAATTGGGGGGAACCATCTCGTCCCCCACCTACGACGGGTTCATGGAGTTACAAGGGGCGAGGTTCCTCTTTCTGCCGCTGAATATTTCCTACATCGTCAACGGCCGTTTTATCCCGAGCGGGCGACGTATTGCCCTGGAGGGGGTAACGGTCGCCAACATTCCGCAGGATCGTCCGGACGGGAGCTTGACGGTGAACGGAACGTTTACGCTCGAGGGACTCAAGATCCGGGACTTCGATCTGCTCGCGAACGGACAACTTCTGGTTATGAAGGAATCCGCGCGGCGGCCCGGGCAAAACCTGTTCGGTGATCTCTTCGGAGCCACAAGCTCATCCGGTATTCAATGGAGAGGAGCCCCCGAGCGCTCCTTTGTGACCGGCACCCTGTTCATCCGCAACGCCAATCTTACATTCCCTCCCACGAGGGAATTGCAGGAAATCCCAGGCAACAGGATTACGATCCGCCGTATTTCCGGGGAACAGGAACGGCAGGAACGATCCCTCTCCGATCCACCGATACCGGATGCGACCCCGCTTGCCTCGCTCAGTAACGTGACCGATGGTCCCCCAGCCGCGCGGGCCGATGCAACCGCGACCAATCCTTTCGCGGCTGACGGAAGGAACGGCCTGGCTGCCGATTCCGTTGACCAAACGGACACCTCTTTCCTCGATTATATCGTGTACGACCTGATCATCGAGACGCAGGGAATCACCCAGGTGCGGTTTGTGTTTAACAACCTTACCAGTGAGGAACTTTTTGCGGACCTGAAAGGCCGGGCGACGTTTACGAAGGAAGGGGACCAGGTAAGGCTGGTCGGGGAGGTGGACCTCGGCAGCCGTTCGTACTACAACAGCATCTTCAAGAAATTGGATGCGACGGGGAAGATCAATTTCACGGGGAGTCCGTTTAACCCCGAGCTGGATGTTGTCGCCAGGTACGAAGGAGTGTACACCAGGGCGGGGGGCGATTCAACAGCAAGTGCCGCCATCAACAGTGAACTCAATATTCCTGAGGACACACGGAAGGTTATTGTTTCGCTCGTGATCACCGGCACCAGGGAGCAACCCCGGGTCAGGACGGAACTAGCCTTTGAAACAAATGACGGCAGGATCGTCCAGGCTACCGGTGATGTGGAGGCGAATGCCCTTTCCTACCTTGTGACCGGCTCCTTCCGCAATGAGCTGACGCAAAGTGAACGGGGATCCCTGATCAGCACATCGATCCTGGGTGGACTGACCTCCTCCGTTCTCTCCGGCCCCTTGACCGAGTTCCTGCGAAGGGAATTGGGAGTGATCAGGTCTGTCGATGTGATTTATTATGGAGGGAATTTCCAGGAGTCGGCTGATGTGCGCGTGACGGCGGAGTTGGGGGACGCGGTTGTCCGGCTTGGCGGAAGGATCTTGAATGACATCAATAACACCAATGCAAGCATCCAGTTGCCGATGAGCGCCCTGCTCGGGTCTGAGCGGTGGAGAAACCTCATCCTGGAAGCGGAACGCAGGGTGGAAGGGGTCGAAACGATCGAGCAACGGCGGGAATCGAAGGGGATCCGCCTGCTGTACCGGATCACGTTCTAGAGACCTGGTCGAAAACCCACTTTTTGCCACAAAGGCCCGAAGACACAAAGAAAAACATTTTCATTTTGTGAGACCTTGTGCCTTTGTGACTTTGTGGCAAGACTTTTCGACCGGATCTCCAGAGGCCTGGTGAAGAAAAACTGCCACGAAGGCACAAAGACTTCGTCGAGCTCAGTCGAGACGGCACCAAGAAAACTTTCGGAATTTCTCTTAAGAATCCAACAATTCTGATCCAAGTTATTCCTGAACGATGCTGTTGCGAATTACAGAAGGTTTTTCCGAAATAGGGTCTCGTAATTTCCGTTTCTTTTCACTTCATGTCTTAGTGCCTTTGTGGCATTAAGAAAGAAATTAACAAGGAGTTATCATCGAAACAGTATCAAAGAAAATTCTCGCGTTCCTTGCCCGGTACCCAAATCAATTATTTAAGAAAAGCGAGCTGGAACGCCGTTTAAGTCTGAAAACCGACGAGGAACGGGAGGCCCTGAGGGCCGCCCTTCACACGTTGCAGGAGACGGATAAGATTAACCGCGTCAAGAACGGCCAGTTCGGACACCGCGCTGTGGCGCAACTCGTCGTCGGCAAACTCGCCATGACCAAGCAGGGGCTCGGGTTTGTCAGGGTGGACGGAACGGATGAGCAAGTCTTCATCCCACCCCGGTTCCGCGGGATGGCCGTGCATGGCGATACCGTGGAGGTCTCCCTCTTTGCCCAACCGACGAAACAGCGGGAAGAAGGCGACAAGCCCGAAGGGGAGATCATACGCGTCGTGGAGCGGGGACGGACGGAACTCGTGGGGACGCTGGAGAAAAGCAAGAACTTCTTCGTCGTGATTCCCGATGATCGCCGAATCGCCAGGGACGTCCTCGTAGCCCAGGACGCACTCCACAATGCGACGCCGGGGGACAAGGTTGTCATTCGCATCGAGACGTGGGGGATGGGACACCTGAGCCCCGAGGGTCGGATCGTCGAAGTGCTGGGAAGGGCCGGGGAGGTCTCGGCCGAAATCAGATCGGTGATCAGCGAGTTCAAACTTCCGCTCCAGTTCCCCGGTGAAGTGACAGAGGAGGCGGAGAATCTGCCGGACGTGATCCCGCAAGCAGAGATTGCGCGCAGGCTCGACTTCCGGCAAGAGATCTGCCTGACGATCGACCCCGAGGACGCAAAGGATTTTGACGATGCCGTTTCACTCGAGCGGTTGCCCGACGGCAATCTCCTCCTTGGTGTGCACATCGCAGACGTTTCGTACTACGTGAAAGAAGGAACGGTCCTCGACCAGGAGGCACTCAAGCGCAGCACGAGCGTCTATTTTCCGAACATGGTCATCCCGATGCTGCCGGAACGGCTCTCGAACAGTATCTGCAGCCTCCGTCCCGACGAGGATCGGCTTGCCTATTCCATTTTCATGACGGTGACACCAAAAGGGATTGTGACGGAATACGATATCAGCGAGACCGTCATCCGCAGCAAACGCCGGTTCACGTATGAGGAAGTGGAGTACATCCTTTCTGGCGGCCAGGACGACTCCGTCCCGACCCCCATCCTAGAACGTGTGCACGCCATGCAGGAGCTGGCATCGACCCTGACGAAGAAGCGCATGAAGCAGGGGAGCATCGACTTCGATTCGGTAGAGGCCAAATTCCGGTTCGACGATGAAGGAGAGCCGACGGAAATTATTAAGAAGGTCCGGCTCAAGAGCCACCGGCTTGTGGAGGAGTTCATGCTGCTTGCCAACCAGATGGTGGCAAAGCACGGAGGACAGGCGAAGAAGGAGGAGCATAAGAGGCCGTTCCTGTACAGAATTCACGATTCCCCGGACCCGGACCGCGTCGCCGAGCTGGCAAGGTTTGTCTCGCAGTTCGGCTACAAGCTCAGCCTCGACGGCGGTGTAAGGTCGAAGCAGCTCCAGGAGCTCCTGGAGCAGGTCAAGGGGAGCGAAGTTGAAAACGTCATTAACGAAGTTGCGCTCCGCTCGATGGCGAAGGCGATTTACTCGGACCACAACATCGGACATTACGGACTGGCGTTCGATCATTACTCCCATTTCACCTCCCCTATCCGCCGGTACCCCGACCTCATCGTGCACCGGCTGCTGAAGGAGTACGCCATCGGCATCCCCCTGAAGAGGCGGGAGGAGATACAAGC
>DKJQ01000183.1 GCA_002454845.1 Ignavibacteria bacterium UBA6688
ATGGGAATGCTCATCGGTTCTCTCATGAAAGAGCTTCAGGGAAAAGCAGACGGCGGAGACGTGAAAGCTGTTGTTGAGGAACTGCTCAAGTAACTGAGGGGACGTTTCCAATCTTAATCATCGTCTTTTTTGTTCGTCAAAGGGTGGCTTTTTCTATAGGTATTTTACAACTTTAATGATATGTGGGATAATATAAGGTAGACTATCACATGGAGGGATAGCCAATGGCTGCCCCAAAGAAGGACCGTCCTCCGGTCATCGACCAGCTCCGGAAGGAAACCGGGTCAAACGACCCCATGATCGCAGGAGCTGCCAGACAGGCACTCTCTGCGTTGGGTCGGAAAGGTGCGGAGGTCCGCATCAAGAAGCGGCGCATCGCAAAGGCTGAAGAAGAAAAAGCCATCGCTGCGAGCGCGGAGGAATACCGGCGACGGAGCCGAGGGGGGTAACCTCGGTCACCATCAAAAGGCGCCCCCACAGGCGCCTTTTCTTTATGATTGACAGTTTAGTGTCTTTAAATGATAATGCCCGCTGGTTCCATAGACAAGGAGAAAAGGATGTTGAAATTGATTGTCAACAATCCGAAGCGAGTGAGTCCAGACGACCCCGCAGATGCAGAGGGATATGGCGGTTGGCGCCTCAACGATGAATCCAAAGGCGAATTGTGCCACACTGTCGGTGCCACGCGAGTTGCTTCCAAGGCGCCATTGGACTCGATGCCGGACTACAATGCTTTGACGCACGACATGATGCGGCGCCTCGCGCCGTATCCCGGTTCCCGATTCGGAATGACGCACGGAGGCAACGGCGACACCACTATCATAGTGCGGGTGCTTCCAACGATGCCCCGGAGCGTCTTCAAGAAGAAGGTGGTACGGATGTTCACGAGCTGCCTCAAGAAGCACGATGTCATCCGGAAGCCGATCATCGAAGAACTCCCGCTCCTCGTCGCAAAGTAAGACTCTCACTTGATGTACAAAGGGCGTCCCTCGGGACGCCCTTTTCTATTCAATCTTTACGAGCGGATGATTGACACAAAAGAGTAGCGCTTGTATAACCAAAGGCGGAAACTACTTGGAGGATCACCTCTCATGAAGCCAGTACAGCAACTCGACGACGGACGCGAGCAGATGTTCGAGCTTGCGATGGTGCTTATCGGCGGAAACAGAAAACGCATCCCCAGCGCCATAGAGACGGTCCTCGGCGGATACAAGGGCATGGAGCCGGTCACGAATCCGGCGCTCCGGAACCATCTCACGGGTGTGCTCAAGCGAAAGATCCACGGAGCGCTCATGCACGGGATTGATCATTTGGGTGATCCGGAACCGGAAAGGGAGATGAAGCGCGACGAACCCTATCTCCCCATCGTACTCCTCCCCGACGAGGAGACCGTGGGAGAGTGAAGTTCCCGACCGTTCATCCCAAAAGGGCACCTCGCGAGAGGTGCTTTTTTTCATGCATGAGCGGCCATTTCCTACAAATTGCGGCCTTGGTGTTGATTTCCTCCCGCAATTGATGCACACTCTGGGAAGCAATCCCGCAAAACGCAATGGGAGAAAGTGATGATCTTTGATGACGATATACCGAACCGGCTAATCTGCCCTGAATACACGCCGACAAAAAGGTTGACGTGGATGGGGGTCATTGGAGAGGCTCAGTTGCATGTTGTCACCGCCCTCGCTGGTGGTGCCGTCTGTGCATGCCTGGTCTTTGTACTTGCCACAGTCTGGTACCTGAGCGCGATCACGACGTTGGCGATGGTGATAGCGGTCTTCTCGGCAGTCTTCTTTGCGATATGGGCGTTCACCCTGAACATGTTTCTTTTACAGAAGAATCAGAAGGAACGATTGCGGGTGTTCTGGCTCCCGACCGCTTTTGGGGCGATGTGTTCCCTGCTCTTCGGCTCGTACATCCCGATATTCATCAGTGTGTGCGTGGTCAGTCTGGTAGTGGAGTACCGTTTCCAGAATAAAAAAAATACCCCACCGCCTCCGCCAGACAGCGGCGGACGTAAGAAGCACCCGAAGGGTGCTTCTTTTTATATCGTCCGTGCGTCTTTTATATTAAACTCTCCTATTTTCGTCCTTCGGAGATTCTGAAGCGTCGCGGGGTACCCCAAACGCTTTCCAAATTCTTCGGCAAGTGAACGTACGTACGTTCCGCTCCCGACGCTGAACCGCACGGTCGCCGCGCACCGGTTGTCTTTACATTCGATATTCAAAAGTTCCGCTTCGTAAACTTTCATTTCACGATTTGGCGCATCTTCGACAGTCTCTCCTTTCGCTTCTGCCTTACGCGCGCGTTTGTACATCGGCACTCCATCTTTCTTTATTGCCGAATATGCCGAAACCGGAAGCGAGAGCGTACCCGTCATCGTCTCAAGCGTCTTTCGCACCATGTCCTCGGGGAGCGTCGGTACATCCTTTTCTTCGAGAATTACTCCTTCAAGGTCTCCTGTTGCACGCCGTTCGCCTAGGCGTATCTCCGCGACATACTCTTTGTCGAGCTTAAGGTATTCGGAGAGCTTCTTTGTCGCACTCTCCAAAGCAATAATCATGAGTCCGCTCGCCAACGGGTCGAGGGTGCCGCCATGTCCCATCTTCCGTATGCCGAGCTCTCTTCGGAGCCTGCGAATCACATCGAACGACGTAATGCCTTTGGGCTTATCTATGAGGAGTATTTCCATACCCCCTAAGGTATATCGTGCAACTAAAAAAAGATAGCCTCGCGCGTGCGCGGGGCTATCATAGTGCATCACGAGGACTTAGAAGTGTCGCGCAAAGGCCATGCCCATCAAGATCTCCGAGTCACCATCACTGTAATGGGCAATATCCAGTTCGTTGTCCAAACGACCGATGCATATGGGCATACCCCCTTCTGAGATAGAGCTTCCTCGCACATACCGATTGGGTTCCAGAAGATACCGGTCACGGACGCTCAGGTAGCTGAGGAAGGCCCACACCACTTCCGCCGTGTTAGGGATGATCAGGGGCTCCTCAACTAGCCGTTGC
The DNA here is from genome assembly GCA_002454845.1 of Ignavibacteria bacterium UBA6688. Taxonomy (GTDB): domain Bacteria; phylum Bacteroidota; class Ignavibacteria; order UBA10030; family UBA10030; genus UBA6688. Next base: position 3,012 of record DKJQ01000183.1, read on the forward strand.
TGGTCAAGCCATTCCTTTCCGAACGAACCGGGGACCTCCCGCTTCCCCATGGCAATCCATGAACCCGCACCCACCCTCTCACCTCGTGCAAACACTTCAGTGTGAGCGAAGAACCATTCTTCTCCTACGTCAAACAGCGCGATGTGTGCACTGAAGAGTGAAACAAGGTCCAGGAAACACATCGACTGCGGTGGCCCCGGGAGAAGCATCATGTCGTTTTCGCGACACCACGTAAGTACTCCATCGTCTGGGAGTGTCTTTCCCAAATACGCAACCTGTTCGTCGGTGTACGCGAGGCCGCAATACGACGCAACCTCCTCCGGCGAGATGAAATCCACACCGAGAATCGCCTGCGCGCTCGTATAGTCAGGGCGTTTCGTGCTAAAGCGGGTCAAGCCCTTTGTGAGGTAAGCTTCAAACTCCTGTTTGCGCCCGGTGAGGCAGACGAGACCCGCCTCGTTCAGACTCACTGATTCGAGTGCGCTATTAACTGCGTCCTCGACCAACGTTTTCGATTGCTCTTTCAGATCGAGTGGCCTCATTGTTGCCTCCTCCATGAATTAGGAAAGATCTGCCTTAGGACTGCTTGTCCACTTCCACAAGGAAAGCACTCCATTCAGAGATTGTCAACGAACCTATCGGCAACTTCTGAAGTGCACCTTTGCGTAATTTATAATCCGGAAGCACCGTTTCCACGTGACCCCAGAATGCAGGTGAATGGTTGAACTCACGCAGATGACAA
>DKJQ01000162.1:0-6293 GCA_002454845.1 Ignavibacteria bacterium UBA6688
CTTTTCACACAGGCTCGATCCCTTCGGGAGATGTTTCTGTCGGCCCGCCCGCCTGACTGCGCGAGGCAGTCGGGCGGGGAATCCAAACTGCGCATATCCTAATAGTAGCACGCTTACGCGTGCGTCAGTTAGTACACCTCCGGGTCCGCTTATAACGTGCGGGAATGACCTGTGCGGGTTTTTGAGACCAGTTCTACTCATTTTCGCGTGAAAGAAATCTCTTGATCAAGTCCTCCGATATCCGGGCGAGTTTCCTGAAATTCTTTGAAGAACGGGGCCATGCCATTGTCCCGAGTTCCCCCGTCGTCCCGTTCGAGGACCCCACCCTCCTGTTCACCAATGCGGGCATGAACCAGTTCAAGGATGTATTCCTGGGAACCGGCAAGCGGTCGTATGCCCGTGCCGTCGATACGCAAAAGTGCATCCGCGTCAGCGGCAAGCATAACGACCTTGAGGAGGTCGGCCGGGACACCTATCATCACACCTTTTTTGAGATGCTGGGCAACTGGTCGTTCGGCGATTACTACAAAAAAGAAGCGATTGAGTGGGGATGGGAACTGCTGACAGGTGTCTGGGGACTTCCGAAGAATCGCCTCTGGGCCACGGTGTACCGGGACGACGACGAAGCGGAGCAACTTTGGAGAACGGTGACCGACATCGACCACGCGCACATCCTCCGGTTCGACGAAAAAGACAACTTCTGGGAGATGGGTGAAACCGGTCCATGCGGCCCATGTTCGGAAATCCATATCGATCGCACCCCCAACGGGTCCGCCACAGCGGCCATGGTGAACGCCGGGGTTGCGGAGGTTATGGAGATCTGGAACCTTGTCTTCATTCAGTACAACCGCGATGCGGCCGGAACACTCACCCCACTTCCCGCGAAGCACGTGGATACCGGCATGGGATTCGAGCGAATCTGTGCCGTATTGCAGAGCAAAGACTCCAACTACGATACCGACGTCTTCACGCCGCTCATCGCCCGGATCTCAGAACTCACCTCCCTGACGTACGACGGCCGGCTGTCGGGAATCAAACCTGAGCTCATCGAGCGTGATACCGCCATGCGTGTCATCGCGGATCATATCCGGACCCTTACGTTTGCCATCGGCGATGGCGCCCTTCCCTCCAACGAGGGACGGGGGTATGTCCTCCGGCGACTTCTCCGTCGTGCCGCACGGTTCGGACGCAACCTGGGCATGCGGGAACCCTTTATCTACAAACTGGTCCCAACGCTGACAGAGACCATGGGGCATGTGTTCCCCGAAATCAACGGCAAGCAAGATCAGATCCAGAAGATCATTAAGGGGGAGGAAGAGGGATTCAACGCGACATTGGACCGCGGCCTGGAGATTTTTGAAGAGGTGATACAAAAGTCGAAGGGGAACAACCGGAAGATTATCGATGGTGAAGATGTGTTCAGGCTCTACGACACCTACGGATTCCCGGTCGACCTGACCTCCCTGCTGGCCCGGGAACGAGGATGGAGCATTGACGAAGCCGGATTCGAGTCATCGATGGCAAAACAACGGGAACGCTCGCGTTCCGTGGAGACGCGGGAATTGCCGTCCGGTGAAAGCGTCCCATCGGTCCACATGCCCGGGAAGGACGTCTTGCAAAAATTCGCAAAGGACCTCTCCGACGGATCCGCCACCTTTGTGGGATACGATCGACTGGAATCCGACGCTACCATTATCAAGGGAGACCGCCACCTGGTCGTGCTGGACGCCACGCCGTTTTACGGTGAATCCGGGGGACAGGTCGGCGACCAGGGACTATTGGAGTTGGTGGGCCGGAAGGTGCAGGTGTACGACACACAGAAAGTGGGCGGACTCAGTGTCCATATCCTCCGGGAACCGATCCCAGCCATCCTCGGCGGACGTGTCAAAGCGAAGGTCGATGTCCCGCGCCGAAGCGCGATCATGCGGAACCACACCGCGACCCACCTTCTCCACGCCGCCTTGAGAACGATCCTGGGAAGTCATGTGCATCAGGCCGGCTCGCTGGTCGCCCCGGATCATCTTCGTTTCGATTTCGCCCACTTTGCAAAAGTGACGGAGGAGGAGCTTGAGGAGGTCGAGGCACTCGTCAACGAAAAGATCCATGACGATATCAGTCTGGTCCATCACCGCGACATCCCGTTTGAAGAGGCACAAAAGATGGGAGCGCTGATGTTCTTCGGTGACAAGTACGGAGACCGTGTGAACGTCGTTGAGTTCGGACCGTTCAGCCGTGAATTCTGCGGAGGGACGCATGTGAAGGCCACAAAGGAGATCGGGTATTTCAAGGTCCGGAGCGAGGGGAGCGTTGCAAGCGGTGTCCGTCGCGTCGAAGCCGTCACGGCCGGTCACGCACTGGAATTGCTGAAGCTTCAGGACCGGAACACGCATGAGCGTATCGACTACGCCCTGGAGCAGCTCCAGCATATTAGCGGGTTGCAGGCAGAGCTGGTCCGGTTCGATGAATCAAGGGGAAAGGAGTTTTCAGCCCCTCTGGCAACGTTCGCGACCGCTCTCGATTCTTTCAGGAAAACTCCCGAGACTTCTTCCTCGGCTCAAACGGATTTGCGGCTTCGTTTTGGCGAACAGGCCCACCGAGCAGTCGGTGTGGAGGAATGTATCCTCAGGCTGCTCGATGTCAGGAAGTCGCTCGACAAGGAGCTCGGACGATTTCGCATGCAATCGCTCTCTTCGGGCCTCGAACAACTTGTTGCTCAGGCTTCCACCGTCAGCGGCATCAAGCTGGTTTCCGCGAGGGTTGAAGCTTCTTCGATGAACGAACTCAAGAACCTGGGAGACGATCTCCGCATCAGGTTGAAAAGCGGTGTCGGCCTTCTTGCTTCCGTGGTCGATGACAAGGTCGCACTCGTCTGCATTGTGACCGATGACCTGGTGGCCGGCAAAAGGATTGAGGCGGGCAAAGTTGTCGGCGCCGTCGCGAAACTCGTAGGGGGCGGAGGAGGAGGAAAGGCCCATCTGGCTACCGCCGGGGGAAAGGATGTGGCAAAGCTCGGGGAAGCATTGCAAGCCGTACCCGGGATCCTTCAATCACTCTTGACTCATTAACTCTGACAGGACCGTGAGCACATTTGAGCGACTGCTAAAAATCAAAGACCGACGGGGCGCCGGATACCTGGTTCTCATCGATCCGGATAAGATTCATGACGACAAACTCCCCCTCTTTGTCCGGGAAGCAACCGAAGCCGGCGTGGATGGCTTTCTGGTCGGAGGGAGCCTCATGTTGACGACGGAGTTTGAGCATCACCTCCAGACGATCAAGAACAACACCTCAGTCCCGGTCGTGATTTTCCCCGGGAGCCTGTTCCAGATCTCCCCTCTTGCGGACGCGATCCTTTTCCTTGTCCTCATCAGCGGTCGCAATCCCGAGCATCTGATCGGGAACCAGGTCCTCGCCGCGCCCATGATCAGAAAGATGGGGCTGGAAGCAATTTCAACAGGCTACATGCTCATCGGGAGCGGAAAGACCACCTCTGCCGAGTTCATGAGCAACACCAAACCGATCCCGGCCAACAAGCCAGACATCGCCCTGGCCCATGCACTGGCCGCAGAAACGATTGGAATGAAAGTGCTGTACCTTGACGCGGGGAGCGGCGCAGACACTCCCGTGTCCGACCAGATGATCAAGACCATTGCGCGTCATTGTTCGCTCCCGATGATCATCGGCGGCGGCATCAGGACTCCCGATGAAGCGCGCAAGAAGATCGAAGCAGGGGCTTCATTTGTCGTCACCGGTACCGTGACCGAAGAGAACAACCATAAATCAGTGCTCAAAGACTTTGCGGAGGCCATCCACTCCGTCTCACTAGTCAACCGTCCCTCGTAGGGGATTCCCCATGGCCCATCTCCCCCTGACACTTGTGTATCGACAAAAATTCATCCTCGATTCGCTGAAGGAGAGCGCCGGGACAAAGCAGAAGATTGCCGAGCACTGTGTCCCCCAAATCACCAAAGCGATCGATCTCCTGATCGACGCGCTGAACAAGAAGAAAAAGATTCTCCTGTGCGGGAACGGCGGGAGCGCTGCAGACGCCCAGCACCTGGCGACGGAATTCGTCATCCGGCTGAACCCGGCCATCACCAGGCCAGGCATCGCAGCCATCGCCCTGTCGACGGATAGTTCCAACCTGACAGCCGGGGCGAACGACCTCGGGTACGACAACGTATTTGCCCGGTCGGTGGAAGCCCTCGGGAACGAGGGGGATGTCCTCATCGGCATCAGCACCAGTGGAAATTCGGAAAGCGTCAACCGTGCGTTCAGGAAAGCAAGGGAAAAGAAACTGACCACGATCGGGTTGTTAGGCAGGGATGGAGGAGCATCGAAGGATCTGGTCGACCTCGCCATTATCATCCCGTCGCAGGATACACAACGGATCCAGGAAGGGCATATCACCGTCGGCCATATCATTTTCCAGCAGGTTGAGCAGGAGATGTTCGGCTGACTCTTGTTCGGCGGACCGCCCTTCAGGGCGCACCATCCCACGAAAGCATCCATCGCAAGTTTCCCCCGACCCCTTCTCTCCATGACATCACAGAAGCGAAAAGATTTTCTCATCCCCCTTCTCACGGTCGTCTCCGATATCCTCTCCATTGAGGCGGCATTCATTTTTTCCTACTGGCTTCGGTTCTATTCCCCGCTGACACGCTCCATCCCGGTCACCCTCGGCACACCTTCTTTTGAAGCGTATCTCCTGGGATCACTGGTGGTGATCCCTGCCTGGCTGTTCCTGTTTCAATCAAGAAAGATGTACCGGGGGAGGAGAAACCTTTATTTTTCAGACGAATTCTTCGCCATCGTGCGGATCGTCTTCCTTGGCATGTTGTTGGTCATGTCCGCCGCTTTTTTCTACCGCGCCTTCTCGTACTCGCGGCTCGTCTTTGCCATGCTCGGCTTCTCCGCCGTCATGTTCCTCGCGATCGGGCGGTACCTGGTGATGAAGTTTGAACAAGCGTGGTACAGGCAGGGCAACGATCTGAAATCGGTGGTCATCGTAGGGAATGATACGACGGCAGGACGCATGGCAGCCGTTCTCTCAAACGACCCCTCCTTGGGATACAGGGTCACCGGGTACTTCTCTCCGGAAGGAACCGACGGAGGTGGAACGATCGCCGCGAACAGGCTCGGCTCCATCCGCGACGTCGCGACCTATTGCAGGCAGCACAAGCCCGACCTGATGCTCATATCGCTCAGCTATCGGGAGCACCCACAGCTCTATGAATTGGTGCGGGAATGCGAAGGATTGAATGTCGAGATGATGATGGTCCCCGATCTTCTGGAGATCATGACAAACCAGGTGCGGGTGCAGGAAATTGAGGGGATCCCCTGGATCAGGATCAAGGCGGTCCCACTCTCGACATGGAATCTCATCGCCAAACGGGGCTTTGACCTGATCGTTGCTTCCTTTATTCTTCTCCTCTCCAGCCCACTCTTTCTGTTGCTTGCGATCCTTATCAAGCTCGATTCACGCGGAAGGGTTTTCTACAGGCAGGAACGCGTCGGGTTGGATGGAAAGCCCTTCCCCATCATCAAGTTCCGCACGATGCGGGAAGATGCAGAACAAGGGACCGGACCTGTCTGGACCCGCAAGGAGGACCCGAGGACGACCCGCATCGGACGGTTCCTTCGCAGGTTCAGTCTGGATGAGTTACCGCAGTTGTTGAATGTGGTTCGGGGCGAAATGAGTCTCGTCGGACCGCGGCCTGAGCGCGAGCATTTTGTTCAGCAATTCCGGAAGGAAGTTCCCCAGTACCTCGATCGTCACCGGGTAAAGACCGGCATGACCGGATGGGCACAGGTGAACGGGCTACGGGGAAACGCCCCTATTGAGGAGCGGACAAAGTATGACGTGTACTACGTTGAAAACTGGTCGCTCGTGTTCGATCTCAAGATCATTTTAAAGACCATCCGGGCGGTTCTCTTTGGAAAGGATGCGTACTGAGACTTGGTTGCCGCCTTCATCTTCGTCCTTCACATACTGGCGGCAGGGTATACCTTCCTGAGCCAGAGAAAAAAGGGGGGAACCGGCGAGGGGGTCCTTGCAGTCGGGTTTATGGGGATTGTTTTCGCCGTCGGATGGACGATCTCCACCGTTCTGACGAACCTCCTTTTCACTCCCGATTTTTTTGTGCGGTGGTACTACACTGAAACCGATTCCGTGCTCCTGCACGTGCTCCGGCAGGAAATCAACCGTGACACAATTTCCCTCCTCATCCTGACGTTTGCCGAGATATTTTTCTACTACCTCTTTCTCAGGAATCCGGAAAATTCGAAGTCCC
>DKJQ01000162.1:6308-27302 GCA_002454845.1 Ignavibacteria bacterium UBA6688
AGTCCACTCTCCAGAAATAAGCAGAATACGGAGTTGAATTTACTCTACATAAATAGAGTAAACCTTTTAATTTCAATAATCTACGGGTTTTACTTAAGAGTGAATAGGAAGGTTACTTCGCAGCGTTGTTCAACTTGGGGTTGGGATGCTCGAAGCGCTTCAAACCGCCATATCCGAACCTCTTTGACTGCGGCATCCTCGAGTTTCTGATTCCCTTTCTGGGCAGGTTGCAGGGTCTTAACGGTTCCATCCGGTTGGATGACCGCAATGACCTTAATTTGGGCCTCTACATTCACTCCCTGAGGATACTTGGGGAGATCACCGCTGATCTTCCGCCTTGTGCTTCCATCAAGCCACTGGATGTTGAATGATACCCCGCGATCGATGGCTGAAGGTCCTGCATGCAGGCCGGCTGACGGGGCAGTCGCCCCTTCATCCCTCCCGAGGCCTCCTGTAGCGTTTGTTTCCTTCTGCCCCATGGATCTTTGACCCTCAGTACTCTTCTCACCAGAGTAGGTATCCGGCTTCCGTTGGGAGTTAGTATTCGACTCCAGAGATGTGATCTTTTCCGTTTTTGGCAAGCGAATGACATCGTCGGTCGGGTCCGGGATCCTTCGTTCCGGGGGGGTTACGACCTGGCTCGGTTCGGATCGCTGCAGGGCGAGCGCAGAGGATTGGTCCAACGCTGATGCCTTGGACGGGTCGGCTGCGGGGGCGGCTTGCACCACGCTGGCAGCACTTCCCCAACTCACCTCCACAATCTCCTCCTCCTGAAAAAACTCCGGCACTTTCAGGAAGAAAAAGAGGGCGAAGAGCAACGCATGGAAGGTCAGGGATCCAGCCCAACCGCTCATATTTTCTTTCGATGTGTTCATTGGTTCGGTTGCGTGGCAATCATAAACCGGCTTGCCCCCACCCCTTTTGCGATATCCATCACCTGGACGGCACTCTGCAAATTGACCGCCTTGTCGGCATTGATGATGATGGTAAAATCCGACCTTCCCTGCATGGTCACAAAGAGCTTCCCGCCGAGCGTTTCGGTTGACACCTGTTCGCTGTTCAGATACATTGCCCCCTGGTCGGTGAGGGTGATGATGATGTCACGTTTTGTTTCGGTCTCTCCCACCTCAGCCTTGGGAAGCTGAACCTTGATACCGGGATGAACAACGAAAGAAGAGGAGAGGAGAAAGAAGATCAACAACTGCAAAACGACGTCCGTCAGCGATGCATACGAAAAAGCGGAGAGAAGCTTATTTTCGGTCTTGAACTTCATCGCTATCCCTTCTTCGTGAAGAATTCTTCGTCCTCAAGTCCTGCGGGATCTCCCACACCTTGTCCGACTGCCTCCACATTTTCCTCTATTTTTCCAGACCGGACGAGATCGAGAAATTCCTCCGATGCGCTCTCCATCTCAAAAATGAATCTTCCCACCTTTGTCACGAAATAATTATAGAATCCGAACGCGGGGATGCCGACAAACAACCCGAACGCCGTCGTCAACAATGCCTCCCAGATACCCCCTGCGAGCAAGGAGGGGTTCACGGCCCCACCCAGTTGCTCGATACTCCGAAACGCCGCGATCATACCGGTAACGGTCCCGAGAAAACCGATGAGAGGTGCTATCCCCGCCACCGAGGCGAGGATGCTGAGACGATGTTCCAGTTGAAACGCCTCCTCTTTGCCGGCATTTTCAATCGCTTCCCGAACCCGCTCGTGGCCGTCCTGGTACTTCGCCAGGCCCCGCTTGAGGATCTTCGCGATCGGCGCGTTGGACTTTGAACAGAAGTTGAGCCCGGCAAGGACGCCCCCCCGTTGCATCACACTTCGCAACCGCATCATGAACTGGCCGATGTCCGTTTTGGCTTTGCGCAAGACCAGCGCGCGTTCAATGATGACCACTCCTGCGATGACAGAACACAGGAGGATGGGGTACATCAGCAATCCGCCTTGTTCAAAAAGCGTTAAAAGATTCATAGTCCTTCCGATCCCTTCTCCTTAGCAGTGCACGTAGTTACCTGTTTCGAACTTTGTCTATCCAGTGATTCGACTGCAATTCTTCCGCAAAACTGGCGACCGCAAGCTGTGCATCCTTCCTGCTCCCGTACCGTCCGATGCGAACGGTGTACCAGCTTCCATCCGCGTAGGGTCGACTTTCCACAAATGCGGGATATCCTGCCTCCTCAAGACGCTGGACGAGTTCCCTGGCGGTCCCTTCTTCTCTCCATGCCGACACCTGCACGGTATACTCGCCATGCATTTCGCTCAACTTCCCGCTTCCTGCGGGAGCTGGCATGGACTGGGCCGGAGATTGAGATTTTGCAGCCGTCGATGCCGACGCCTTCGATCCGGCAGATTTTGCCGTCTGCTTTTCGTCGAGGGCGGGTGTCTCGACCATCTTCGTCTGAGCCGACTCGTCCACCGCATCGGGCTGCTGCCCCTCTGTTGTTTCTTCCGTGGCCGGCTCTTCATACTGCATGACAGTCGTTTCAGGGGCACCCCCCCACAGCTTGATAATACCGAGACTGTTGAGGAGGAACAGTGTTCCGCCCCCGAGAATCAGGATACCGGCAACGATGATCAAGATCTTCATCATGCCTCCCCCGTTTTCTTCCTGAACCTCCTCCTCCGACGTGGCCGTTTCGGTCATCTCCCCCTCATTCTCTCCAGATCCTTCAGGATTTTCCTGTATCCCCTCATCGTCCTGTAAATTTAAATCCGGCATGGTACGCTCCTCCTTTAAATGGGAGTAATGGGTTCGGTGGTACTTCTTACCAGCGATAGCTGATTCCAGCATGCATCATAAACGGTGCAGCGCGATACCCGCGCCACTCTTCATACTTCCTGTCGGTCACGTTGTGAAGATCCAAAAAGACATCGAACGGACTCCACAGGGCATACTCCAACCGGAGACCGGCAAGCCAATATTCAGGCAACTTTGCCCCGCTGACGATATCGACCACCCTCCGGTCTACGAACTGGAGCCGGGGGGACACCGTGAGCCCGAATGGGAATGTATGATAGTACGACCCTGCGATCTCGAAATCCGAAACGTAGGGAATCCTACCCTCCGTTACCGAGTTCTTTGTCGATTGGACCGTTAAGCCGAATGCAAAATAACTATTTGCCGAGAACTTCGCAAACACCTCTGTGCGGTAAGCCGCCAGGGTGGTGGTCCCGCCGTAGAACAATCTCCCCATTCCCGGACTTGCCAAAAGGTCGGTATACAGGGGGTGTCCCTTGATCGACTGGTAACGGGCAGAGAAACGAGTGCGCCAGACTGCATCCCAATCGGTTTCCAACGACACCAACGCGTCAACCGGCACATCGGCATGGCGCAGGAGCGTCGTGGTCGAAAGATACGGGAAAGGAGCCAACCTGGCACCAAGGGTGGTATAGCTGACCTTCCCCAGATATGTGGCGCTCAGGGTTGTTCTTTCCGATACCCGAACTCCCACGATCAGGTGAGGGTAGACCCTGCCGAGTTTTTGGTTCGCCATGCCTTCCGCAAAGTATGCGTGCACGGCAGGCTGAACATAAAACCTTCCCCACCAGAGAATCGAGGAACCGACACTTGCTTCGCCGTACGGTAGTCCCCCACCGGCCGCCGTTATCGTGGAGAAGCGCAAGCTCCCCAGGATCCTTGCAATTCCCACGGGAACAGCAGAGTTGAATGTTGCATCGAACCTGTTCTCCGTCGACATGGTTGTTGAATCGGTTACCGAAAGATTACTGAATCCCAGGGCAAGTTCATACTCGAACGGGTTTCCACCAGACTCGTTTCTCAGGCTCATGCCGAGAGAGCCGATGGAGACGGAGCGAGTAGCGTCCGGAGTACGGGAACCGAAGAACCTGTAGGTCTCGCTCCCGTACGACGCAGATCCCCCGAAGATTCCGCCTTGCAAGAGCCCGAGAGGGGAGCTCAATGTGATTCCACCCTCGAGTCCAACAACACCTTTTGTCCGCTTTGTAAAGGGAGCGTACCCTTCCGTGAGCTGATATCCGCCCTCCACCATGGTACGGTATTCCTCCGTCTGCCCACCCAGCCAGAGACCGATCCTTGGCGTCCGGTACGTACCGACACTTGCCATAACACGACCAGAGAACGATTCATCAAGCGGCCCCTCGAAACCGGTCTTCTCATTCACCGTCAGTTCTATCGTCTCACGATCACGGTCCGCTGCGAGCGGATTCCTGAATTCCGGCGCGAGCCGCTCGAGGTGTTCATCCGGTCCTTCTTTATCAACCTCGGGAAGATCGATTGAGACAATCCCGGTGATCACAAACTCCGGAAGATCGATCGTCGGCAGGTTCCCCTGTTGTTGCCGATCCTGATCTGTTGCAGAGGGAACCTTGACATCCTGCGCAGGGAAAGCGGGTTCCAAACGGCGCGGCTCCGGCACCGGCTTCTGGGTCGCAGGGGGTCGCTCCTGCGCCTGGAGGAGAGTCGCCGAAAAGGTCAGCAGCAGAACAAGGACTCGCCGCATATTACAGTCTCTCCAAATTCTTCAGCCGGCGGGAGGCCTCGGCAACGGTCTCCCCCTCCTTCTGCAATTTCAACACGTTCTGGTATGCGTCCCGAGCCTTCGGCGGATTATTCATCGCCTCGTAGGTCACTCCCAGGCTCAGGTACGCTTTTGCCAGCCAGGCCTCATGGGAGGGAAACACGTAGCGCATTCTCAGAAACGCCGTCTCAGCGTTCTTCCAATCCTTGTTCTCCATGAAGATGACGCCGTTGAGATATTGCGCCTCGGCGCCGATCTCGTCGGTCCGGGATGTTGCCACTTTTTGGGCCAGTCCTTGTCCGGCAACAAGCTCCCCGTTCCGAAGATGGATCCTGACGAGTCCCACCCGCGCCTTATCGGCTTGCGGTGTGGAGGCAAACCTCGCGGTGACCGTTTCGTACTGGTTCTTCGCTTCCTGGATTGCCCCATTTTCGAAAAACAAGAGTCCCTTCAAATACGCGATCTCGGAAGCCCATTCCGTCGTGGCGAGGTCTTTTTCCCCTTTCGCAACGAGGCTGTAGGCCTGTTCGTAGTTCCTGAGTTGCGTATAGAGTTGCACCGCGTCGATCAGTGCGCCGGCCATGATCTTCTGCGTCCCGCCGGGGGAAGTTGCAGCCTGCTCGTAGGCGGCGGCCGCTTCAGGGAGGCGGTTCAGGGCGGCCAGGCTCTTCCCCATCCAGTACAACGCCGTTGCCCGTTGGGTTGACCGTGGGTAACGATCGACAAAGGCACGGTATTGCCCGACGGCCGCATCGTATTGCTTCTGGCCGTACAGCAAATCCCCTTTCCGCAATGAGAGCTGCTCGGCTACAGGACTGTTGGGTTGATCGCGCACAAACGCATCGATTGCCGCAAGAGCTTCACCCTGTTTTCCCTGGGCGACAAGGCAATATTGTATGCCTGTCATCGCATCCAGCACATGGGTGCTCCGCGGGTAGCGCGTGACCACTTCGCGGTAGGCCCTCTCGGCCGGATCATACTGCTGCATGTTGTAGTACGCGTCCCCCATGCTGTACTGAGCCTTCGCCGCCAACTCACTCTCGGGATATTTGCGCAACACCTCCTGAAACTCCTGAATCGCCTGCTGGTATTGTTTCCGCTGAAAGGGAATCCACCCAAGCGCGTACTGGGCATCATCAGCTAGCGAGGAGCCTGGGTAGCTCGCAATCAAGAGGGAAAACTGCTGTGCCGCCTGATCGAATTCATTCGACCGAAAATGCGTTTGGGCAAGTTGATAGGATGCGTAATCCGCTCCCTCATTCCGCGGGAACAACCTCACAACGGTCCGGTAGACGCCGCCGGCCCGCTTATAGTCCTTTTGAAAAAAGTAGGAGTCCCCAAGCCTCAGCCGACCGTCGAATGAGAATTTGCCGTTCGGGTACGCGGCGACGAGCCGCTCAAACGCAATGATGGCTTTGGTGTAGTCCTTGAGCTTGAAGTGGGACCAACCAACGCCGTACATCCCCTCTTCCCTTCGCGGTTGTCCCTGCTTGTCTGCAATCAACTGATACTGTCGGAGCGAAGCCCGGTAATTCTCCCCTTGATACTCCGCCTCGGCGAGCCAATACAGAGCCTCCGCGGCCCGCGGGTGCTCCGGGTAAGTCTCCAGGAACCTGGAAAATTGTGAGACTGCTTCCTTCAGCTTGCCGGTTTTGAAGAGGCACCAACCAATCTGATACCGGGAAACAACCTTGACATCAAAGGAAGCCAAAGGATGAGAGGCAGCGTTTTCAAACATTCCTTTTGCCGCTTCGATACTCCCTTCCGCAAGAAGACATTCGCCGGCCATCTGGTATGAGTCCGGAAGCACATCGCTCGGTTTGTACTCGGCAATAACCCGGCTGAACAACGGGCGGGCATCGGCGAAGCGTTTCTCCTCAAAATGGAGCAGGCCGGCATCGAACAATGCGTTGTCCGCAAAATCCCCCTGTGGCTGATTCGTGAACACCTGGGCGAAAGTCTGCAGAGCCGTCTGGCGATTGCCGCCAAGTTTCTCCGCGACGCCTCTGCGGTACAAAGCGGAATGGGCTAATGCATCCGATCCCTCGACAAGCCGGTGGAAGGTCTCGGCCGCTGTCGTAAACTCCTTCTGCTTCAAAAGCGTCCAGCCAAGTGCGTAGATCACCTCGCGGGTCAGTGCGTGGTCGGGGTACGACGTCAGGAATTCCTGGTATTGCGCGCGCGCTTTGTCCAGCTCGTTCAAATGGTAATGTGATTCTGCTATCAGGTAGTCTGCCTCACCCCGCTGCTCGGCGGCCTGGATCGTCAACCTGGAGGCGGTCAGTTCCTCGATGGCGCGGCGGTATTCCTTGAGGTAATAATAACATTCGCCAATGCGGACTTTCGATTGGGCTGTGAGGGGACTCTGAGGAAATTCGCGGATCACCGTTCGATAGGCATCAGCCCCCTTGGCGTACTCCCCCTTCCGCTGGTATGTCCAGGCGACCGAGTAGAGCGCATAATCGCGCAAGCGATTGTTCGGATAATTCTCGAACGCCAGTGTGTAGTACTTGATCGCTTGATCGTACTCCTGGCTCTTGACGTACGTTTCTCCGATCCAGTACGCAGCCTCCCCCGCAAGATCGCTCCCTCCATAGAAATCGAGGATGGACTTATAGGAGCGAATGGCATCCTGGTTGCGCTGCATCTTACCGTAGGTATCACCGAGACGGAAGTACGCATTATCCGCGAGATTCGATGTCGGGAAACGATTGACAAATTCCGCAAAACCTTTCGCGGCGGACTCAAATTGCCCCTGCTGAAAAAGACACTCCATTTTCAAAAAATGGGCATCCGGGTATTTGAGACTGGAGGGATTCTTCTGGAGGAATTGATCAAATTGATCAACAGCGAGCTGAAAGAGACCGTCTTTGTATAAACCGTACGCGAATGCGTAGTCCTGTTCTTCTGCGACGGTTGATTGAGGTGTCGGGGGGGTCTGAGCGAATACTGATGGAGAGAAGTAGAATGGAGCGAAACCGAAAACAATCACCGCAAAAATACCTGTAAGCTTTCCCAAAATCCTCACTTTAGCCATTCCAAACACCTAATCCTCCAAGCTTAAAGTATAGTTTTAGACAACTGAGTTAACGTCCAAATTTAACTGATTCCAGTCTGGAAGTCAAGGATTTCCCAACAAATCCAGAGTTTTGGTGGATGACTTGGATCCGATATTGGTAAACCCTACTCGAAATGGAGAAAAGGTATTCATAAAAAACCCTCAAATTTTCCTCATTTCTTGTGGAACCGGACAAGGGTTAGACGTTCTCAATTGACGATTGGTGGGCTTTCCTCCTTCGGCAGATCCTATGCCTCTATTTCGCTGTGGTATTCCTGAAGGCTCTTCACACTAAAGGAATCTGATTTCTGACGCTCGATGCCCTTCACGGCGGTCGCTGCGGCGGAAAGAGTCGTTATGAAGGAAACTTTTTGTTCGATTGCCGCCCAGCCGATGGCAAATTCATCGTACCGTGACTCTTCCCCCAAGGGTGTATTGATGACGAGCTGGATCTGACCATTCTTGATCATGTCGACAACATTCGGTCGTCCTTCGTTCACTTTAAACACCACATCGCTTTCGATACCATTCGCCTTGAGGAATTTCGCCGTCCCTTCCGTTGCAACCAGGGAGAAACCCAGTTTGATGAATTCCCGGACAATATTGACAGTGATGTCATTCTTGTCGCTCTGGTTGACGCTGATGAATACCCGTCCCTCCACCGGCAGGGTGTTCCCCGCCCCCATTTGCGCCTTGGCGATAGCCCCGCCAAACGTGGAAGACATCCCCATCACCTCCCCTGTTGAGCGCATTTCAGGGCCAAGGAAAACCGGGACGCGGGGAAATTTTGAGAAGGGGAAAACCGCTTCTTTGACGGAGATGTGCTTGACCTTCCGGAAATCAAAATCCCTGACCCCGAGATCTTCCAGGGTTCGTCCCACCATGACCTTGGCTGCAATCTTCGCAAGAGCCAACCCGATGGCTTTACTGACGAACGGCACGGTGCGCGAGGCCCGCGGATTCACTTCCAGCACATAGACGGTCCCCTCTTTCATGGCATACTGCACATTCAGCAACCCGACGACCTTGAGGGCCTTTGCGAGTTTGACGGTGTATCCCTTGATCTCCTCCAGGTTTTCTTTGGAGATCATGTAGGGAGGGATCACACATGAGCTATCGCCGGAATGGATGCCGGCCTCCTCAATATGCTCCATCACGCCGCCGATGAGGACATCCTTCCCGTCACAGACGGCATCGACATCGAATTCGAAAGCGTCCTCGAGGAACCGGTCGATCAGAACGGGATGTTCGGGAGAAACGTCCACCGCTTTCTTCATATACATACGCACGGCGCCACTCGTGTAGCAAATCTCCATCGCCCGTCCCCCCAGAACATACGATGGCCGGACCAGCACGGGGTATCCGATTTGTTCCGCGATGAGGACCGCGTTGTTCACGGAGTATGCTGTGCCGTACATCGGGTGGGGGATCCTGAGCTTGCGCAGGAGAGCCCCGAAGCGCTCGCGGTCTTCCGCCAGGTCGATCCCTTCCGGCGATGTTCCGAGGATGCGCACGCCGTTCTCCTCCAACGCCTTCGCGATCTTGAGCGGCGTCTGTCCCCCGAAGCTCACAACAACCCCATACGGCTGCTCGTGCTCGCAGATGTTCAGGACGTCTTCGAGGGTCAGCGGTTCAAAGTACAATTTGTCGGTGGTGTCATAATCGGTGGAGACGGTCTCGGGGTTGCAGTTGATCATGATCGTCTCGATCCCCTCTTCCTCCAGGGCATAGACCCCGTGGACGCAGCAGTAATCAAATTCGATCCCCTGGCCGATCCTGTTCGGACCTCCCCCCAGAATGATCACCTTCTTCCGGTCGGTCCGGACCGATTCATTTTCCTGGTCGTAGGTGGAGTAATGGTAGGGCGTGTGCGCCTCGAATTCGGCCGCACACGTATCAACGGTCTTAAAGACAGGAAGGACGTTAAACTGCTTCCGTAATTGGCGTACGGCCAGCTCGGAAGAGCCCCAAATATGGGCCAATTGACGGTCGGAAAACCCGTGCTGCTTGGCTCTGACCAGGACCTCCCTAGTGATCCTGCCTGGCAGGGTCGTTTTCTGATTTGATTTCATATCCTCGCAAAGTGTTGTAGCGTTTTATCTGGTCCGCGGACAATATTTGTTTCGTTCGGATGTGAGCCTGGAGATGGATGAACCGTAACTCCGCGCGCAGCTTCCCGATCTGCTCCAGTTTGGTCCGAAGGACTCGTTCGTTGATTGTTCCCAGTTCGAACAGTTGGAACAATTCTTCCTCCGCCTGAACGATCTCCTCCCCTTTCAGTCCCGCGGAGATCTTGACCGCGTTCTCAAGGACCTCCACTTTCTTTTGCTGGTCCCGTGTCAGGGCGAGCTCATCCTTCAACTCCAGCACGTGCTTCGGTCCGGGATAGCTGTTGACCTCCCCATACGTGGCAAGTCCCATGCCCAGACCCTGCAACAAAGCTTCACGGTCGGTTGGGATCACTCTTTCATCCTGGGCCTGGCTTTCTTCCCCGACTCCAACCAGAAGCACGAAACACCAAAGGATCTTATGCACGATACGCATATAATTCCTCTTCCATATCAACAATTTGCCTGATGTTGTGCAGAAACCAGGGATCAATCTTCGTCACCTGGAATAGTTCGTCGATTGTCACACCAAGTTGCAGCGCGTACCGCAGATAAAAAATATTGTCCGGTTTCGGCATCTTCAACCGGTCGAGGACTTTCTTTTTCCATTCGGGCTTTTTGTTCTCCGGCAACATCCTGACCTCCACGACATCCTTCCCGTCCGCGCCGAGGCCGAACCTTCCCTGTTCGAGCGAACGCAGCGCCTTCTGCAGCGCCTCCTTGAACGTGCGCCCCATGGCCATCGCCTCCCCGACCGATTTCATCTGCACCCCGAGCGTGTCGTCCACCCCTTTGAATTTTTCAAAATCCCAGCGTGGGATCTTCACCACACAGTAGTCGATGGTCGGCTCAAACGAGGCGGGAGTCTCTTTGGTGATGTCGTTGGGTATCTCGTCGAGCGTGTACCCCACCGCGAGTCGTGCGGCAATCTTGGCGATCGGGAACCCCGTGGCTTTCGATGCGAGGGCGGACGACCGGGAAACGCGCGGGTTCATCTCGATTACAATCATGCGTCCCGTGCGCGGATCAATCGCAAACTGGATGTTAGAACCACCGGTTTCCACGCCGATCTTCCGGATAATCTTCTTGGCGGCGTCGCGCATCGTTTGATACTCTTTGTCCGTGAGCGTCTGCGCGGGTGCGACGGTGATCGAATCGCCGGTGTGAACCCCCATCGGATCGAAATTTTCGATGGAACAGATGATCACGACGTTGTCCTTCAGGTCACGCATGACTTCGAGCTCGTATTCTTTCCATCCGAGGACCGACTCTTCCACCAGGACCTGGTTGATCGGACTGCTCGAAAGTCCATGCTCCACCTTCCCGCGGAACTCCTCCATATTATACACCGTGCCGCCTCCCGTCCCCCCGAGTGTGAAGGAGGGCCGGATGATGATCGGAAAACCGATCTCTTCCGCAAGCTTCAACGCTTCATCGTACGTGTGCACAAACGCACCGCGGGCGGTTTCCAGCCCAATTTCATCCATCGCCTGCTGGAACAGTTCCCTGTCCTCGGCCCGCTGAATCGCTTCAAGCTTCGCCCCGATCAACTCGACGCCATGCCTCTCGAGCGCACCGTTTTCTGCCAGGGCCACGGCAATATTCAGGGCAGTTTGTCCCCCCATGGTGGGGAGGATGACATCCGGCCTCTCTTTTTCCATAATCTTTTCGACGAATGCGGGGGTAATAGGTTCCACGTAAGTGGCGTCGGCAAGATCTGGATCGGTCATGATCGTCGCCGGGTTGCTGTTGATCAGAATGACCCTGTATCCTTCTTCGCGCAACACTTTGCAGGCTTGCGTGCCCGAATAGTCGAATTCGCACGCCTGGCCGATCACAATGGGGCCGGAACCGATGATGAGGATGGAATGAATATCAGTGCGTTTTGGCAATTGCTGCTTCCGGAGTGAGGTGTTGAATAATCGGGTGCAAATATACCACGAAGTTGTACGTGATGCAAGAAAGAGAGGCGTGGGAGGCGATCCACGTCGGGTCTGTCACCGAAGGTAGATCATGGTTTTGATCTGCGGGGATCGGTTCGGGAGAGCAAGGCGATAGAAATAGACACCGGAGGGAAGTGCGTCGCGTGAATCATCGGCCGGGGAAAAACGAAGCACATGGTGGCCAGCCGGGAAGCGGTCGTTTGGTTGAAGAAGGCCAACCCGCATGCCGAGGAGGGAGAAAATCTCGAGGGTGACGGTCGACGGCTCCGCGAGGCTGAAGGGTATCAGCGTCGATCCGTTGAACGGGTTCGGGTAGTTTTGGCCAAGGGCAAACAGGTCGGGAGCAGTTCCCTCCTGCCCGATGTTCACGGGAGCTTGTCGGACGTCCATCAAAGCCCACCCATCGGGATCGATGACAACATTGAGAGGAGTGAACGGGAGCCGCACAGTGAAGGTGTGCGCCGCAGCATGGACAATGACCTCCACGGTTGTATCACGATTGCCGTCGGCAAACCGGATATCAAGGGGCATTGTGAAAAACGGGGGCTCAGAAGCGTTATTGATCTGCCGAAGACGCAGTTCTACCAATGCACCCGGGCCGTCCGGCATGGTGCTCCAATCATAGTCCACCGATGGAAATCCGCGTCCGTACACCCATTGGGCAAAGAACGGACCGAGGTCCTTCCCCGAAACTGTCTCGCATGCAGCGCGGAAATCGGAAGTGGAGGCATCGCGGTACCGAAGAGCCGGGTCCGCTGCATACTGACGCAGCGATTGGAAAAACGTCGAATCGCCGAGGACGCGACGCAACATATGCAACACGGAAGCCCCCTTGGAATACACGAGCCGGGAATCGAACAACGTCTGGACCAGCGACGTATCCTGGACGTAAAGAGTTCCGGTGGCCCGTTTTGCATTGGTCATCTCGTACCCCATCACCTGCCGGTAAGCATACAGGCCGTACTTCCTTTCACGATACAAAGCCACGCTGTAGGTCGCGAATCCTTCATTCAACCAGATGTCGGGCCACGTTCGCATGGTGATCATGTCACCAAACCACTGGTGCGCGAGCTCGTGGGCAATCAGATTTTCTGAAAAACCTCCAAGCGAGGTCAGGGTCTGATGTTCCATCCCCCCTCCCCACCCGAATTGGGCATGACCGTACTTCTCTTTCACGAAGGGATACAATCCGTAAAGATCGGAGAAAATGTGCAGCATGTTGATGGTGAGGGGGAGCGTGGAAGTTGCCGATTGGAGCTGCGCGGGGAGTGCGTAGTTCACCACTGGCATGGAATCCGTGGGGGAATAGCGAAACCAACCCGACACTTCGGAGTAGTTTGCCGCGGCAAGGGAAACAAGGTAGGTCGCGATCGGGTACCGGTGACGCCAGACATGAGTCTTCGTCCCGTTGCCGTTGTCGATCACGTCGATGAGCGTCCCCTGCGAACCAACCGTCAGGGTTGCATCACATGTGACCCTGATATCGACCGAATCAGCCTTGTCCCCCGGGTGATCCTTACAAGGCCACCAGTCCCTTGCACCGTACGGTTCACTGAGGGTCCAGACCCAAGGCGTTCCGTTCGCAGAGTCAAACGCGAAGCTGCCGAATCCCGTCCCACCCGGAGCCCCTCCATAATTCACGGTGGCGGTGATGATCTCTCCCGACTGATAGGAGCGATCGAGGAGGAATATGAGGGTCCCCGCTCCACGCGTGAAATTGACATTCACGCTTCCCACCTTGACCGAGTACACGGTCATGGTTTGTGCGAGATCGAGGGTGATCGAGGAAAGTGGGGCAGCAAGAGAGCGTGCGACGATGGTCACCGATCCCGTGAGAGTCCGGGAAGGTGTGGAAAGCTGAAGATCGAGGTTGTAGTACGTTACATCGAAGCCTTCCTGGCCGGCCGTGATCGCCGCAACGGATGTTGCAGTGCCGGTACGGCGCTGGAGTTCCTGAAGCCGGAACTTGTTCTCTCTGAACACTTCAGAGTGTTGCGCGACTCCCCAGGAGAAACAGAAGAGAAGTGAACAGCAGACAATTTTGAAAAAGCGCATAGCTCCCTCTCCCCTCATGAACCCTCCTCAAATGCAGTTCAGTGCCCCCCACCCCACACCATAAAAAATGCATGGAAGAGTCCGGGAAAAATCGCATCAAGCGATTCCTCCACGCCTCGTTTTGAACCGGGCAAGTTGACGATGATAGTCCGTCCACGCAACCCCGCGCGTGCCCGCGAGAGCATCGCCATCGGCAACCGCTCCTGTCCATGAACACGGGAAGCTTCGGCGATGCCGGGGATTTCCCTTTCGATCACTCCCGCCATGGCCTCGGGTGTGGTGTCCCGGGGTCCCAGTCCTGTCCCTCCCGTCGTGAGGACAAGATCGAGTTTCAACTCATCGGCATATCGGATCAAAGTCTTTTGGATTGTCTCGACATCGTCGGGGAGGATTTTATACTCTGCCACGTCGACCCCTTTCGCCTTCAATCGTTCCACGATCAGTTTCCCCGATGCATCTTCTTTGGCCCCGGAGGAAACGCTATCCGAGAGGACCAGCACGGCAGCTTTGAGAGGGTGATCCAGTTTGGCTTTGAAATCTGACTTCCCCCCTTTTTTCTTCACCAAGTTCACGCCCACGATCTCCATCTCCTCGTCCACTTGTTTCGCCATATCATAGATCGTGAGAGCGGCCACCGAAGCCGCCGTCAGGGCTTCCATCTCCACCCCCGTTTTATAAAGAGCCTTGACTTCGGTTGTGATCTCGATGGTGTCGTTTCCAAGTTCGAACCGGCAATCGACAAAGTCGACCGGAAGGGGATGGCAATACGGTATGATCTGGCTCGTATTTTTGGCGGCCTGGACTGCAGCCACTTTTGCGACGGGAAGCGGGTCACCTTTCGGGATCTTCCCATCACGAATGAGCTGAATGGTTTTCGGATGAACTTTGAGTATCGCTTTCGCGACGGCTGTGCGAAGGGTATACGTTTTGCTCGAAATGTCGCGCATGGTGAGACAATATAATAAAAATCCCGTTCGAAACCAGAACGGGATTGGGGGTGGTCAGTGGGTCTCAAATCCTCAATTGGTCCCCAGCACTCTCGCCAATGTCTGTTCGAGCCGTTCTCCCCGCAAATCCATGTCGGTTGCGACGATGACGCCATTCTTATCGACCAGGATTGGTTTGGGGATCCCGATTACTTCAAATTGCTTTGCCAACTCGCTTTCAAACCCCCGCTCGACGAAGGAATGCTGCCAGGGCATTTTCCATTTCCCATTCCTGAACTTGACGACATCCTCCACTTTCGGATCGAAGGACAGACTCAGGATCACAAAATTCTTCGACTTGAATTTCTCGTAGGCCTTGTGAAGGTTATCCATTTCCGCGATGCATGGCCCGCACCAGACAGCCCAGAAGTCGAGCATATACACCTTCCCACGCAAAGATTCCGACGAAATGACTGAGCCGGGATTTTCAATCGAGACAACGGAAAAGCTCGGAACGGCTTGCCCCTTGACGACTTTGATATCAGGTTTGAGACGCTGCTTCGCCATGGCGCCATATTGTGTATCCTGATATTCGGTAACAAGGATATCATAATACTTCTTCAGCTTGGCGGTTTGCCCCGAGAATTGGGCCATCATCGCTTCATTGAACAACAAGGCCCCCGTCGCCCCCTTATCCGGCTGCCTCTGAAGGAACCGATCGAAGTACACTTCGCCGGAGTCTGACTGGCCGGAGACCTGGACGGCAACTCTGATCAGCATGGGATTCAGAAGCCAGAGCGGGGATTCGAAGGGGATCGTCTCGAGTGCTTCCTTTGCAAGCGCGGGGTCGAGATCTTTCGCACCGAACATTCCCAACTGGACGTAGTTCAGGAGGAGTGTCTGCCGGATGGTCGGTTCGTTTTCCGACCGCAGCTGATCCGCGATGGTCGCGACATCGTTCGACCAATCATAGCTGAACGTCTTCATGTCTTTGCCGGCTTGCTGGTGCGCCGCCCGGGCCTCGCTCATTTTTTCCATCCTGTGGGTCATATCAACCATCATTGATGAGAACCGGGTCAGGAGGGGGTTGCCCTTGATCACAATTTCGGCACTTGCATCAGAGGACTTCACCTCCTTCGGATCGAAGACGATACGAACTTTTCCGTTCCGGGGGGTCACAACCGACTGATAGTCTCCCCCGTCATCGTAGACAAAGTCCTCAGACATCGTGCCGTTGACGCTGCGCGCCATCGGTGTTAACCCAAGGAGCTGGTATTTGAACGTGGCCCCCTTGACGTCGATTTCCGCGGTAAAAGTACCATCCGGCTGCTTCTCCATCGGCTTCGCGGTGTTGAAATTGAAATTGTTGAAATCCCCCATGATCTTCACATCGGTGAAATCCTTGAGGTAGGGGTTCGACCGCAGACGCATTTCAATCTCGAGGTTTTGCGGTTCCCGGATCAAAAGCGCTGCGCGGTTCTCCGCGTGATCCACTCCGGTTCCCTGCAAGAAGAGTAACCCAGTATGTGAAGTCGTCAGCCGGAAAGACCCTTTCGCATCCACCTGGGTTTTTGCCGTGGGCTTCGGCGTTCCCGGCTTCAGCAAATGGACGTGCGCCTGCTTCATGGGTTTTCCGTCATGCCCCAGCAGCTTTCCGGTGATGACGGTCTCCTGCCTGCCCAACGCGAGTGCGAAGGGAAGCAAACAGAGTACAGCGAGTTTCTTCATGGAACCCTCCTTCGTGAAGTGAAATGATGGGACGCCGGTGGGCAACGCGCTTGAACTGCCAGCGGTCAGTACTCGCGTTGGCGCCGGGATGGTGGTCCCAAGGTAAGAAGTTGAATTCAAATCCGCAAGATTCGACGTGAGATATGCGGATCCGGATGTTTTTCAAGATTTTTTCCCTATATTACTGAATAAATTCTGACCACAAGCCCCCGATCGTAAGAGAAACCTTGATCCCCGAGGGGGATAAACATTATCGTTGGAGGAACTCCATGGCTTCAGCCGACAGCTTTCAATCCAAGAAGACCTTGTCCGTGGGGGGTAAGGAGTATACCATGTATTCCCTGAAACCCCTCGAAGAGAAGTATCCGGAGCAGATGCAACATCTCCCCATCTCTCTCAAAATTCTCCTGGAAAACCTGCTTCGGCACGAAGATGGCCGCGTCGTAAGAAAAGAAGATATTGAAGCTCTTGTCCATTGGGATTCGAAGGCCCTGCCGGATAAGGAAATTGCCTTTATGCCGGCCCGGGTGCTGCTGCAGGATTTCACGGGTGTTCCGTGCGTCGTCGACCTTGCCGTAATGCGCGACGCCATGATCAAGATGGGAGGAGACCCGAATAAGATCAACCCCCTCCAGCCTGTTGACCTGGTGATCGACCACTCCGTTCAGGTGGATGAGTATGGCACGGATGCATCCTTCCTGCTCAATGTTGAAAAGGAATTCGAGCGGAACAAGGAGCGTTACGCTTTCCTGCGCTGGGGGCAACAGGGATTCAAAAACTTTCGCGTCGTGCCGCCGGGGACCGGAATTGTGCATCAGATCAACCTCGAGTATCTCGCAAAAACCGTCTTTACAGCCAAGGCCGGCGCTGAAACGCTTGCGTATCCCGACACGCTGGTCGGGACCGATTCTCATACCACCATGATCAACGGGCTTGGAGTTCTCGGTTGGGGCGTCGGTGGGATCGAAGCGGAGGCGGCCATGCTGGGACAGCCCATCTCGATGTTGATTCCGCAGGTGGTCGGGTTCAAACTGTACGGGAAACTGCGGCCCGGCGCGACGGCGACCGATCTGGTCCTGACCGTCACCCAGGTCTTGCGCAAGAAAGGGGTTGTTGGAAAATTTGTCGAGTTTTATGGTGAAGGGCTCTCCACGCTAAGCCTCGCCGATCGTGCAACCATTGGGAACATGGCGCCGGAGTACGGGGCAACCATGGGGTTCTTCCCCGTCGATCAGGAGACGTTAAACTATCTCCGATTCACCGGACGCAGTTCCGAGGTCGTCGCCCTTGCCGAAGCCTACTGCAAAGAACAAGGGCTCTTCCATCATCGCGGATCTCCCGAACCTGTTTTTACGGATGTCGTCGAGATGGATCTTGCCGTGGTGGAGCCAAGCCTTGCCGGACCCAAGCGCCCGCAGGATAGGGTCCCCCTTTCCTCTTCGAAGCGATCCTTCCGCAGCGCGCTCATCGATATGCTGGAAGCAAAAGGGGCAACCCTTAATCGCCCGGCAGTTGCTCAATGGGTCGACGAAGGGGGGACCGTTTCCGTCGATATGATCGACCAATCCATTGCTGAGAACTGCCTCAAGACCGTTCACGTGACGAAGAACGGATTGGAGTTCGACCTGAGGCACGGCTCCGTGGTCATTGCGTCGATCACGAGTTGCACGAATACGTCGAACCCATCGGTCATGGTCGCCGCAGGCCTGCTGGCAAAAAAGGCCGTCGAACGCGGGCTCACTTCCAAGCCGTGGGTGAAAACAAGTCTTGCCCCGGGTTCGAAGGTGGTCACGGATTATCTTGCCGAGGCAGCCCTGGATCGCCCGCTCAATCAACTCGGTTTCCATCTCGTCGGGTACGGATGCACGACGTGTATCGGTAACAGCGGACCCCTTTCCGAACCGATCGCGAAAGCGGTCCAGGAAAACGACCTCATCGCCGTGTCGGTCCTCTCCGGCAACAGGAACTTCGAGGGACGCATTAACCCGCACGTCCGGGCCAATTACCTCGCCTCCCCTCCGCTGGTGGTCGCGTACGCGCTTGCCGGGACAATGAACACGGACCTGCAGACTGAACCGATCGGTACCGGCAGCGACGGGAAGCCGGTGTACCTCAAAGACATCTGGCCCTCTCCTGAAGAAGTCGAGAAAACCATGCGTGCCTGCGTCAAATCAGAGATGTTTCTTAAACAGTACGCGAACGTCTTTGATGGAGGGACGGAATGGCAAACGCTCCCCACTCCCACTGGCGCACAATACCTGTGGGATGACGCATCGACATACATCAAGGCGGCTCCCTTCTTCGAAAATCTCCCCAAACATCCGCAAGCCCTCAAAGACATCACCGGAGCACGGGTCCTTGCCGTTCTGGGCGACTCGGTGACAACAGACCATATTTCCCCGGCAGGTTCCATCTCTCTGAAGAGCCCTGCGGGTCGATACCTGATGGACCGAGGGGTCGATCCGAAGGACTTTAACTCGTACGGTTCACGACGCGGTAACCATGAGGTGATGATGCGCGGGACCTTTGCCAACATCAGGCTCCGAAACCTGATGGCCCCCGGAACCGAAGGGGCGTGGGCAATCCATCCTTCTTCCAGGGACCCGATTTTCATCTACGATGCTGCCATGAAATATAAAGAAGAGGGGATCCCCCTGGTGGTCATCGCCGGAAAGGAGTACGGCTCCGGTTCCTCCCGTGACTGGGCCGCAAAGGGGCCCCGGTTGTTGGGAGTCAAGGCGGTTATTGCAGAGAGCTTCGAAAGAATTCACAGAAGCAACCTGGTCGGGATGGGGGTACTCCCGCTGCAATTCCAGGATGGTCAAACCGCCCAATTACTCGGCCTCACCGGTTTCGAAACCTACTCCGTCGAAGGAATTGTCCAGGGACTGCACCCGCGACAAACATTGATGGTGAGGGTCAAAGATGCTCAAGGGTCGGTCAAAACTTTCCCCGTGGTCTCACGGATCGATACACCCAATGAGGTCGATTATTACAGGAATGACGGGATCCTTCAATATGTCCTGCGCCAGCTCTTGAAGGGATAGAAACCCCCCGGCGGCGGAAAAGGGGAGGCAGCAGAGTCTTGACCCCTTTTCTCTCTTCCCTGCATCCTATCACCAGGACTTATCAAAAGGAATAGTATGCCCATTTATGATTATCGATGTAACTCCTGCGGGAAGACCTACGATGTGTACCATAAAGTGCGCGAGGTGACAGCGGATGTCTCCTGCCCCTCGTGCAACTCGCTTGAGTACACCAAACTCATGTCCATCCCGGCACCGGCAACGGCCGTTTCGGGAAGCTCTCAGGGTTCTCCCTCCTCCTCATCGTGTGAAACGGGCGGGTGTTGCGGCGGCTCGTGCGGAATCAATTAAAGCAACTCCGGGGATATCCTTGAAAACAACCTTCATCATCCTCACACTCGTTATTATCACTCTCGCAGGATTCAGTTTTATGGAACAGGAAAGCGGAAGACGAACCATAACCGTTCAGGAAACTCACACACTCATGCAGTCGGACACTTCGGTACTTTTCCTCGATGTGCGGACACCGCAAGAATGGAGCGGGAGTTCCGGGCGCCTCGAAGGGGCGATCCTCATCCCTCTTCAGGACCTGGAGGAGCGGATGCATGAGCTCGATCCCCACAAGGAGAAAACGATCATCGCGTACTGTCGTTCCGGGAATCGAAGTGGAACAGCGGCACGCATGCTGGCAGCAAAAGGATTCAAAGCGGCCAACATGCTTGGAGGAATGATCCGGTGGAACGCGGACCTGCTTCCGGTCGCGCGGGAGACGGGCCAATGAACGGAGAGATCTTCCTTGGCGTGCTCATCGCGCTTATCGTGTTGTTTGCTCTGCGAAAAATGTGGATGGCGCGATCGGTCCCAAGCTATTCACCCTCGGAGGTCCGGGAGAAATTGAAGAATTCCCATGACGCCATCCTGCTGGACGTGCGCACGAACGGGGAACGGAAGCACGGGCACATTCAGGGCTCGCTGCACATCCCGTTGCACAACATCGTCCGGCAATCCGACACGCTGAACAAGTACCGGAACAAAGAGATCATTTGTTATTGCCAGAGCGGAAACAGATCTGTCTCCGCCGCGCTCAGGTTGAAGAAACTCGGCTTTACCGTGGCCAACATGCAAGGGGGGATCGGGGAATGGAACTTCCAACAACTCGGCGGCTGATCGGCTGGACGAAACGCCTCCTCCCCGTGCTCATCGGCGCGACCGGAGGCTTCGCGTATTATTATTTCATCGGGTGCGTCTCCGGAACCTGTCCGATCACCAGCAACCCCTGGACCAGCACGGGGTACGGTATGTTGCTGGGAATCATCGCAACTTGGGGAACGGGCCGGCCCCGGGACGAACAACGAAAAGATAAAGGAGCCACATAATGCAATATGGATTTTCCAAAACGGTATCGCTGGGATTTGAGGCGGCGATAGAAAAGGTCACGCAGGAGCTCGCAAAAGAAGGGTTCGGCGTTCTCACTTCGATCGATGTGCGGGAAACGCTGAAGAAGAAACTCCAGGTCGACTTCCCTCGATATACCATCCTGGGCGCATGTAACCCGCCATTCGCGCTTCAGGCATTGACTGCCGAAGAACAAATCGGCCTTCTCCTCCCTTGTAATGTGATCGTGTATGAAAAAGAGGGAAGGACCGTG
>DKJQ01000383.1 GCA_002454845.1 Ignavibacteria bacterium UBA6688
AGTACCACCTCAGCTTTCTTCGGAGCAGTCCAACGACCTTGTTTCTCTTCCATTGAATCCTCCAGTCTAGTGAGACTAACATCATGAAATTAAGCCTAAAATCTGCTCACTTGAAACTGGGGCCAATATATCCTCTTTGCTGGGCCATCAAGCTCCCGCGGAAATCTCCGCCTTCCTTCCTATCGGCACAAGTGATACGGCCAGTGCTAACACCGCATGCAATGATACGAGCGTATAACCCGTGGGCAGGTCAAAATTATACGAAATGACAATGGCCGCCAAATTCACTGCCGTACCGATGATCCACGCGTTGATAATTGGAATACCCCTCCTGATCTTGAGCGCAATAAGAGCAGGGGCCACCAGGAGAGCAAACACGATGAGCACTCCGGCAAGTCTTACTGCAATGGTAACCGTGATCGCAAACGTCACGAAAAATATGGCTTCCTTCAGCAGTCCACTTGCCCTCCTGTAGTAGAGAAAGAGAATGATGCCAAGGACTGCGTAGATCGCAGCCGTTACCCCAATTTCTGAAAGAGGTGTGAAGAGGATATCGGATGCCATGAGCTTCTGAAACATCTCCATCCCGTGGTACGACTTGGAGAGAATGATGAAGACGGCTGATAATCCAAAGGCGTACAGCAATCCAATGAATGCCTCATGAGACGTTGCCCTGTTGGCTGCGAAAGCAATGACCCCACCCCCGACTAACGCGAACGCGAGGGAGATAACATCCAGGTACTCACCCTCGAGAAAGAGGATGGAAATCGACGCCCCAACCGCTGCCATCTGTCCGATCGCAAGATCGGTGAAGATGATTTCCCTCCTGATAATCTCAAGGCCGAAAAAGGAGTGGATGCCAAGCAACACGACTGAAAGGAGAAAGGCCGAAAACAGGATGTCAGTCATTCACGAAGCCTCCTGACGATTTCGTCGAAGAGCGAAAAGATACCGTTTGCCTCCCTGACGGCACCGACATCGTGGGGCAGCACGACGACCTTCATGCCGAGTTTTTCAGCAAGATGTCTTGAGGCGTCGTCGGGATTGTAGACGTCTTGAAGTATGAGCCGTGCGGGGTTTGCGGTGAGGAGTGCCTCCAAATGTTCGACATGCTTCGATGTTGGCGGGATCCCTGGCAGCGGCTCAATGGTACCGGCGATCTGGAGCTTGTAGCGGCGCAGGAAGTAGTCATAGTTCTTGTGGTATTCCACCACCCTCGTATCCATGCCCCCCTTCATTTTCTCAGCCCATTGTATGAGCCGCTTGTTCCAGAGTTCTGCGAACTCGCTGTACCTTGTCCTGTAGTCCAAGGCATTTTGCGAATCAAGTTGAGAGAGCTTCTCCATGATTGCTTTTGCAAGGGGGATGATGTTTTCGGGATCGAGATAGTAGTGCGGATTCCCCTCCGGATGAACATCCCCCTGTTCGCGCGACACCGAGGTGGGAACATCGATCAATGTGACGTATCGGGAGAGGTCGAGGAATCCCGGCTCGCCAGGCTGTACGGCAGGATTGTTTGCCTGTCGCAGCAGCGGCGGTATCCAGCCGATCTCAAGCTGGGCTCCGCTTATGATGAGCAGGTTTGCTCTTCGGATCTGTGCAATGAAGGACGGGCGCGGAATGATGACATGGGGATTGTAATCACCGCGAGCAAGCACGAACACCCGAACGTTGCCCCCTCCGATTCTCTCGACCAAATCTCCGATGTAGGGATATGCTGCAACGATATGAAGAGGCCTCGCAAAGCTGGGGGATGTGAGAAACACGAGACATGCAAGAGCCATAAGGCAGTTTTTTTTCATAGACATCCTTCCCTTAGAACGAGTGAGCTCCATGAGCCCCGATCGCAAGGTTGACCTGAAGATTCAATTCATGAATTGTCGGCCTGGAGCCGTTCACGTTGTCTGACTTCGACCGGTCGCATGTGTACTGCAGCCTGATGCGAGAAAACTCAGTAGGGTTGTACTCAACCATACAGCTGTAGCGCGGGAGGCCTTCCGGGAGATCCCTCTGCCATCCAGCCTCCAGAATTTCGTTCTGCTGGAGATAATCGACCCGAATCCCGCCGCGCGTCCGTAGGCCAAATTTCATAACCGCTTGTGCATAGAATCCTGACTGGCCTTTTTCCAGGGACGACTGAACCACCGGCGGCACGAGGGCATAAGAGTACAATGTCCCTTTGGTGCTCCTCCACAGGTACTCGGACTGAAAGGAGAGATATCGAATTGCATCGATGAGGTATTTCACCGTTAAGTCACATCCCAGCACCGTGGTGTGTCCCGACATTGCACTGCTGTTCACCGCGCCGGAGGAGAAATCCTCATCATTTCTGCTTTTTCCGTAAGCTCCCGAAAAACTCGCCAGAACCGCTGCGTCCCCGATATCGACCGATGTTTCGACGTACCCAACGAAAAGTCCAGGGCCCTTCACATCGGCAACATGAAGATCGTCCTGGGGATGCTGGAATCCCGCCCTGCCGAAGCTCCCCTCGTTTTCTCCCATGAGGATCTCACCGCCGAGAAGGAGATAGATGTCGGTCGGAGCCACCCACGTCACGCGCGCTCCGATTTCATTCAGGCCCTCGTCGCCAAAGAATGCCTGATGCACTAATGGTCGGTCGGCGAAATCCCAGTAGTGGGTATGGAGCTCGTTTGTTCTTCCGAGGCTCGAGAGAAACTTTCCTGCTTTAAGCTGAAATCCTGTAGGGAATTTTCTGGTAAGCCAATAGGCCTCCTCAAGAT
>DKJQ01000280.1 GCA_002454845.1 Ignavibacteria bacterium UBA6688
TCCGGGGTGTTCGATATGACCATGGAGTCTTTCATGACGGATCAGGCGAGAGGGCTTCTAAACCACATAAACTCCACCCAACGCTTTACCGTCCACCATCCCGGTCTGGCGTAAGGGCGAATGAATTCGAAGAAAAGAGTTACTCGTTTTTTGAAATATGATTTGTTCTTTTTCATGGTATTGACAGCTCCTTCATGGCCTTCATGCGAATTCCTGCAACGGGAAGTGCGACAATCAAGGGTTGGAAACCTGGCAGCAGACTAAGGGAAAAGCAGCGTAGAACTGGAACTCGAGGTAGGCTAACGACGTGCGCTGTCCCAAGGGGATCCTTAGAGATTTTACGGGACGACCTCTGCGAGCCTAAGAAACCCCGCCCAACAGTTGATGGCGAGCGCAGGGGGCCAGGAACCCTTGTTCTTAGTGTAGACCCTTTCCGCGTCAATAGCAAGGTGAGCAGGCAATGCTTTCCGGGGAGAAGGGATGGAAAACCAGAGAGGGTGTTTTCTTAGAGTGATTTGACCGCTTCCCGGTGTCTGAAGTGAGAAAAAGAATGTTGGGAAAAGGGGGAGTTCAGGCAGATAAGGCAGAGCGGAGATTTCAGGAATGTTTCGGAGATGTCTCCTTTCTCCGGCATGACGGTGTCATGGAACGCCTCACCCCTTCACACTCCCCAGCATGATCCCCTGGATGTAATATCGCTGGAGTGCGATGAACAGAAGCATGACGGGCAGAACCGTCATAACCGCTCCGGCCATCATCAGCTCCGTATCCTGCACATGCTCCCCGGCAAGGATGGCGAGGGCGACGGGGAGCGTATACATCGAATCGTCGGTCAAAACGATGAGAGGCCAAAAGAAATCACTCCACGCCCCCACAAAGGTAAAGATCGCGAGCGTTACGAGAATCGGTCGGCACAGCGGAAGAATGACCGACCAGTAGATCTTGAATTCGCTCGCGCCGTCCATCCGCGCCGCTTCGATCAGGCTGTCGGGAATCGAAAGCGTAAACTGGCGCATCAAAAAGATTCCGTAAATCGTCGCCATGCCTGTGACAATCACACCGGCATACGTGTTGACCAGTCCGAGCTTATTCAACATCAGGAACAGGGGAAGCGTCGTAACCTGAGCCGGGATCACCATCTCCGCCACCAGCAACCGGAACAACTTATCCCTCCCTGCAAAGCGGTACTTCGCGAATGCATACCCGGCCATCGAGTTGAAAAAGAGGGAGATCACCGTAATCGACACGCTCAGGATGAGGCTGTTCATAAAATAACGGGCAAGTCCGAGCCGCGTCAAAAGCGTATCATAGTGCTCGAACGTAATCTCCGAGGGGACAAACGGTGGAGGGTAGGCGCTTGCCTCTCCTGCCGGCATCAGGGAGGCGGAGATCATCCAGAATCCCGGGAGAAGCGTCAGGATGGCGATCACCACCATAACGGTATGGAGGAGAACCTTTTTCATGTTCTTGAGGAAAGTCCGGTCCGTTTCTGCAGGCCTGCCTGGATGAGGGATCCGGCGAGAATGATGGCAAAAAGAACGAACGCAATGGCGGCAGAGTATCCCAGGTTCCACCACCGGAAGCCCTGCTGGTACATCAGCAAGACAATGCTCAACGTGCTGTTCACGGGTCCGCCCTGCGTCATCACATAAGGCTCTGCAAACAACTGGAAGTTGTTGATCATGGTAATGATCCCGACGAAGAGCGCCGTGGGGACAAGCATGGGGAGCGTCACCCCTTTGAACTGTTGCCAGGCGTTGGCGCCATCGATGCGCGCCGCTTCATAAAGCTCTTCCGGAATGCTTTGCAGGCCCGCGATGAAGATGATCATGTTGTAGCCAAACCCCTTCCAGACCGAAAGCAGGATGATCGCCGGCATCGCCCACACAGGATCGCCCAGCCAGTCGACGGGATCGATCCCCAGGAAACTCAGACCGTAATTCAGCAACCCGAACCGGGGATGATACAGGTATCGCCAAACGACCGCCACGGCAACGAGCGTGGTCACCACGGGGGCAAAATACACGGGGCGAAACAACCCTTTGAATCGTGTCAGCTTTGAGTTCACGAGGAGAGCCATGCTGAGCGAAACGGCGACTGACAGGGGACCTCCGACCAGGACGAAGTAGAAGGTATTCCCCATCGCCTTCCAGAAGAGCGGATCCTCGAAAAGCTGCAGATAATTTTTCACGCCGACGAACCGCGCGTTGCGGAAGTCCCCCAGGGAATAAATATCGAAGTCGGTGAAACTCAGCACGAACGCGGCAAGGGCCGGGATAAAAAAGAAGAGGAAAATCGGAAGGAGCGCCGGGATAAGAAAGAGGATCGCGGCCCTCCGCATGCTCCTGTTTTCCATGCTCAGGGTTTGAGTATGGGTGGAATCAGTCACGGTCTGCACGCTCCATCATCCAGCGCCGCTTTTCCAGGATTCTATCGACGTCCCGATCCAGTGCGGCGAGCGCTTCCTCTACGGACATCGTCTCCCTCGATGCCGCCTCGGCATACTGCTGGATCTTCATGGTGATCTGTTCCCATTCAGGAATCTTGGGGGTGGGGACGACCCGGTTCAATTGCTCATAGAACGCTCTCACGTACCGGTTCTTTGCGAGGACGGTATCTTTCCATGCTTCCAGTCTCGCAGGCAGGTTTCCGGTGATCGTGTAGAACGCAAGTTGTTGCTGCGGCTCGGAGAGGTACTCAATGAACTTCCACGTTTCCGCTTTCCGTTCCGAGTGTTGAAAGAGGACGAGGCTTGATCCGCCGGCCAGGGAGATCCCGGGATACGTCGTATCCGGCCCGGGCATGGGGGCTGTCATCCAACTGTCCTGCAGTTCCTTCGGAAACCTCCGGCTGAACTCCCCGATATTCCACGGACCCGTGATGTACATGGCGAAGTAGCCCTCTGCCATACCCTGGTAGATGCTGGTCACTCTCGTGATGCCGACAGGAGCAAGTTTCTCGCGATAGAACGACATCAGGAACTTGAAGGATGAAGAAAACTCGCTTCCGCTGAAATCGCCATACCGGCCCTCGTCCCTGAGCAATGTCGAGCCCCCCTGAAGGCCTGCAACGACAAACGGGACCCATTCGTTGGTCGGGAGGAACATCGCATAGCGTTCTTCTCCTCCCGATCGTTCCCTGAGCTTCACCGAGACGTCGTGCCATTCCTCCCAGGTGCGCGGCGGCGCGGTATACCCCGCTTCTGCCAGGAGGTCACTCCGGTAATAGAGGAGGCGCGTATCCACGTACCAGGGAATGCCATACACCGAGCGGCCGATCACGTTGGTTTCCCAGATCCCGGAGAAGTAGTCGTCGGGATCAACCACCGCCGATTCGTCCGTCCATCGGTCGAGGTTCTCCAGAGCGTCGAGCAGGGTAAACTCCGGCACCCAGGTGTTTCCCAACTGACATGCATCGGGGAGCGAATTGCCGGCGAAGGCGGTCAGGAGTTTCTCATGTGCGGCCGTCCAAGGGATCTGTTGCACTTTGACCTTGATCCCCGGATGCCGCTCTTCAAATCCGGGCACGAGCCGCTGCACATGTTCCCCTTCGTTCCCCATCGCCCAAAACGTGACAGTAACGGCTCCACTACGGTCCGATCCGCATCCCGCGGCAACGAACGCGATGAAGAAAACCGGCACGAGCAACGTTCGGACGATCTCAGCGTGCAACGATCTCAAATTGCGCCTCCAGCAGATCGGTGGAATTCGTTCCGACAAAAACCTTAAACAATCCGGGCTCCACCCTCCATTGCATCGAGTCGTTCAAGAGCCCGAGGTCGCGCGACCGCAGGACAAACTCCACCGTTCTCGCCTCGCCGGGTTTCAGGGTGATCCTCCGGAACTCTTTCAATTCCAGCACCGGCCGCGTGACGGAGGCGACCACATCCCTCACGTACAACTGAACGACTTCGTCCCCCTCCCTCTTTCCCTCGTTCTTCACCCGCACGCTCACACGCAAAGAATCCGAGATTCCCATGGCCTTCGTGCTCACCCGGAGGTCGTTGTAGGAAAATTTCGTGTAGCTGAGTCCGAAGCCGAATGGAAACTGCGGGGTCACCGGGCTGTCAAAATACTTCGAGGTGAAATGTTCCGTGTCGGATGGCGGTCGTCCCGTGTTCTTGTGATTATAATACAGGGGGATCTGACCGATCGATCTTGGAAACGTGACGGGTAGTTTCCCGCCGGGATTCGCGTCGCCGAAGAGGACATCCGCGATCGCGTTGCCCGCTTCGGTGCCGGGAAACCAGGTTTCGAGAATGGCGGGAACGTTCTCATACACCCATGGCA
>DKJQ01000225.1:0-4089 GCA_002454845.1 Ignavibacteria bacterium UBA6688
GTACCTTGGTTCCGCCGCGCTGATTTCCCCTTTTTGCCTTCTTCTTTCTCCGCTGCCGCTTCTGGTCTTTACGATCTATCCCTATATGAAGCGGTTCACCGTGCTGGCCCATTTCGGTGTCGGCCTTGGATTGGCGATGGCGCCGTTGGGGGGATGGTTTGCCGTTCAACAGTCGGCCGAGAACATGCTCCCGGGAATGTTGCTCTCGTTGTTCACCCTGTTTTGGGTGACCGGGTTCGATATTATTTATGCAACGCTTGACGAGTTGTTCGATCGTGAGCACAATCTCTATTCCTTTGTTGCGAGGTACGGAAGAACAACGGCGCTCCGGATTTCCGGTGTCCTGCACCTGCTTTCGTTTGTGACCCTGGCGTTGCTGTTTGTCGTGTATATCAGGG
The DNA here is from genome assembly GCA_002454845.1 of Ignavibacteria bacterium UBA6688. Taxonomy (GTDB): domain Bacteria; phylum Bacteroidota; class Ignavibacteria; order UBA10030; family UBA10030; genus UBA6688. The sequence goes on from DKJQ01000225.1 coordinate 399, forward strand.
GAATTGCAGCCCTTCCTTTCCTGGTGCTCACCGGTATTTTGCTTTATTTTGAACACCGAAAAGCGGAGGATGTGGAATTGGCGTTCTTCAAGATCAATGCATCCCTCGGCTTTGTCGTCCTCGGCATGGTGGTCATGGGGGTCTATTTTCCATGAGAATCGTTCTTGGAGTCACCGGATCGTCGGGGGCAATCTATGCGAGGGAATTCGTGAAGCGCTGTGAGGCGGACACCTACCTCGTGGTGAGCAAGTGGGGAAAGGTGTTGCTCAAGGACGAACTGGGTATTTCCACCAGGGAGCTCCTGCCTTTCGTCAAGAGAGAATTTTCCGATGATGATCTAACCGCCCCCGTAGCTTCGGGATCGAATCATTTTGATGCGTGCGTGATCCTGCCGTGCTCCACCTCCACGCTTGGGAAAATCGCCTCCGGCATGGGAGACACCCTGATCACTCGGACGGCCCAGGTGGCGTTAAAGGAACGTTTCAAGCTGATCCTCTGCATCCGCGAAACGCCCTTGTCAACGGGGTCTCTGGAGCAATGTGCAAAACTGTCGAGGGAGGGTGCCTTCATCATGCCGATCTCGCCCCCTCTCTATTTTGTCCCGAAGACCGTGGAGGAATTTGTGCATGCGTATGTCGACAAAGTCCTGGGGGTGATCGGCCTCAGAACGGCACAGGGTTGGCGAGCCGGGGAGTTGGAATGATGCCGAAGGCGAGTCGATCATTGTGGCCATGACATTCCCTTCATTCGGTGAGTTCGCCCGGCATCTCGAATCGGTCGGTGAGCTTCAGCGGGTCACGGTGGAAGTCGACCCGCGCCTGGAGATAACGGAAATTGCGACGCGGGCATTGAAGGAACGCAAACCCGCACTGCTCTTTGAACGGGTCAAGGGTGCACGGTTTCCCCTCGCCATCAACGCATTCGCCTCGGAGCGACGCATCGAACTTGCCCTGGGGAGGCATCCGGAACAGATTGGCGAAGAACTGATCCGGTTTGCAGAACGGCTGATGCCTCCGAACCCCGGAGCGCTGTGGGAGAACCGATCGATGATCAGGCGCCTGGTGTCAGCCCGAACCAAACGCGTGTCTCGTGGCATTTCTCAGGAAGTGGTCGAAGAGGCAAATCTCGATCTTCTTCCGATCCAGGTTTGTTGGCCTGGCGACGGCGGGCGATTTCTCACGCTCGGCCAGGTGATCACGGAAGATCCCCGGGACCGAAAGCGCAATATCGGCATCTATCGCATGCACGTGTTTGACGAGCGAACGACGGGCATGCATTGGCAAATTCAGAAGGGTGGAGGGTTCCACTACCATCGGGCCGAGCACGAGGGAAGGGATCTCGAAGTTGCCGTCGCACTTGGCACGGATCCCGCTCTTCTCCTCGCAACGGTGGCGGCACTGCCGGAAGGAATCGACGAGGCGATGTTCGCCGCGTTCCTTCGGGGAGCCCCGGTGAAGATGCTCAAGGGAAAGAGTATTTCGGTTTCGGTACCGGCGTACGCGGAATTTATGTTGGAGGGGATTGTCCCGCGGCAGGAGCGGCGGATGGAAGGCCCCTTTGGAGACCATTTCGGTCACTATTCGCTCGCGGCTCCCTTCCCGGTCTTCCATCTCCGGAGAATGACACACCGGCGGAATCCGATTTATCCGGCGACCGTGGTCGGTATTCCTCCTATGGAGGACAAATACCTCGGCGATGCAACCCAACTCATGCTGGGTCCTCTCGCCCGGTTGATTCACAAAGAAGTCCGCGATGTGTGGGCGTATTATGAAGCCGGGTTCCATAATCTTCTGGTCGTGTCCGTTGAAGAGCGGTACAAGAAAGAGGCCATGAAGGCGGCATTGGGATTGCTGGGAACCGGGCAGCTCGCCCTGACCAAATGCCTCGTCCTTGTCTCGGCGGGTGTCAATGTTCGGGACTGGAAGGCGGTCTTAGGTGAAATCCGGGATCAGTTCGATCCGCATTTCGATTTTGTCCTGATCCCCAAAGTGCCGCTCGATACCCTCGACTTCACCAGTTTCAAGATGGAGTTGGGAAGTAAGATGATCGTCGATGCGACCCAAAAGCAAAGACCGATGAAACAAAGGGCGACGGAGCGTCCGGTTGGCCAGATCAAGTCTCTCGATCGCAGGATTCTCGATGTTCACAGTCTCGAGGGGTCTTTGCTCATCGTGAAAGTCTCCGCCGACGGACGGGAGGTTATCGAGAACCTTGTAGGAAGGGACGAACTCCGGCAGTATTCCATGATCGCCGCGGTAAGCGATGATGTCGATATCCACGATCAGGAGAACAGTATCTGGGGTATCTTTACACGGTTCGATTGTGAACGGGACGTTATTTTTACCGAACAAACGATGATCGGGATTTCACCGGTCTATAAAGGTGTCATGGGAATTGATGCAACGTGGAAGAAGGGGTATCCGGACCCGTTGCGCATGCCCGGAGAAGTGGTCCGTGCCGTGGAAGAACGGTGGGATCGTTACTGGCAGTAACGGAACAATTCAACAATGAACGACAATATTTCTTTTCGAGATACCGGGCTTGCGCCCATTTGGGACAAAGTTCAGAGGGGTGAACGTCTTACGTTGGAGGACGGTGTCGCGATGTTTCATACGCGGGACATCATCTCCCTCGGGAAGATGGCGCACCAGGTACAGCGACGGAAAAGCGGCGACGCGGTGTACTTTGTGCTCAATCAAAAGATCGAGCCGACCAACGTCTGTGTGCTCGCCTGTAAGTTTTGCGACTTTGCCACGAAGAAGGGGGAGCCGGATGCATACGAGATGACCATCCACGAAATCCTCCATAAACTGACGCCGGAGATTCACGAGGTTCATATCACCGGGGGATTGCATCCGGACTGGAAATGGGAGTACTACCTTGAGATGATGCGGGAGATCAAACGGGGCTTCCCGAACGTCGACATCAAAGCCTTTACGGCGGTGGAGATCGATTTCTTCCACAAAAAATTCAAACTGCCGATCGAGGAAGTGTTACGGCAGTTGAAGGAGGCCGGGTTGCGAACGATGCCCGGTGGGGGGGCGGAGGTCTTTTCCGAACGGGTGCGCAAACTGTTGTTCAGCTCCAAGATTGGAGCGAAAACTTGGTTTGAAGTCCACGCGGCGGCGCATAAGCTCGGGATCCCGACCAACAGCACAATCCTCTACGGCCATATCGAGACCATCGAAGAACGTGTTGATCACATGCTCAGGCTCCGGGCGGCACAGGATGAGACCGGCGGGTTTTTGACATTTATCCCATTGGCCTTCCAGCCGGGGGACACCGGCATTAAACCGAGCCATCGGTTCACCTCGGCGATCGACGACCTGAAGATGATCGCCATCTCCCGCCTGATGCTGGATAACATCCCGCATATCAAAGCCTACTGGGTCATGCTCACCGAGGAGGTAGCCTCGGTGGCATTGAATTTCGGGGCTGACGATATGGATGGCACGGTGGGGGGCGAAAAGATTGCCCATGATGCCGGGGCGACGAGTCCGGGCGCGCTGGCAAAGGATCAGATTATCAAAATTATCACCGATGCGGGCAAAATTCCCGTGGAACGTGATGTGTATTACAATCCGCTCAATTTGTTCGGGTCGAACGTGATCGGGAAGATTCCGTACTTGAATTCTGTCCCCTTCTATTCGTATCTTGAGCGCCGTCAATTCCGCGTCCTGCCGATGACCCC
>DKJQ01000225.1:4245-4963 GCA_002454845.1 Ignavibacteria bacterium UBA6688
AACCACGGGTGGAAGGACCTCGACGGGAAGGCGATAGGGATCATAGACGACACGGCGACATCCGTGAAGCTTCTGCGGATCATCCTCGAGAAAAAGTATGGGGTGACTCCCCGCTTCCACCGCATGCATTCCGGCGTCAACAACTATGAGGAATTCGACGCAGTGCTGCTCATCGGCGATGAGGCCCTTCGTCATAAGAAGACCGGCCTGCGAGGATTTGATCTTGTCTATGATCTCGCGACCGAATGGTATGAATGGCAAAAACTTCCGTTTGTGTTTGCCGTGTGGGCGGTCAAGAAAAGCATGCCCCCCGATCGGCAGGCCGAGCTCTCATCCATCCTTGCCGCTTCATTGGACAAGGGAGTGGAGGATCTCGGAACGGTGAGCCTCGCGCATGCCAGGAGTCTCGGCTTGACCTCCGATGAATCGGTTGAGTATCTGGAGGGTTTTAACTACAGGTTGGGTGAGAGGGAAAAGGAAGCGATCAGGGTGTTTGAGTCTCTTCTGAGCGCAATCGACGTTGAACCGCTTCACAGGCAATAACAACTCCCGATGCCGGAATCATTGCTCCAAAAATTTGATGGACTTGTTGCGGAAGGAACGAAACTCGTGCCGCTCGGCGGTTTCGAGTTTTCAGGCTACAATGCGCGCCTTCAAAACAAGTATCTCGACTGGCGCAGGGCGTGCCTGGAGGTTCTGGAGCAGGTCGGGCCGATCG
>DKJQ01000379.1 GCA_002454845.1 Ignavibacteria bacterium UBA6688
CTCCTCCCCCCGATCCAAACGCTCCTTGAGTTCACGGACAGTAAGTTCTTCGTTCACACGATCCTCATTGGTTGGTTCTTTCAGTTTCACTCCACAAAACGCATCGTAGTCGATCAGGCTCCGGATTGTCGGCCGCGAGCCGCACAGCGGACAATCCGGATTCTTCTTCAGCTTCATTTCTCTAAAACGCATTGTCAACGCATCGATCAGCAGCAGCCTCCCCGCGAGCGTCTCCCCGATCCCGGTGAGAAGCTTGATTGTTTCCGTTGCCTGGATCGAACCGACAATGCCCGGCAAGATGCCCAACACTCCCCCCTCCGCGCAATTCGGCACTACATCCGGCGGAGGCGGTTCAGGATAGAGACAGCGATAGCATGGACCTTCCTTCACACAGAAGACCGAAGCCTGCCCTTCAAACCGGAAAATGCTTCCATAGACATTTGGTATTCCCAACAGGACACATGCATCGTTGAGAAGGTAGCGGGTCGGAAAGTTGTCCGTACCGTCCACAACGACATCGAATTCCCTGAGCACTTCGAGAGCATTCTTCGATGTGAGTCTGCTCTCGAAGGGGACAATCTTGATGTTGGGATTGAGCGATGCGATCGTTTCGGAGGCGGAGACAACTTTCCATTTACCGATGTCCGCCGTTGTATGAATGACCTGCCGCTGGAGATTCGATTCGTCCACCAGATCAAAATCCACCACTCCGATGGTCCCGACACCGACAGCGGCGAGATACAGCAGGACGGGGGATCCCAATCCGCCTGCACCCACCATCAGCACACGGGAGGCTTTCAACTTCTGCTGGCCAGCGAGGCCAAATTCCGGAAGCACCATGTGCCTTGCATAGCGGCGATATTCTTCAGCACTGAACTCCACGTCTCTGACCTCTTGCGCTGGGTGGAATGATGGGGAGAACGTCCTGTAAGACATCAGGCAGGACGGGAGAAGCTGCGTTCCAGCGTCCAATGCCGGTCGGATGATTGATAGATCCTCACATCGTGCAACCCGGCAGTCGAAGCAAGCTGCCGTACCTCCTCGAGCGTGAATGCCGCGTGCAGAGAATCCCGGAAGAGTTTGGTCTGGTATTCGGTGTCGTTGATACACACCCTTGCGACGATTTCGTTCAGGGTTGCTTCGTCGTCGGGCCGGAAAAGGTCACGGACGAGGATGCCTCCCCCCTGCGCAACCACGCGCTTGAACTCACGGAAGAATGGGCCGGGATCGGGGATATGATGGACGATGCTGTTCGAAACCACCGTATCAAACTCACAGTCCTGAAACGGAAGCCGTTTGGCATCGACCAGCCGCAGGGTGATTTGCTTCTCCAACCCCTCTTCCCTGACGTTTTGTTCCCCCACATGGAGCATGTTGCTCGAAAGATCGATGGCGGTGATTCTCCAGAAAGGCCTTCGCCTGGCGAGGAGGATCGGGATCCGGGCCGTGCCCGTCCCGATATCCAGCACCGTTCCCCGTTCGGGGGCGATCTGAACGGCCCGTTCCGCAAATGATGTATTCACCTCAGTGAAGTCCATGGCGTCGTACTCAAGGGCATCCTCCCGGGTATCCATGACCTCCGCTTCCAGAATTCTCGCAAGTGCCATCGTGTGCTCCTATGCCAACCCTAACCTGGCTGCATCCGCCCGCATGGCATCGATGCAGAATTGAATATGCGCTTCAAGTTGAACACCGAGCTCTTGTATCCCCCGCTGGATATCCTCCCTGTTCACGTTCCGCGCAAACCCCTTGTCCTTCAGCTTTTTCTTAACGGAAGAGACCTCCAGGTCGGCAATCTTGTTCGGTCGAATCACTGCCACAGCGGCAATGAACCCGCACAGCTCATCGCAAGCATAGAGCGCCTGTGCCATTTTGGTATCACGCGGGATGCTCATATAGTCGGCATGTCCCAGGATCGCCCGTCGGACATCCTCCGGGTAACCCTTTTGCGCAAGTATTTCCGACCCCTTTCCCGGATGATCGGGTGGATTGGGGTATTTTTCATAATCGAAGTCATGGAGCACTCCCACAATTGCCCATTGTTCTTCATCCTCCCCAAATGTCTTCGCATATGCACGCATGGCATCCTCCACGGCGTACATGTGTTTTCGAAGCGCGTCGCTCTGCGTATGCTCGTGCATCAACGCCAGTGCATCCTGGTAGGTCATTCAATTGTCCCTTCACAGTTTATGGTCTGGAGTGAAAGTCCCCATTTTTTTACGGAAAATCAAGGAAACCCCTATGCGAGAGCGATTCAGTTCCCCGCTTGTTTTCGTTTGAATATGACGCCGGGCCTTTCCGTACCGATCATTCCCGATCATGGCACCCATGGTAACCGGAAAATAATGACCGATCAATTTGGATTCGACGGCGGAATCTGTATATTGTTCATGGTCTCCACACGCCCTCGGTCGGAAGTTCCCTCTCGACGAGTGCGATGGACAGCCGATCATGCGTTCGATTGTCATTGCTTCGTTGCAAGATGTTTCACTCCGGGGGTCACCATGCCATCAATGTTCGAAACCGTCGCTCTTCTCTTTATCTGTTTTCTGATCGGGGTCATCTTCTACGGGTACAGTCTGATCATGCGAAGGCTCCCTTCACGCGAGGAACTCCGCTCGGAGCGATGTTCGATTTGCCGGCAAACACTCCCAAAGGACGAATTGGTGGAACGCCCCATTGGAGATCACAAAGTACTGTTCTTCTGCAGCCACTGCATCGCAGGATTGGTGAGGGATGAACAGAAGCGGCCGGCACATGGAAAGTCCGATGTCGACAGGTTGTTTAGCGATGCTGCCGAAAAACACCGGACCAATTGAGGATTCCGGACCTCAACGAGTTCGTGCGATAAATTCTTCAGCCGACGGGCAGACGTCGCGCAGAGCGCAATCCGGGCATTGTGGTTTCCTCGCGTCGCACACCCTCCTTCCGAGCCAGATCAGCCTGTTCCCGAATACAAACCATTCTTCCCTTGGAAGGATCGCCATCAGGTCGGCTTCAATTCTGACCGGATCGCTTTCTTTCGTCAATCCGAGCCGTTGAGCCAGTCTCCGCACGTGTGTATCGACCACGACCCCTTCGTTGACGCCGTACACCGCCCCCAACACACAGTTTGCGGTCTTCCTTCCCACTCCCGGAAGTTGCACCAACTCTTCCATCGTTGACGGTACGCTTCCTGCATGCTTTTCCAGCAAGACCTTACAGCACGAGATAATATTCCTGGCCTTGTTCCGGAAAAACCCTGTCGGCCGAACGTCCCTTTCGAGCTCCTCCTGATCGGCAGCAGCATACTCCTCTACCTTGGCGTATTTCCTGAACAAGGTTTGTGTAACGCTGTTAACCCGTACATCCGTGCATTGCGCTGAGAGGATGACGGCTACCAGCAATTCAAGGGGGTTTGAATAGCTCAGGGCTATCGTCGG
>DKJQ01000036.1 GCA_002454845.1 Ignavibacteria bacterium UBA6688
CCGAGCCGGACGAGATCATCGAAGTGGGAGACGCCGTCAGACTTCACAAGGGAACGGAAGTGGGGGAGGTGGTGGAGTTGAAAGGAACTCAGGCAACCGTGCTCTGGGGAAATGCCAGACTCAGAGTTCAGAGCAAGGACCTTCGAAAGGAGCGCCGGCGCAGTACCTCCTCGGCGCAGTCGGATGGCGTGACGTATCTCCCCGAGGGGAAACCGGAAGTGGATTTGCGGGGCATGATGGGTGACGAGGCAGTTTCGACCGTGCAGCACTTCCTCGATAATGCCCTTCTTTCAGGGCTCCACAGAGTGGACATTATCCACGGAAAAGGAACAGGAGCCCTTCGAAAACGGATCTCGGAGTTCCTCAAAACCTACCCCCACGTCAAGTCGTTCCGCCTCGGTGAATGGAATGAGGGCGGCTCGGGTGTTACCGTTGTGGAGCTGGCCGACTGATGAAGACCATTCGAAAAGTACTTGTTGCCAACAGGGGCGAGATTGCCGTCCGGATCATCCGAACCTGCAGGGAAATGGGGATTGGATCCGTTGCCGTCTTCTCAGACGCAGACCGGACAGCGCTCCATGTCCGGTTGGCGGATGAAGCATACCGACTAGGGGGAAGCCCTCCATCAGAGAGCTACCTGCAACAGGAAAAAATCATCGAGGCTGCACTGCAGACCGGATCCGATGCGATCCATCCGGGCTATGGTTTCGTCTCGGAGAATCCCGGTTTCGCCGAGTTGGTCCAATCGAAAGGATTGATATTTATTGGACCAGGCGGCGCCGCCATCCGGACTCTCGGAGATAAAACCGCAGCCAGGAAGCTCGCGCGAAACCTCGGGATCCCGACCATTCAAGGAAGCCTTGAAGCTTTGAAAGGTGATCAGGAGGCTTTCACGTGCGCGAAGGAGGTCGGCTATCCGATCATGATCAAAGCAGCAGCGGGGGGAGGGGGGAAGGGAATGCGCATTGTCCGGGGAGAGTCCGATCTGGCCTCCGCGCTACAAATGGCGCGCTCCGAAGCAAAGACAGCCTTCCATGATGACCGGGTCTATATCGAACAATATATTGATGCACCCCGTCATATCGAGATTCAGATCCTTGCTGATGCTCATAGCAACGTCGTCCACCTGGGCGAACGGGAATGCTCCATCCAGCGACGTCATCAAAAAGTGATCGAGGAAAGTCCTTCTCCCGCACTCGACGATCAAACAAGGGAAGAGTTGGGAAAAGCGGCTGTACGATTGGCACGCGCCGCGCAGTATGTGAACGCCGGGACGATGGAATTCCTGGTTGACCGGAACAAAGCGTTCTATTTTCTGGAAGTGAATACGCGTCTGCAGGTCGAGCATCCTGTGACCGAGGCCTTGACCGGGTTAGACATGGTTCGGGCACAAATAAGGATTGCGGAAGGACATCCGCTGCCGTACCGGCAGGAAGAGATCCGAAGAGAGGGATATGCTCTTGAATGTCGGATTTGTGCGGAGGATCCCCGGAACCAGTTCTTTCCTTCTTCCGGAAGGTTGACCCGCTATACCCCGCCGGAGGGGAGAATCCGCGTCGAGAACGGCTACAGGGAGGGGGACACGGTGTCATTACACTATGACTCTCTCATCGCCAAAGTCATAAGCTACGGTCCATCCCGAGAAGAAGCGGTGCGTGCCATGGACCGGGCACTTTCGGAGTTCCATATCGAGGGCGTAGAAACGACGATCCCTTTTTGCCGGTTCGTCCTCACGCATCCGGCATTTCTTTCAGGAACGTTTGACACGAATTTCGTTGAGCAACACTATTCACCGGATATCCTCCATCCGGCAGAACGGGATCAAAACGAGTCGGTTGTGGCCGCTCTCGCCGCTGTCTTGCTTCGTGATCGCGCGACGCAGCAAGCCATTATTCCTCCGGGGGAAGTAGGGGATGGCATCAGCCGCTGGAAACTTCTCCGAAGGGAGGGAATGAGGGAATGAAGAAAAAGTACCGCGTAACGGTTGACAACCAGGAACACGAAGTATCGACAGACGACGCCGGAAACCACACAGTGAACGGGAAGCCCGTAGTGGTTGACGCCGTTCAGATGACAGAAGGGGTCTTTTCCGTTATTTTTGAAGGGACCGTGTACGAAGTTTCACTTCAACAAGGCGACAACGGGGCAGATCAAAACGGCGATACACGCGGCGTGACACTCCTCGTCAACGGCACGCCGCACCAGGTGAAAGTCGACGACGAACGATCGATGTTGCTTAAGTCCGTACTCGAAAAACCACATTCCGTGGAATCGAAAATCAGTGTCCGTGCTCCCATGCCCGGACTGATCACGAAAATTGAGGTCCACGAAGGGGACATGATAACTGAAGGGCAGGGCTTGGTGATACTGGAAGCCATGAAGATGGAGAATGAAATCAAATCCTCATCAAAGGCCATCGTCGGTGTTATTCACGTGAAGTTGAGACAAACTGTCGACAAGAGCGAGGTGCTTGTTACACTGTCAAGCATTTAATGAGATGATAACCGCTAACCTCTATTTTTAACGAGACTTACAACCACCCATGAATTCAGATACCAGCACGACAGAACCGGAAGTAACTTCGAAATTAGCGCGTGAACATGGTCTGACCGACGAAGAGTATGGCCAGATTACAAAGACGCTCGGCCGCACTCCGACGTACACGGAACTCGGCATCTATAGCGTCATGTGGAGTGAGCACTGCAGCTATAAAAACTCGATCGCATTGCTAAAGACCCTTCCCAGGTCGGGATCCCGACTCCTTGTCGGTGCCGGGGAGGAAAATGCCGGACTTGTCGATATCGGTGATGGGTTAGCTGTTGCGTTCAAGATTGAAAGCCACAACCACCCTTCAGCTGTGGAACCCTATCAGGGGGCTGCGACAGGGGTTGGGGGAATCATGCGTGACATTTTTACGATGGGAGCACGCCCTATTGCATCGCTCAATTCATTGAGATTTGGTGAACTTAGTGATGAACGTGTTCGATATCTGTTCAAGAACGTTGTAAAGGGCATTGGGGATTATGGCAATAGCTTTGGAGTCCCGACTGTTGCCGGCGAAGTCTACTTCGACAAATGCTATACAGCAAATCCACTCGTGAACGCCATGTCGGTTGGCATAGTCGAACACGATTTCGTCGCCAAGGCAATCTCAACAGGGGAGGGTAACCTTGTAATGATCGTAGGATCCTCAACGGGGCGCGACGGCATCCATGGTGCAACATTTGCCTCTGAGGAGATTTCTGAGGAGTCGGAGTCTAAGAGGCCCTCAGTGCAGGTAGGTGACCCGTTTACGGAGAAGTTACTTCTTGAAGCTACGCTGGAGGCAATTCGTGCCGGACTGATTGTCGGGATCCAGGACATGGGAGCTGCGGGTATTACCTGCTCCAGTACCGAGATGAGTGCAAAAAGTTCGTCCGGAATGACTCTCAACCTGGATCAGGTTCCTTTGCGGGAAGAGGGAATGACGGCATACGAAATTATGTTGTCAGAGTCACAGGAGAGAATGCTCTTGGTTGTTAAGCCTGAGCATGAGAGAGCGATCAATAAGATATTTGACAAGTGGGACTTACACGCCGTCACCATTGGAAGAGTAAATGCCAGTGATCTTGTAAGGGTGATGCATGAGGGAGTATTAAAGGCTGAGGTCCCGCCTGGTTCACTCGTGCTTGGAGAAGGGGCTCCAGTTTATTTTAGGGAAACAAAAGAACCAGAGTACCTCAAACAGTCCCGTGCTTTTATCCCGGGATCATTGCCAGAGCCAGGTGATTACAACAAGGTTCTTATGGACCTCCTACAAAGTCCAAATATCGCAAGCAAGCGATGGGTGTACCGCCAGTACGACTCAATGGTCAGGACCAACAGTATTTCAACGGGCGGTGATGCGGCAGTTGTCAGGATCAAAGGGACCACGAAATCTCTATCCGTCAAAACCGACTGCAATGCTCGGTATGTCTATCTTAACCCCCGCAGAGGTGGACAAATTGCAGTAGCTGAGTCGGCTAGAAACGTTGTCTGTACAGGAGCTGAGCCTTTGGCGATCACAAACTGCCTTAACTTCGGCAATCCTTATGACCCGGAAGTGTACTGGCAGTTTAAAGAGGCTGTCGGGGGAATTGGTGACGCGTGCCGAGCGCTGGGGACTCCAGTGACTGGGGGAAACGTGAGCTTCTACAATGAGAGTCCAGAAGCCGCGGTCTATCCCACACCAGTGATTGGTATGCTGGGCCTGATTGATGATCCTGCACATATTACGGGGGCTTCCTTCCGTAACGCTGGTGATGAGATCATTCTGCTGGGGGAAATGAGGGGAGAGATTGGCGGATCAGAATATCTCTATCTGATGACCGGCCAGGTTACCGGAGATGCTCCCAATTTGAATTTGGAATTTGAGAAGAACCTTCAATTGACATGTTTGGAGTTGATCAGGCAGGGGTTGGTTGAGTCGGCTCACGATTGTTCCGAGGGCGGAATTGCGGTCGCTCTGGCCGAATCCTGTTTCAATGGTTCGGGTCTGCTCGGGGCAGAGATTTCCCTGGAGCTTGGGAGCCTTCGACCAGACTTTTTGCTCTTTGGCGAGGATCAGTCCAGGATAATCATCTCTGCAAAGCCAGGCAGGCTGATTGAAGTTAACAAGATTGCCACAAAGTGTGGCGTGTCAGCCACTAGCATCGGAAGAGTTCAGGAGAAGCCGGAACTTGAGATTAGGGGCTACATTAAGGTAGGAATTGAATTGGCTGAAAAGGTCTATGAGGATGCCATACCGAAGAGAATGGGGGAGTAGGTTCCTGGTGATTCTTGCATACTGTTGCTTTTCGTTTTCCGCCTGTTTCGTGACTTTACATAATATGTATTATATGTAAGCGTCACGGAGGCTAAATTGCACTGCTGAAAGAGGCCCGACCTCAACATTCCGTTCACTCTCTCACTTCAGAGAACAGCCTTGCCTTCAAATACAATTTTGGCCGGACCCTGGAGTGTAACATTCTCAGGAACATCGCCCTTCAGATCGAAATCAACTATCAGCGGAGATCGGCTTTTTGGTAGGATGGTTATCGGCGGCTTCATCTTATTAAAGAGTCTTGAAGCGATGATTGCTGATGCTACGGACCCTGTACCACATGCTAATGTTTCAGATTCAACACCTCGCTCATATGTCCTTATTTTCAATCTCTTGTCTGACACTACCTCAATGAAATTCACGTTTGTTCCCGAAGGCTGGAACACTTTATGGTACCGGATTTCACGTCCAAGTCCAATAACATCGACACGTTCAATTTTTAATCCACGCATCCACAAAGCTCGTACT
>DKJQ01000149.1 GCA_002454845.1 Ignavibacteria bacterium UBA6688
TGGCCGCCATTGAGAAATTCAAAGATCCTCTTCCGCCCCCCGTCATTGAGTCCTTTGCGCGCAATAAGGTCGCCCTCAAAGGGCCGTTGACAACTCCGGTTGGGACAGGTTTCCGGAGCGTGAATGTTGCGCTTCGAAAAGAGTTTGATTTGTACATCAACCTCCGGCCCGCAAAATCCATGGAAGGGGTGAAATCGAACTTCAGGGATATCGATCTCATCGTGTTCCGTGAAAATACCGAGGAATTCTATGCCGGTATCGAGCATTATATCGATTCAAGGAAGAGTGCAGCGGAGACCATCGGTGTCGTAACAAGGGTCGGGTGCGAGCGGATTGCGCGCGCGGCGTTCGAATATGCACGGACGCATAAACGCAAGAAGGTAACCCTCGTGCACAAAGCGAACATCATGAAGTTCACCGGCGGCCTGTTTCTCGATGTGGGAAAGGAAATCGCCACCCACTACCCGGAGATTGCCTTCAACGACAAGATCGTCGATAATATGGCGATGCAGCTCGTCATGAACCCGCAGCAGTTCGATGTGATCGTCACCACGAATCTCTTTGGCGATATTTTGTCGGATCTCTGTTCGGGACTTGTGGGGGGACTCGGCCTCGCGCCGGGGGCCAACATCGGAGATGGTATCGCGCTCTTTGAGGCTGTTCACGGGAGCGCTCCGGATATTGCCGGCAAGAATATTGCCAACCCATGTGCTATCACCCTTGCGGCCGCGATGATGCTTGACTATCTCGGGGAACCTGAAGCTGCAGAGAGGATCAAGACCGCGATAGCGGATGTTGTGAGGACCGGCACCAGGGTCACGCGGGATCTCAATCAGAACGACTCAGTCACAACCACGGAAATGACGGAAGCCATTATCGCTTCCATGCAGGCAGCACGTTAAAGAAAGGAGCCATTATGCGGCGCCATGGAGGTTCAAATATGTATTTAGGACTGATCCTGATCGTGCTCGGGGGTCTTTTTCTAGCCCGAAACTTCGGTTTGCTCGATTTCCATATCATGTGGCGGACATACTGGCCGGTGATCCTGATCGTGCTTGGCGCGTCATGGGTCGTCAAGAGCCTGACAGAAACGAAGTCCACTCCCGAGGAAAAGAAGTAAGACCATGCAAATCGGAACCATTCCCGCTAACAAGGTTATTGTGCTCGCTCCGATGGAAGATGTGACGGACCTTCCGTTCCGGCTTGTCTGCAAGCGATCCGGTGCGGATATCGTTTACACGGAGTTTGTGAACTCGGACGGTCTCATCCGGAATTCCGCGAAAGCGAAGAAGAAAATGATCTTCCTGGAAGAGGAACGCCCGTTCGGCATCCAGATCTACGGCGGCATTGAAGAATCGATGGAGGGGGCGGCGCGCATCGCAGAAAGCTGCAATCCGGATCTGATCGATATCAACTGTGGATGCTGGGTGAAGGATATCGCGATGCGGGGAGCGGGAGCCGGATTGTTGCGCGACCTGACGAAGATGGAGCGCATCGTCTCCCGGGTCATCAGCAGCGTACATCTCCCCGTTACGGTGAAAACCCGGCTGGGCTGGGACTCCGAGAATATCCGAATCGTCGAGGTGGCCAAGATGCTCGAGCAAACGGGCGTGAAGGGGCTCACGATCCACTGCCGTACCCGGGACCAGGGGCACAAGGGAGATCCCGATTTTTCATGGATCCCAAGAATCAAGGAAGCAGTCTCGATCCCGGTGTTCGTGAATGGAAGCCTCGAAACGCCACAAAGGATTGAAGAAGTGTTTCGCGAGACGGGATGTGATGGGGTCATGATCGGCAGAGCCGCCATCGAAAATCCCTGGATCTTTATGCAAACAAAGCGTTACCTCGCTTCGGGGGAACTGCTGCCTCCTCCGCCGGTGGAGGAACGGTTTGCCCTGATGCTGGAGCTCCTGCAGCTCTCCGTTGACTTCAAGGGGGAACGGAAGGCAGTTCTTGAATTCCGGAAGCATTATTCCGGCTACCTGAAGGGCCTCCCGCACGCCTCCGCGGTTCGGCAGGATATGATGCAGTATCTCGAATTCGCCCAGGTCCGGGCGCGGCTGCTGCAATACCTCGAGTTCCTCCAATCCCACGAGCCGGTGATCGAAACGTCGTAAGTCGCCCATGGACAAAAAACAGGTTGCTGCAATCCTTGACGAGATGGGGACGCTCCTCGAGCTGAAAGGGGAGAATCCCTTCAAGTGCCGCGCCTTCCACAATGCCGCAAGGGTCATCGAAGCCCTGACGCAGGACCTTGGCGGGCTCGTCTCCGCGGGCGACCTCCGGACTGTCAAAGGGATTGGGGAGAGCCTGGCGGTGGTCATTTCAGATCTCGTATTGAAGGGGAAGTCGAAGGACTACGAAGAGGTGAAATCCTCGCTTCCCTCGGGACTGCTGGAGATGACGAGGATTCAGGGCCTCGGTCCCAAACGAATCAAGATCCTGTATGACAAGCTGAAGATCAAGTCCATCGCCGAACTGAAAAAGGCATGTGAAAAGCATGCGCTCGCGAAGCTTGAAGGCTTCGGTGAGAAAACCGAGGAGAACATTCTCAGGGGAATCGAGCTCCTTGCCAAGACCAGCGATAAACATCTCTTCCCAAAGGCGAAAGAAGCGGCGGAAAAAATCTACGCCGCCATCGCAGGCCTGCCGGAGGTCAGGCGATGTGAAATTGCCGGGAGCTTGCGAAGGAAGAAGGAGGTCATTGGCGACATCGATATCGTTGTCAGCGCCGCACAAAAGCACCGGTCGAAGATTTTCGGAGTGTTTACCTCCCATCCAGAAGTGGACTCCGTGATCGCAAAGGGGGAGACGAAATCGAGCGTGGTTCTCAAGGGGGGAATGAACAGCGATCTTCGGATTGTGGAGGATGCGGAATTTCCGTTTGCCCTCAATTATTTCACCGGGAGCAAGGAACACAACGTCGAACTCCGGTCCCGCGCGCGTACATACGGACTCAGCCTCAACGAATACGGCTTTACAAAGGTTGAGGGAGAGTCGAAGAAGGTTCGGTCTCTTCCGACATGCAAGAACGAGGCTGACATCTACAAAGCGCTCGACATGACCTATATCCCGCCGGAACTTCGTGAGAACATGGGGGAAATAGAAACCGCTATCTAGGGAAAACTCCCCAACCTCATCGAAGAACGCGATCTCCGCGGAACCTTCCACTGTCACACGACCTACAGCGACGGATCGAATTCGTTACAAGAGATGGCGGCAGGGGCGAGAGCAAAGGGATGGAAATACCTCGGCATCGCCGATCATAGCAAAATTGCGGCGTATGCCGGCGGTCTCTCAGAGGACAAGGTCCGGAAGCAACACAAGGAGATCGACAAGCTCAACGCGTCGTTCAGCGGGTTCCGACTCTTCAAAGGATCGGAAGTCGATATTCTGCCGGATGGCACGCTCGACTATCCGGACAAGCTCCTCGCATCATTTGATTACGTCGTGGTTTCGATTCACAGCAAATTCAAAATGACAGAAGCCGAAGCCACCAAGAGAGTGATAGGGGCTCTCAAGAACAAGTATGTGACCGTTCTGGGCCATCCGACCGGGAGATTGCTTCTGGGCCGCGATGGCTATCCGATTAATATGCTCGAAGTCATCAACGCCGCTTCGGATTACGGCAAGGCTATAGAAATCAATTCCCACCCACTCCGCCTCGATCTCGATTGGCGGTTGGTGAAGTACGCGAAAGACAAGCATGTCCGCAT
>DKJQ01000053.1 GCA_002454845.1 Ignavibacteria bacterium UBA6688
TGCGCCGGATAATTTTGCAGTTGTCGCAGATCTTCTTTACGGATGAACGGACTTTCATTGCTGTTCCTTTGACCGATAGACGACGGTCGCTCTTATTTGTAGCGGTACGTGATTCTGCCCTTGGTAAGATCGTAGGGGGACATCTCAACCGTCACCCGGTCCCCAACGAGAATCTTGATAAAGTGCATCCTCATCTTACCCGAAATATGGGCCAGAATTTCATGCCCGTTATCCAACTTCACCCGGAACGTTGCGTTCGGCAACGTTTCGGTGATGACGCCATCAATTTTAATCGGGCCTTGTTTTGCCATGCAATTCGTTACTGTGTCAGGATCTCGGCTTTGCCGTTGAGAATCGCTATCGTGTGTTCATAATGGGCCGACGGGCTTCCGTCCAATGTCAGAATCGTCCAGCCGTCCCGTGCAACTGTCACTTCCCACCCGCCTGCATTCACCATCGGCTCGATGGCAAGTGTCATCCCCTCTTTCAGCCTGGTCCCCGTTCCCGGTTTCCCGTAGTTTGGGACCGCCGGTTCTTCGTGCAGCGATTTCCCGACGCCGTGTCCCACCAAATCCCTCACCACCGAATATCCCCTCGCCTCAATATATTCCTGGATAGCCCAGGAGATGTCGTGCACCTTGTTCCCGACAACTGCCTTCTCAATTCCCCTGTAAAGCGCCTCCTCCGTTGTCTTCAGAAGATCCTGCTTGCTCAGGGACAACATACCGATGGGAAAGGAAGCAGCCCCATCTCCATACCACCCTTCCTTCTTGACACCGACGTCGATGGAAAGGATCTCCCCCTCTTGCAACTCGCGTTTCCCCGGGATGCCATGGACGACCTCATTGTCAATCGAGGTGCACAGGGTGGCCGGGAAGGGGTTGTTCTTCCCCTGGCCATATCCCTTGAACGCCGGAATTCCCCCCATCGATCGTATGTACTCCTCCGCCATCCGGTCCAGGTGCAGGGTCGTGACACCCGGCCTGGCTTGCGCGCCGACGAGCTTCAACACGTCGGCTACAATCTTGGAACTTTCACGGATACACTCAATCTCTTCTGTCGTTTTGAGGCAAACCATGGAAGTGAGAGCCTATCCTCTCCGTCCCCTCAATTTCCCGCTCTTCATAAACCCGTCATAGTGACGCATCAGCAGGTGCGACTCGATCTGCTGCAGCGTATCGAGTGCAACGCCAACGATAATCAGCAAGCTGGTCCCCCCGAAAAACGACGCAAAACTCGGTGCCACCCCGATCTTCATCATCAACGTCGGAAGGATGGCTACGATCGCGAGGAAGATCGAACCAGGAAGGGTGATCTTCGTGAGGATATTGTCGACAAACTCCGCCGTATGGGTCCCCGGGCGAATACCGGGAATGAACCCTCCCTGCTTTTTCATGTTATCCGCGACATCCTTCGGGTTGAAGGCGATCGCCGTATAAAAGTAGGTGAAGAAGACGATCACCAGACCGTAGACGATCGAATAGGTCCAGGAATCATAACTGAACCAGTCGCTGGACAACGTCTCGACAAACTCGCTCTCCGGGAAAAAGGAGAAAATAATCTGCGGTACGAACATGATCGCCTGGGCAAAGATAATGGGCATGACACCCGCGGTATTCACGCGCAAGGGGATGTATTGTGTCACGCCGCCGTATACCTTCCGCCCGATTACCCGCTTGGCATATTGCACCGGAATGCGTCGCGTCCCCTGTGTCACCAGCACGACACCGGCAACGATAAAGCCGATGAGGACCAGGATGACGAGCTCGATAATAATATTGCGCCCTGCAAGAACCAGCTGGTACTCATCCAGGACGGAATGCGGGAACCGTGCAACGATGCCGATAAAGATAATGAGGGATATCCCGTTGCCGATTCCGCGCTCGGTGATCTGTTCCCCCAGCCACATCATGAAGACCGTTCCGGCGGTCAGGATGATGATGGTGCTGATCGCAAACCCGATCCCCTGGACCGCTTCGGGAACGATCGGACCCGCCTGCGTCACCGTGCTTTGAAGCTTGATCACCACGCCACTTGCCTGGAGCAAGGAGATACCCACCGTGCCGTACCGGGTATACTGGGTGATCTTCTTCCTGCCGTCCTCCCCCTCTTTCTGCAGTTTCTGAAAGTACGGGACAACGGCCCCCAGCAATTGGATGACGATCGAGGCGCTGATGTACGGCATGATGCCCAGCGCAAACACCGCCGCGTTGCTGAACGCTCCACCGACAAACAGGTCGTACAGTCCGAATAGCGTCCCTTGGGAAGAGTCGCGGATAGTATCGGCCAACAGGCCAGCGTCGACACCCGGAAGGGTGATATGAGAGCCTATCCGCACCACGACGAGAATGGCCGCCGTAAAGAGCAACCGGTCCCGCAGTTCCTGGATCTTAAAAATATTGGTAAAGGTCTCTGTGAGTTTGCTCATTCCTTCTTTTGCTCTTTCGCGAGAAGGGTAGCTTTGCCCCCGGCCGCCTCAATCTTCGCGATCGCCGATTTGCTGAATGCATGGGCGGTCACCTCCAACTTGGTCTTCAGCTCGCCGTTCCCTAAAATTTTCACCGGTTCATGTTTCTTGGATATCATACCAGCCTTGAACAACGATTCGGGGGTCACGACCCCCGCCAGATTTTTCGCGGTGGCGGCAGCCTCCAGGGTCTCGACATTGATCCCCTGGTACTCGATCCGATTCCGCGGTTTGAATCCGAACTTGGGAATGCGGCGCGACAACGGCATCTGCCCGCCTTCAAACCAGAGCTTAAACTTGTGTCCCGACCGGGACTTGGCTCCCTTGTGTCCCTTGGTCGCAGTTCCGCCATGCCCGGAACCCTGTCCACGGCCGATCCGCTTGGTCTTTCTGCGCGATCCTTTGGCCGGAGTCAAATTACTGAGAACATTCTTTGCCATTGCTAACCCTTTTCTGAGCGGCTCCCGACGACGGTCATCGTGAGAGTCCGGAAAATATTATTGCACTTCTTCGACGAGCACGAGGTGACGCACGACGTTGATCATCCCGCGGATTTGCGGAGTATCGTTCTTGACCACGAAATAATTCGGGCGACCGAGTCCCAGCGCCTCGATGGTCCGCTTGTGATTCTCCAACTGGTCGATCACGCTTCCCGTTTGTGTGATTTTGATTTTTTTCACTTCTGACATGACGAGTCCGCCTTAGTTCTGGTGGAACAATTCCTGCAATGTGCTTCCCCTGCGATCGGCAACTGTTCTCGCGTCCGAAAGACTCAGCAGCGCCTGCATGGTGGCCTTCACCACGTTATGCGGGTTGGAGGACCCCATCTGCTTCGTCAGGATATCTTTGACCCCAGCCGACTCGAGCACCGCGCGTACGCCGCCGCCGGCGATCATGCCGGTGCCGGGGGAGGCGGGCTTCAACAACACTTTCCCCGCTCCGAACTTGCCGAGCACCTCATGCGCGATGGTCCCCTTGGAGATCAAAACCGTCACGACGTTCTTCTTTGCATCGTCCACGCCTTTGGAAATCGCATCGGCCACTTCGTTCGCCTTCCCGAGTCCGACTCCCACATGCCCGTTGCCGTCGCCAACAACCACGATGGCGTTGAAGCTGAACCGGCGTCCCCCCTTCACCACCTTCGCGACACGGTTAATGTGGACCAATCGTTCCTTCAGTTCGAGTTCGCCTGCTTTAATCTTTGCCATGGATCTCTTTGTTGGGTGTTGATGCCTGTCGTTTAGAATTTGAGACCTGCCTCGCGAGCACCGTCTGCAACGGCCTTCACGCGACCGTGGTACAGGTACCCGTTACGGTCATAGACAACGTGTTGAATGTTTTTTTCGAGAGCCTTCTTTGCGGTGAACACGCCGACGATCTTCGCGACGTCCTTTGGGGACGAGCCGTCCTTCAGACCCTGGCGGACATCTTTCGAAAGCGTCGAGGCGGAAACCAGCGTCCTGCCGCTGGTGTCGTCGATGATCTGCGCATAGATGTGCTTGCCGCTCCGGTACACGGTAAAACGCGGGCATTCTGTCGTTCCCGAGATTTTCTTCCGGATGCTGGCTTTCTTTTTCTGCCAACGCTGCTGCTTATTTGAGTTAATCATAGACTTTCACTCCTTGGATGGGGCGCATCATAGAACCCGCCGGGATGCTCCGCTCCGAATTACTTGGCCCCCGTTGCAGCAGCCTTGCCTGCCTTGCGACGGATGTATTCTCCTTCGTACTTCACTCCCTTGCCCTTGTAGGGCTCGGGCGGACGGAAGGAGCGGATCTTCGCAGCAACCAATCCGACCAGCTGCTTGTCGATCCCGGAGATGACGATGTTCGTCTGAGAAGGCGTCTCCAGTGTCACTCCCTCCGGGGGACCAAACACGATCGGGTGCGAGTAGCCGAGGAGCAGCTGCAACTTTTTCCCCTTCATCTCCGCACGGTACCCTACGCCCACGATCTCCAGCTTGCGAGAATATCCCTGTGTGACACCGTTGACCATGTTCTGGATTAGCGCCCGCCAGAGTCCATGCAGCGCCCGATTCTGTTTTTCGTCGGAACTGCGGGTGACCTGGAGCTCGGACTGGCCGACCTCAAAACTGATCGAGGGATGGAGCCGCGCGGAAAGTTCCCCTTTGGGGCCCTTCACCACAATCGACCCATCCTTCTTGGTGATGTTGACGCCCTTTGTAATCTGAATTGGCTTGCGACCTATGCGTGACACGTTCGACTCTCCTCCATTACCAAATATACGCGAGAACTTCACCACCGACATGTTCTTTGCGTGCACGGTGATCCGTCATGACCCCTTTCGACGTCGAGACGATCGCGACGCCGAGTCCGCCGAGCACGCGGGGCAGTTCACCCGCAGGCCGGTAGAGACGGATACCGGGGCGACTCACCCGGCGCAGGCCGGAGATGACAGTTTTCCCGTTATTGTATTTCAAATGGATGCGCAACACTCCCTGCTTCCCATCGCTGAGGAGGGTGAAGTTCGAAATAAACTTCTCATCCAGCAGAATCTGCGTGATCGCTTTCTTCAGATTGGATGCGGGAATGTCGACCCGTTTATGTTTTGCCTTGGCGGCGTTCCGTACTCGTGTCAGGAAATCCGCTACCGGATCAGTCATGGACATCGATTGAACTCTCCTAAGATAATTGCACCGAACATCTTTACCAGCTGGCCTTGCGGACGCCCGGAATCTTGCCGTCCAGCGCCAGATTTCTGAAGCAAATACGACAGATGCCGAACTTCCGGAAATATGCACGCGGCCTGCCGCAAATATTACACCGGTTGTGCTGGCTGACCTTATGCTTCGGTGTCCGTTTGGACTTTACAATGCTTGCTAAGCGTGCCAACGAGGCTCCTTTTGCGTTAATGTTATGCTGCTGTTGCCGTTTCGAGCACATCCTGCCGTTTGACGAACGGCAGTCCGAGCGCTTTCAACAATTCGTACGCCTCTGCATCAGTCCTGGCGGTCGTGACGAAGGTGACATCCATTCCGCTGATGCGCGTGACTTTGTCGACGTCGATCTCCGGAAAGATGATCTGCTCTTTGATCCCCAGCGTGTAGTTGCCCCGTCCGTCGAATGACTTGTCCGAGACGCCGCGGAAGTCTCGCACGCGTGGAAGCGCAATGCTGATCAGCCGGTCCAGGAACTCGTACATCTGCGCCCGCCGCAGCGTGACGCGACACCCGATCGGGAGGTCCTCCCGGAGTTTGAAATTGGAGATCGCCTTCTTGGACTTCGTGATGGCAACCTTTTGGCCGGTGATGGTCTCGAGCTCCTTCACCGCCACGTCCAGAATCTTCGGATCCTGCGTCGCCATCCCGACACCGACGTTCACGGCGATCTTCTCAAGCCTCGGGACCTGCATCACGCTCTTGTACTGGAACCGCTTCATTAATTGCGGGATCACATCCTTCTTGTACTGCAGGAATAACCGGGCTGGTGCTCCCGCCTCACGGGTAACTCCCCCCTGTTTCTTCGCGGCTCCCTCGCCCCCCTTTTTTTCCTTCTTCGCTGCTTTCTCCTGGCGGGCGGGTTCGTCGACTTTCTTGTGTTCTTTATCCTTGGCCATATTCCGTTACTTCTCCCAGACGTGAGACAGCATCTTAAAACATTTCGTTGGTCCGACGCGAGATCCGCATTTTCTTCTTCTTGCCGGTTGTTGCGTCGGTGACATACTTGTACCCGACACGGGTCGGTTCGCTCGTCTTCGGGTCGACCACCATGACGTTCGATACATGGATGGCCCCTTCCTTCTGGAGGATGCCCCCCTGGGGATTCTTCTGCGAGGCGCGGGTGTGGCGCTTCACGATGTTGACCCCTTCCACAATGACGCGGTTTGTTTCCGGGAACACCTTCAGGACCTTGCCTTGCTTCCCTTTGAAGTTTCCGGAGATAATCACAACGGTATCGTTTTTATGAACGTGCATACCCAATTCCTTTGTTAGAGCACCTCGGGTGCCAACGAGACGATTTTCATAAACTGGCGCTCGCGCAATTCACGGGCAACCGGCCCGAAGATGCGCGTCCCCCGCGGCTCGCCCTGTTGGTTCAGCAACACCACGGCGTTCTCATCAAAGCGGATGAAGGAGCCGTCCTTCCTTCCAACCTCTTTTCTTGTCCGAACAACCACCGCGCGGGACACCTCCCCCTTCTTGACGGGGGCACCGGGAATGGCGGTTTTGACGGAAACAACCACAAGATCTCCCACGGACGCATACCTCTTGTCATGACCGCCCAGCACGCGGATGCACCGGACTTTCTTGGCGCCGGAATTATCGGCAACGACTAAATTCGTTTCTTCCTGAATCATGATTGGGACTCCGGGGGGAGGTCACCGACCTCCGGTTCACAGGTTATTTTGCCTTTTCGATCACTTCGACCAACCGCCATCGCTTGCGCTTGCTCACGGGGCGGGTCTCCATCACCCTCACCACATCACCGATGCGCGCTTCCTGCTTCTCATCGTGAGCCATCAGTGTCGAAGTTTGCTTATAGTACTTCTTATAAAGTGGATGAGGAATTTTGCGTTCCAGCGACACCACGATGCTCTTCTGCATCTTGTTGCTGATCACTTTTCCGATGCGGACCTTACGCCGGTTACGCTGGACGGCCGGAACTGCTGCTGCTGTACTCATCCGTTATGCCTTCTTCTCTTGTTCAGATAATGCTACGGGTTGGCTGGGTTTCTTGATCTGGCGCTCGCGGAGAAGCGTCTTCATCCGGGCGATGTCCCGCCGGATGTGCTGCAGCTTCATCGGGTTCTCGAGCTGGCTGATCACCTTCTGGAAGCGAAGATTGCCGAGGCTCTCCTCTTCCTCCTGAATGCGCTTGATCAACTCCGCATCCGACAATTGACGAAATTCAAAAGCTTTCATACAAACGACTCCTGCTATTAATGGGCCTCGTAATCCATACGAGTGACCATCTTGGTCTTGATGGGAAGCTTGTGCATTGCGAGATCGAACGCCTCCCGCGCTAACGCCTTTGAGACTCCACCCAGCTCGAACAACACGCGTCCGGGCTTGATCACCACAACCCAGAATTCCGGGATACCTTTGCCGCTTCCCATACGGGTTTCCGCCGGCTTCTTGGTAACGGGTTTGTCCGGGAAGATCCGAATCCAGACTTTCCCCTCACGTTTCATCATACGGGTCAACGCGACACGCGAAGCTTCGATCTGGCGCTGGGTGATCCATCCGGGCTCAAGAGCCTTGAGGCCGAAATCGCCAAAGGCAATCGTCGCACCACGGGTTGCTTTTCCCCGCATCCGACCACGCTGGGTCTTTCTGAATTTTACTCTCTTGGGCATCAACATACGTTCAGCACTCCTTGTAGTTCAGCGACGGGACTGACCCGGGGGCTCCGATCATTATTTCGACACGGGGCCGAGAATTTCCCCTTTGCAGATCCACACTTTCACCCCGATAGCGCCGTAAATCGTCCGCGCCGTCGCCGTGGAATAATCGATGTCTGCACGAATCGTGTGCAAAGGAATGCGTCCCTCTTTGTACTGCTCGCGCCGTGCAATTTCCGATCCACCGAGACGGCCACCACACATCACGCGGATCCCTTCGGCGCCCATACGCATCGAGGCGGTAATCGCCTGCTTCATGGCACGGCGGAAGGAGATGCGTCCCTCAATCTGGGAGGCGATGTTCTCGGCCACGAGCGACGAATCCAGTTCGGGACGTTTGATTTCATGGATCAGGATCTTGACCTCTTTTGCGGTCACCTTCTTCAACTCTTCTTCCAATTGGGCGATCTCTTTACCGCTTTTTCCAATCACGATACCGGGACGGGATGTATGAATCGTAATCACGGCACGCTTGGGGGTCCTGTCGATCTGGATCCGCGAAATACCCGCTTTCTTCAGACGATTGCGGACATAGTGCCGGACCATCAAGTCTTCCTGCAGTTTCCCGGCAAATCCCTTGTCGGCGTACCAATTTGCGTCCCAAGTCTTCGTAATGCCGAGCCGGAATCCTATCGGATGTGTTTTTTGACCCAAGAGATCCTCCTCAATTAAGATTCTTTTGTTGCCTTCTTCGTGGAAGTCGATGCTTTCGACTTCGTTCCAGACTTCTTCGGCTTCACCCCGGGAGCTGCTGCGGACTTCGGCGCTGCCTCAGCGGCCTTCGGTTTGGCTGCCGCTTGCACTTTTTGCTGCCGCTGAGCAACAACGATCGTCAGGTGATGAGACCGTTTGCGAATGCGGAATGCCCGTCCCATCGGAGCCGGCATCACCCGTTTCGCGACCGGACCGCCATTGACAAACGCTTCCTTCACGAACACATGGGATGGATCGATACGGCCGCTTTGATCCTTATTTTGAAGGTTGGAAATAGCCGACCGGAGGACTTTCTCCGCGCTGTTCGAGGCATGCTTCGGTGAAAAGTGCAGGATCGACAACGCCTCCTCCACCCCACGACCGCGAATAAGGTCGATCACCAGCCGCATTTTCATTGGCGATGTTCCGACGAATCGATTGACTGCTCGTGCTTCCATACGTTGTTCCTTTTACCTCCAGCAAGGTTCAGGGTCGCCCCATTCCCTCACGGACTCCTCAATGGTGTTATGCGGGAGTGGTTGACTTCTCGCTCTTGACTCCTGGATGCGCCCGGAAAATGCGGGTCGGGGCAAACTCACCGAGTTTGTGTCCCACCATCGCTTCCTGGACGTAGACGGGAATGAACTTATTGCCGTTATGCACCGCGAAAGTGTGACCGACGAAATCGGGGATGATCGTGCAACTCCGCGCCCACGTCTTGATCACCTTCTTCTGGTTGGACTTGTTCAACGCCTCAATCTTTTGCTGCAGCTTTGAGTCCACATAGGGACCCTTTTTCAATGACCGGCTCATCGCTCTCGATTCTCGCTAGATTTACTTGCGACGTTTGACAATGTATTTGTTGGATGGATTTTTCTTCTTGCGTGTCTTCAAACCCTTGGCGTACTTGCCCCAGGGCGATTCCGGATGCTGCCCACCCCCACCGCTCTTCGAACGACCTTCGCCACCCCCCATCGGATGATCAACCGGGTTCATCGCCATCCCTCGTGAATGCGGCCGGATCCCCAGCCAGCGCGACCGGCCGGCCTTCCCGAGACTGATATTCTCATGGTCCCCGTTGCTCACGATTCCCACCGTTGCATAACAATTCACTCGCACCTTCCGGACTTCCCCCGAAGGGAGCTTCAGCTGCGCAAAATCCCCCTCTTTCGCCATCAACTGCAGCGAGTTCCCGGCACTGCGGCCGAGTTGTCCCCCCTTGCCGGGGCGCATCTCGACGTTATGGATAAACGTACCCACGGGGATCTCCAGCAGCGGAAGGGCATTGCCCAGCTGCACCTCGACGCCCGAACCGGACTGAACAGACTGGCCTACCTTCAAACCGTCCGGCGCGACAATGTAGCGCTTATCGCCGTCTCCATAGTGCAACAACGCAATTCGGGCCGACCGGTTGGGATCGTACTCAATCGCTGCAACCCTGGCGCTCACACCATGCTTCTCGCGCTTGAAATCGATCAAGCGGTACCGTCTCTTGTGCCCACCCCCCCGATGGCGCGAGGTGACGCGTCCAAGATTATTGCGTCCCCCCGATTTCTTCAGCTTTCGGAGCAGCGACTTCTCCGGCACGGTCTTCGTGATCTCTTCGAACGTCGAGATCGAGTAGAACCGGGTTGCCGGCGTCATGGGTCTTAATTTTCGAATAGCCATACTGTACCTATCGTTTCATCAATCAAGCAGTCTCGAAGTAATCGATCTTGTCCCCTTCTTTCAGGGTGACGATCGCTTTCTTCCATGTGTTGGTCCGTCCCTCGAAGCGCCCGCGGCGCGTCATCTGCGACTTCCGCTTTCCTTTCACAACCACCGTGCGGACACTGGTAACGGTGACTTTGAATTTTGCCTCCACCGCTTTCGCGATCTCAATTTTGTTCGATCCGCCCTCGACTTCAAACGCATAGTGCCGCTGTTCCTGCATGCGTGTGATCTTTTCGGTGACGATCGGTCGTTTCAAAATTCCAGCCATGATAGTTCGCTCAGTTCTTCAACGAATTGTGCAACACTTCCACGGCGCTTTTCTGGATGAGCAGCACCTGGTTGTTTAGAATATCGAACGTGGAGGCTTTATCCGCCTCCCGCACGTTCAGCTTCGCGATGTTCCGTCCCGACTTAAACAACGCCCGGTCGGTCTTGCCAGTCAGGAAGAGGGTCTTCTTCCCGTTCAGGGCGAGGGCTTTCAGGACTGTGACGATCTCCCGTGTCTTGGGAGCATCGAGGGAGAAATCCTCCACCACCATGATGGCGCTGTCCTTGGCCTTGTAGCTCAGAGCCGACTTACGGGCGAGGGCCCGGACTTTGGCCGAGAGCTTGATCACGTAGTCATGCGGATGGGGACCGAAAATGGAACCGCCGCCAACCCAGACCGGTGAACGGGTCGATCCGGCGCGGGCGCGGCCCGTTTTCTTCTGGCGAAACGGCTTCCTGCCGCCTCCCCGGACCTCGTTGCGCGGTTTCACCTTGTGCGTTCCCTGGCGCTTGTTGGCCTGGATCGAGCGAATAGCCTGGTAGATAGCGTGGTCGTTCGGAGTAATCTCAAAGATCTCCGGAGCCAGCTTCACCTTCTCGCCGCTCATGCTTCCGTCTTTCTTGTAAACTTCAAGCTCCATTGCTATTCATCCTCGAAACAAGGACTTAGTCCTGTTTGCTAATTTCCACGTAACTGTTGATTGCGCCGGGAACCGATCCCTTGACGATCAAAATATTCGAATCGGAGATCACCTTCACCACGGTCAGGTTCTTCACCGTCACGCGCTCGCCCCCCATCCGGCCGGCCATCCGCATACCTTTGAAGACACGGGAGGGATAAGAACTCCCGCCGATCGATCCGGGAGCGCGCACGCGATCGGACTGTCCGTGGGTCGTCATGCCGACGCCGCCGAAGTGGTGGCGTTTCACGACTCCCTGGAAGCCGCGCCCTTTCGAGCGGCCAGTCACGTCCACGGTCTCCCCCTGGTGGAACAGGTCCACCTTCAACTCCGCGCCCAGCTCCAGTTTCCTGCCGTTGAAGCTGCGGAACTCTGAGAGAAGACGAAGTGGCCTGACCCCGGACTTCCCGAGGTGCCCCTTCATCGGTTTGTTGACGAGTCGTTCGTGGATCTCATCGTAGCCAAGTTGTATTGCGTCGTACCCGTCTTTCTCTTTCGTCTTGATCTGGGTAACGTAACACGGCCCGGCCTCGATGATAGTGCACGGGACCATTTGCCCGTTCTCATCGAAGATACTCGTCATTCCAAGTTTTTTTCCTAACATGCCGCTCACTGTTCTGCTCCTAAGTCATCTCCCGACCGACTCACTCTGTTGTGTCCGGGCAGGGAAACCACATTGGTCAATTCGTTCTTCGTCGTTCCTCGTCGTCCCTCACTACACCTTGATCTCAACATCCACGCCGGCCGGCAATTCCAGCTTCATCAGAGAATCGACCGTCTTGCTCGTGGAGTTGAGAATGTCGATCAGCCGTTTGTGCGATCGGGTCTCGAACTGCTCGCGCGACTTCTTATCGACGTGCGGCGACCGGTTCACGACATAGAGCGACCGCTTGGTCGGCAACGGGATAGGACCGGACACAACGGCCCCGGTCGACTTCACGGTCTTGATAATTTTCTCAGCCGATTTATCGATCAGGTTGTGATCGTACGACTTCAATTTGATGCGAATCTTTTGACCAGCCAACGGTTCATCCTCGCTGATGTACACCGTGAAAAAGCATCGGGTTCCGGCAGAGAGCCGGAACCCGGAAGTTATTATTCAACGATCTTCGTCACAACGCCTGCGCCGACGGTGCGTCCGCCCTCGCGGATAGCGAAGCGGAGGCCTTCCTCCATGGCGATCTCGGAGATCAGTTCCACATTGATCGCGTCGAGGTTGTCGCCGGGCATCACCATCTCAACACCGCTGGGGAGCGTCACCACGCCGGTCACGTCCGTGGTCCGGAAGTAGAACTGCGGGCGGTAGCCGTTCAGAAACGGCGTGTGGCGTCCACCTTCTTCCTTCTTCAACACGTACACCTGCGCCGTAAACTTCTTGTGCGGTGTGATGGAACCGGGCTTCGCAACCACCATTCCGCGTTCCAGTTCGTTCTTTTCAACGCCGCGCAGCAACAGGCCCGCGTTGTCGCCCGCGCGCACCTCATCAAGTTCCTTCCGGAACATTTCTGCACCGGTGATCACGGTCTTCTTATGAGCGCCGAGACCGATCACTTCGACTTCGTCGCCGACCTTGGCATGACCGCGGTCGACACGCCCGGTGCCGACGGTACCACGACCCGTGATCGAGAATACATCCTCAATCGGCATCAGGAAGGGTTTGTCAACATCACGCTTCGGGACCGGTATGTAGGAATCGACCGCCGCCATCAATTCATCAATGCTCTTGAATGCCGGATCATCCGGCTTGACATCCGGACGCATCGCCGCTTCCATGGCCTTCAGAGCGGAGCCGCGAATGATCGGGATCTCATCGCCCGGAAATTCGTACTTTTTCAAGAGGTCGCGGAGCTCGAGCTCGACGAGATCCAGCAGCTCCGGGTCATCAACAGCATCGACTTTATTCATGAACACAACGATGCGGGGAACACCAACCTGGCGCGCCAGGAGGATGTGCTCACGCGTTTGAGGCATCGGACCGTCCGTCGCAGCAACCACGAGGATCGCGCCGTCCATCTGGGCGGCACCCGTGATCATGTTCTTTACATAGTCGGCGTGGCCCGGACAGTCGACGTGCGCATAGTGGCGGTTTGCCGTGGAATACTCGACGTGCGCCGTCGCGATCGTGATCCCGCGGGCTTTCTCCTCGGGGGCATTGTCGATGGAGTCGAACGTCCGAACCTCCGACAAACCTTGCTTCGCAAGCACCATCGTAATAGCCGCGGTGAGGGTCGTCTTCCCGTGGTCGACGTGGCCGATCGTACCGACGTTTACGTGCGGCTTGCTGCGATCAAATTTACCCTTTGCCATTGGAGTGATCTCCTTTCGTTGTGTCTGTAATCAAAACCTTCGTTATATTCTTTACGCCGTAACCGCTTCCTTGCCCTTCACCTTCTCGATAATCCCTTCGGCAATCGACTTCGGAGCTTGTTCGTAGTGTGCGAACTGCATGGTGTAGAGTGCCCGCCCCTGCGTCATTGACCGGACCACCGTGGCATACCCAAACATCTCGGACAAGGGAACCATCGCCTTGACAACCTGGGCATCCTTTCGGGGATTCATCCCTTCGATCTTGCCGCGACGGGAATTCAGATCGCCCATGACATCCCCTAAATATTCTTCCGGGGTCACGACCTCGACCGCCATGATCGGCTCAAGGATGATCGGACCGGCCTTGCGCGCCGCTTCCTTGAAAGCCATCGATCCGGCAACCTTGAAGGCCATTTCCGATGAGTCGACGGCGTGGAACGAACCGTCGATCAAGCTCACCTTGATATCTTCTACCGGGTAGCCGGCCAGGACACCGTTCCTCATCGCTTCCACAATTCCCTGCTCTGTCGGTTTGACGTATTCCTTCGGAACGACGCCTCCGACGATGTCGTTCTCGAACTCGAAACCCTTCCCCTTCTCGTTCGGCCCCATCTCGATCACGACATGACCGTACTGACCGCGACCGCCGCTCTGGCGGACGAACTTTCCCTCCGCCGTTACTTTTTTTGTAATCGTTTCCTTGTACGCAACCTGCGGCTTGCCGACGTTCGCCTCAACCCTGAACTCGCGCTTCATCCGGTCGACAATAATCTCCAGGTGCAATTCGCCCATACCACTGATGATCGTCTGGCCGGTCTCCTCGTTCGAGGTGATCCGGAATGTGGGATCCTCCTCCGCGAGCTTCTGAAGCGCCTCTCCGAGTTTCTCCTGGTCCGCTTTGGTCTTGGGCTCGATCGCAACATCGATCACCGGCTCCGGGAATATCATCTGCTCAAGGATGATCGGATCGTCCTCGTTCGTCAATGTATCGCCGGTTCGTGTATTTTTCATCCCGATTGCGGCAACGATGTCCCCGGCGAACGCTTCGGAGACCTCCTCGCGATGGTTGGCGTGCATCCGGAGGATCCGGGCAATTCGCTCCTTGCGATCCGAGATCACGTTGTACACATACGAACCCGAAGACAAGGTCCCGGCATAGATCCGGAAATAGGTCAGCCGCCCGACGAACGGATCGGTCATGATCTTGAAGGCAAGGGCGGTAAACTTCTCGTCGTCGCTGATCCTGCGGATCACATCATCCGAGCGATGCGGGTGGTGTCCATGCAGCACGCCACTGTTAATATCAAGGGGAGAGGGCAGGAAATCGATCACTGCGTCCATCAACAACTGGACCCCTTTGTTCTTGAAGGATGAGCCGCACAGCACGGGGACGATGCTCACCTTCAACGTGGCCCGACGTAGTACAACCTTGATCTCATCCGGGGAAATCTGCTTTCCTTCGAGATATTTTTCCAGCAAGCTGTCATCTTCATCCGCGACAGCCTCGAGCATTTTTATCCGGTATTCGTTCGCTTTGGGAAGAAGCGACTCGGGAATGTCGATATCATCCCAGGAGGCTCCCTGCGTCCCTTCGCGATACATGCGGGCTTTCATGGTGATCAGGTCGATGATGCCGGCGAACATATCACCCTCACCAACCGGAAGTTGAACGGGGACGGCGTTTGTTTTCAGGCGGTCCTTCATCATTTGCACGACGCCGAGAAAATCCGCGCCCGCCCTATCCATCTTGTTCACGAACGCG
>DKJQ01000086.1:0-155 GCA_002454845.1 Ignavibacteria bacterium UBA6688
CTTCGACCCTTCGGGTCGCTCCCATTGTACCTCCAGGCTATTTATCTTTGACCCTCCGAGTCGAGTTCGTCCCAGGCCCCTGCGATCTGTTTCCGCATCATTTCAATCTGGACGGAAAGCCACCCACGGATGCCCTGCACTGAGCGACCGAAGTG
>DKJQ01000086.1:202-7794 GCA_002454845.1 Ignavibacteria bacterium UBA6688
CCTGCACTGAGCGACCGAAGTGAGCGAAGTGTTTACCCTGAGTAAAGACGAAGGGTTGTTTTTCACCCCTCATTTCACTAAGTTTTTAGACTTCTCACACTACTCAAGTCTTTTCCATGGTCAAGCATATTGGCGTTGTGGGAGCGGGAACGATGGGAGGAGGAATCGCCCAGGTGGCCGCGCTCTCAAAAATTGAGGTCGTCCTGTACGACATCAACGACACCCTCCTTCGCCAGGCGCTGGAGCGGATCAAGACCGACCTGAAGAAAGGGCTCGAAAAGGGGAAGCTGACAAAGGAGCAAACGACCGAAGCATTCGCCCGGATCCACCCCCGAACGCATCTCGCGGACCTCGGACACTCCGATGTCATTGTCGAGGCAATCATCGAGGACCTCCGCGTCAAGAGAGACCTCTTCAAGCATCTCGAAGCTGACAGTAAACCGGGCACGATTCTCGCTTCCAACACCTCCTCCCTCTCGATCACAGCCATCGCGTCCGGGGTGCGGCATCCGGAGCGGGTTGTGGGCATGCATTTTTTTAATCCGGCTCACATCATGAAACTCGTGGAGGTGGTCCGGGGGACCCAAACCTCGGCCGAGACTGTTCAGCGGACGATCGATTTGGTGC
The DNA here is from genome assembly GCA_002454845.1 of Ignavibacteria bacterium UBA6688. Classification (GTDB taxonomy): domain Bacteria; phylum Bacteroidota; class Ignavibacteria; order UBA10030; family UBA10030; genus UBA6688. Next base: position 830 of record DKJQ01000086.1, read on the forward strand.
AACAACTCGGCAAAACGCCCGTGGTCGCAAAGGACACGCCGGGATTTATCGTCAACCGCGTCGCCCGACCGATGTACGGAGAGGCGCTCCGCCTCCTCGGCGAAAACGTCGCAACCGTCGAGGAGATCGATCGTATCATGAAGATTGAGGGGGGATTCGCGATGGGACCGTTCGAGCTCATGGACCTGATCGGGATCGATGTCAACCTTGCCGTCACCCAGTCGGTGTACGATCAATTCTTCGGCGAGCCGCGCTACCGCCCCCACCCTTTTCAGAAGCAGATGGTCGACGCCGGAATGCTGGGAAGGAAAACAAAACGAGGGTTTTATCAGTACGACGACACGAAGTAACGATCTTGTGAAAAAAAAGAAAGCCGGGAAAAAGAGTCTGGTTGAACGATCGTTGAAGGGAAGTGGGCACGCAAAAGCCTATATCGTCGGCGAATCGCCGATGGTGGAGGAATATGCAATCCTATGCGCGGCAAAAGGGTACGAGGTGCTGGTCCAGTGGAACGTGTCCATGAAGTCCGCACCGGATTTTGGCCAGGCCTCCATCCGACAGACAGCGGTCATCCCGGTCGGCGTGTCAGTGGGCATTGAACTCACCAACAACGATCCCGCGCTCAAGCAGAAGAACTTGCAGAGGCTCGACAAGGCACTGTCTCCCACCGTCCCGATCCTGAGCTCGTCCGTCACGGTAACGGCGATGGAGCAGGCGGGGTGGATCAGCCAGCGGCACAGGTTGGTCGGGTTCTGCGCGCTCCCGACGTTCAGTGAAAAACCCCTGGCCGAGGTTGCGCCCACGGTTTTTTCGCCGAAAGAGACCATTGAGGTGGTCAGGCTTTTCCTGGGATCCATCGGCAAGGAGATCGTCCTTGTGCAGGATCGTGTGGGGATGGTGCTGCCACGCATCCTGTGCCAGATCGTCAATGAAGCCGCCTTTGCGCTGCAGGAGGATGTTGCCTCCCCTCGCGATCTTGACACGGCGATGAAATTGGGAACGAATTATCCCTATGGCCCTGTTGAATGGGCTAACCGGATCGGCATGCGGAATGTGTATATCATCCTGACGGCCATGGAGCAAGATCTGAAGGAGGACCGGTACCGGGTCGCTCCCCTTCTGAAACAAATGGCCCAGGCGGGTCCGTGGTGGAAGACGGAATGAACATGAACTTTCAGAAAGGCATCTTATGAAACGCTTCCCTGCAGTTATGTCGCTCCTCGTTCTCCTGAGCCCGCTTGTGTCCGGACAGGGACAACGGCCGGTCCTTCCCTTCGAAGGAATCATCGAGTTTAAGATGCAGAACCTCGAAAGCGTGCAGTTTTTTGAATCGTACATCAAGGGGGATCGGGTCCGGATGCAGACGAAGGAAAAACTCGATTATGTACCGATCGTGATCCAGGATCACGGTGCACAAACGACGTTCCTCCTGGTGACTGCCACCGGACGGTACTTCCAGGCACCCATGTCTCCAGGGACACCCGAACCCGCTGTGCAGCGGTTTGAGGTAGAACAGACAGCGGAGAAAGAAACCATCGCAGGTCTTCCGTGCGAGCTCTTCATCGTCAAGATGGCCGACGGGGAACTGGAGGTATGGGCAACGCTTGCGCTGGGAACAGTTGCCGGCTTTTCACAATCGTTGAATCAGGACAACCCCACACAACCAACGTGGGAATCATACTTCACCTCCAAGGGGTACACCGGCGCACGCGTCATCATCTATAATGCAGAAGGCCACGAGCAGGGACGGTACGAAGTGACCGGCGTAACCCGCAAAGCTGTGCCCGAATCCCTGCTCCGCGTCCCGCGGGGATACGAAAGAGTTGCCGACCAAAAAGAGCTGGTCCCGCGACGACGCTGAGATGAATCTTTTTTTTCTTCACAGTATCCAGAGAAGGAATTTCTCATGAAAACCATGCACACATCCTGTTCCCTTTTTCTTCTGGCCGCGCTGACAGTCGGTTTGGCGGTCGGTCAGCCGAAAGTGTCTGTCGATAAATCGGGGATCGATCTCGGGGCTACCTATAATGGCGAGGTCAAGAAGGCAAAGATCCTGATCAGAAATTCGGGGAAAGAGACCCTCAAGATCCTCGGCGTGCAGACCTCTTGCGGATGCACCACGGTGAAGCAGCCGAAATCCGAGTTGAAACCGGGGGAATCGGACGCCGTGGAGGTCGAGTTCAATTCCACCGGATTCCGGGGGAAGATTACCAAGCATGTCACGATCCAGACGAACGATCCTGTCACACCGAGTGTCAGCGTAACGCTGGTCACAGATGTGATCGATGAGCTGACCCCTGTCAACAATTCGTCCGTGGTCTGGCTCGGCAGCCTGCCGGTCGGGAAAGAGGTCGCACACAAAGTGGGCTTCAAGAATGTCTCGGGCAAGATCATGTCACTCAAGGGGTACACAAGCACTTCCCCGAGCGTCACCATCGTCTTCGAAACAAAAGCCGTGATGCCGGCGGACACGGTGTTCATTACCATCAAAGTGAAACCCGACAAAGTTGATTACGGCACGGAGCAGATCCTGCTCCAGACCGACAGCAAGAAGCAAACCAATGTCCCGGTGCGCGTGACGTTCATCGGGACCAAGGCAAGCTGACCATGATGAGACAAGCATTGCGCGAAGCGGCCGTTCTTTTTTTCTTCGCGGCCGCCCTCGGATCCCTCTACACCGCGAGCACGGGAAAGGGGATGTTTGCCGATACGGCAGGAGTGTCTTCCCCCCTCTCCGGGAACCATGCCCCGGTCCTGATACCGTTGGACGAGGCGAGAGGATTCTTCGATTCGGGGGAAGCGCTGTTCATCGACGCCCGCCACGAGTTCGACTATAAACTCGGCCACATCAAGGGGGCCATGAATATTCCGTTACAGGAACTCGATGAGAGAAAGGAATTGATCTCCGCCATTGCGAAAGACAAGTTGCTTATCATCTATTGCGATGGCGCGGAATGCAATTCCAGCATTGAGCTTTCCTCGAAACTTTTTCAGTCGGGATATTCCAACGTCAGGATTTTTTTCGGCGGTTGGCGGGAATGGGAAGCAGCCGGACTTCCGATTGCTCAATCGCAGGACTGACGAACCGCCTATCAACGGCCATCGAATTTCATGAAAGACCTCCTCTCCAATCCGTACCTTTCCCTCCTTACGCGAGCCTTTCTCGGGAGCTTCTTCATCGTCATCAGTATCGATAAGATCGCCGATCCGCTCGCCTTCGCACAGTCGGTCGGGAATTATAAGCTCCTCCCCCTCCCAGCCGTTCTGGTCATCGCCACGGTTCTCCCCTGGCTCGAACTGCTGGCTGGTCTTGCCATTCTCTTCGGCGTCGTGCAGCGTGGAGGTTCGCTCCTTCTCTGCCTGATGCTGGGAGTCTTCACACTCGCTGTCGTCTTGGCTCTTTTCCGCGGGCTTGATATCTCATGCGGTTGCTTCACGCAGGACCCGTCGGCGGGGAAAATAGGATGGATGAAAGTTGCCGAAAACGGCTCGCTCTTTCTTCTTTCCCTTTTTCTCCTCTTCTCCAAGCCCGGAAAGTTCACTCTGGAATCGTTCATCAGGGAAACAGCGGACACACGATAGAGATGTCTCGCCCCGGGTTCTACAAGAACGCATAAGCTTATTTTCGTCATGGTTCTTCCTCCAATCGTTCCAACAAGGTTTTGACTATGCCGCAACGAACTGAAGCTGTGATCATCGATGCCGTGCGAACACCGGTTGGCAAGTACGGCGGCGCATTAAAGGATGTTCGCCCCGACGACCTGAGCGGATCGCTCCTGCATGCGCTCGTTGCGCGAACACAGCTCGATCCGGCATTCATCGAGGATGTGTTTTGGGGATGCGCGAACCAGGCGGGGGAAGACAACCGGAATGTCGCCCGGATGGCGGTTCTGCTCGCCAGGTTCCCTTTTTCCGTTCCTGCAACCACGGTCAACAGACTCTGCGGATCGAGCCTCGAGGCTGTCAACCAGGCATCGCGGGCAATCTGGTCCGGGGAGTACGACGTGGTCATTGCCGGTGGCGTCGAAAGCATGTCACGTGCGCCGTATGCCGTTCCGAAAAACGTCAGCGGTCAACCCCTGTTCGGCAATATCACGGGATACGATACCGCATTGGGGTGGCGGTTCCCGAACCCGGCGATGGAAAAAATCATACCACTGGAGTCCATGGGGGAGACGGCGGAGAATGTTGCTTCAATGTATACTATCAGCCGTGAGGAACAGGATCTGTTCGCCTTGCGCAGCCACCAGCTCGCCATCCAGGCACAGAACGAAGGGCGTTGGAACGACGAGATCGTTCCGGTGACCATCCCGCAGAAAAAAGGGGATCCCTTTGTCGTGAGCCGGGATGAAGGTCCTCGGTCCGACACATCCCTTGAAAAGTTATCGAAACTCCAGCCCGCATTCCGGAAAGGGGGGAGCGTCACCGCGGGCAACTCCTCCTCCCTGAACGACGGCGCCGCCGCCCTGTTAGTAATGAGCGAGAGGAAGGCGAAAGAGCTCGGCTTTGCTCCTTTAGCGAGGCTGATCGCCACGGGCATTGCCGGCGTCGATCCGAGGTGTATGGGAATCGGTCCCGTTCCGGCTACCGAGATGGCATTGAAGAAAGCCGGCCTGACGATTGGTCAAATCGACGTGATGGAATTGAACGAGGCTTTCGCCGCACAGTCTCTGGCATGTATCCGGGAGTTGGGAATCCATCCGGACAAAGTGAATGTCAATGGCGGGGCGATCGCGCTCGGTCATCCGTTGGGTTGCAGCGGCGCTCGTATCCTGACCTCGCTCGTTCACGAAATGAAACGCCGGAAGTCGCAGTACGGCGTCGCAACCATGTGCATCGGCGTCGGGCAGGGAATTGCGACGATCGTCGAGAGATATTAGCAAATCATGCGAACACATATTGTAGAGTATTCCTTTATCCGTAGATTTATACGAATAACACAAATTGGAGGAACTGTGAGCCGCATCACAAGCGTATGTTGACTCTCAGTTCCCTTTTCTCTACCATTTCACTGCCACTTCACGTTGTCCGCGTTACAACATGTCAAGAGTTGACTGGGGGAGAGTCAACGTTCTGAATGCGGCGCGTGTTGCTTGATGCAAAGCCGTTCGTTCCGGTTCCTCCCTCTTTACCTTTCCACTCCACATTATTATGTTACCAGCAGACCGCCATCAGGATCTTTCCATACTCTATCGGCATGATGGCAAGCGCCGAAGAAGCGACTATTTCAAACGGACTTCTCCCTCCGGAACCGACTTTTAACATTCCGACCACCACATCATTTTTCGTCTTCCTCACACCCTGTTCGCTTGGGAGGTACGTATGCGCTCACTCTGGTCACAAGCATGCGGGTTGATAGCAATCCTTGGCTTGCTTCTCAATCCCAATCCTGCACTTGCCGATAATGTTTCCGGCGCGATCACATCGGATGCGACCTGGACTCTGGCGGGGAGCCCATGGATTATCACCGATTCCGTCACCGTAGCATTGGGTACGACGCTCACCATTGAACCCGGCGTTGTGGTAAAATTCGATGCGGGGACGATCCTGGTGATCGGGGGAAAACTCGTGGCAGCCGGGACGGCGGCAAATCCCATCACCTTCACCTCCTCCCTCGGCTCGCCTTCCCCGGGGAGCTGGCGCAACGTAACCTTCCTCTCATCCAGCGACGCGAACTCTGTGCTCGCGTACTGTTTCTTTGAGTACGGCGGCAGCGGGACCAATGGCGCAACCGTGTTCTACGCCACCGGGGCGCCCAATATCCGGATCGCCAACACAACCATCCGCTACAGCGCCGGACACGGAGTGAATGTCCGATCCTCCTCGCCGCGTATCTCTGCTTCGATCTTTCGGGAGAACGTCGGGTACGGAATTTACAGCGACCTCGTCACGACGATGATCGTCGATTCATCCATCGCGAACAAGAATATCCAGGGGGGAATCCGCATTCCGATCAACTCCTCCCCCACCGTGACCAATACGGAAGCGGACTCCAATGGCATCGGGATTTTCATTGACAACAGTTCCTCCCCCGTCATCCAAAACAACAAACTGCGGTACAACAACATCGGCATTCAATTCACGGGAGTAGGGACAACCCAACCGACTATTTCACTGAACACTATTTCGAACAATACGACATGGGGATTTTTGAACACGAGCACGACGACGACGGTCCTCGCGCGCGGCAATTATTGGGGAAGCGACGCCGGCCCCTACCATCCCGGTCTCAATCCAACCGGTCTCGGTGACAAGGCAAGCAACTTTGTGGATTTCCAACCGTGGACGATTCTCGCCGCGCCGTTACCAGTCACCCAAGTTTTAGCAAACACGACCTACGCCAGCCCAGTGACCTGGAGTTCCGGGGTTATTTGGTTGAAAGGAAACCTCACCGTTAGTTCCACACTAACAATCGCACCAGGAGTAATTGTTAAGTTCGCCTCTACTGCTCGCATGACGGTAACCGGGACTCTCGTCGCGAACGGAACAGCCGATTCCATCATCGTCTTCACCGCTGATCGGGATGATCCGTACGGCGGAGACAGCAACGGCGACGGTGGGGCAACCATCCCGACCAGGGGATTCTGGGATATGGTGTATATGAACGCTGGAGGAAACAACAGCAGCGTCCTGAATTACTGTCTCTTCCGGTTTGGAGGATCGGGTAGTTACGGGAATGTGCGCGTCGATTCCCGGGCTCCCGTCATCACCAATTCTTCCTTCACGCAAAGTTCCAACTATGGCCTCTTCTTATACAACGGCTCGAACGGTTCCGTCACCGGCTGCACGTTCGGTTCGAACAGCCTCGATGGAGTCCTGATTCAAAGCGCGAGCCCGCAGTTCAATCGCATCCGCGCTTTCAACAACAGCCGGTACGGCATCCATGCCAGCAATGGCTCGATCCAGTTCAGCGTGCGCGCATCGGTCCTGAACAATAACAGCTATGGCATCGTGGCAGATGCCGG
>DKJQ01000086.1:7926-22573 GCA_002454845.1 Ignavibacteria bacterium UBA6688
GGCCCTCAGAATTTCAGCTACAATCGGATCTCGAACAATGGATCGTATGGGCTCTGGTGTTACAACGCGAACGATCTTGTGACGATTCTGGCGGACACCATCGTCAACAACGGCGAGGAAGGCATCATCACTTCGAAAGCCGCGATCAACAACAACATCCTGCAGGGAAACAGGTACCCGATCGCGTTGTTTGGTCGGGTCGGAAGCTTTTACAGCGGCAACACGATCTCCGGCAACACGTACAACAACGTGATGGCGTTGCGCATCAACAGAACGGAGGAGAGTTTCTCTGACACCCTGAAATTCCTGGTCCCTGCAGGAATGCTTCCCGGTACGTACACGCTGATCGAGAACACGCCGGGATGGGGGGTCCTCAGCGGCCAGTCGCTGAAGATCGAACCGGGCGTCAAGATCAAGTTGAATTCGGGTTTGTATCTCCGGGTCGATGGAACCCTCATCGCCGATGCAAGCGGGGGCGATCCCATCGTGTTCACATCGTACCGTGACGCCACCGCCGGAGGGAAAACGAACCTTGCCACGGACAACAGCGCACCGTCACCCGGCGATTGGCGGTACGTCCGCATTCGCACAAGCGGCGCCAACAATACCGTTCTGAACAACGTCATCTTCAAATATGGCGGGACGGACGGGTGGGGGAATCTCTGGATTGAAAGCAACATTACCCTCGGGACACCCATCCGCAACATCGTTAGCCGGAAATCCAGCAACATCGGAATTCGCGTGGCCGACGGTGTGATCACCTTCGAAAACGCAGCCATCGACAGCAACGGTTCGTATGGACTCTATGTGGAAGGGAACCGGCCATCCAATGTCGCGATCCGAAACAGCGTGATTCAGGACAATGGCAGCGGTCAAGGGCTTCGCTGTGTGAATCAGTCGGCGTTCTCAGAAGTCTCCAATTGCATCATCCGAAGGAACGGAAGCTGGGGAATTGGGGTGGACGATGGGACGATACCACAGACCTTCAGCGGTAACACCATAACGAACAATGGGACCGGCGGGATCTACAACAGCAGTTCGAGCGTGCCGGCAGCAAGTCTGCTTTTCAGCGGGAACATCATCACCGATCATGCCGGTGAAGGGATCCTCAGCTCGCGGGCCCGCTTCATCGACAACCGCATCGAACGAAATCGGTACCCGTTGGCGGTCTGGCGGGCGCTTGGCAACATCTACACCGACCCCAGCGGGAGCGATGGAAATATTATAGCAAGCAATGTATACAACAACGCGATCGCGATCTGGGACGGCGAAATTTTCGATACGTTGAAGGTCACCTTCCCCCAAGCCATAACCTCAAAGACCTATGTTGCCATTTATGACTTCACGGTGAATTCGGGAAAGACATTGGTGATTGAGCCGGGCGTCAAAATCAAGTTTCAACAGATCCCCGCCAATGATTGGCAAAGCTTGCAGGTCAACGGAACCCTTATCGCCGAAGGAACGTCGGCAAATCCGATCATCTTCACTTCGTGGCGTGACAGCACCGTCGGAGGCAAAACGACCGCCGTGACCGACTTTGGTGTTCCCGCCCCCGGTGACTGGCACTACATCTGGTTCCGCAACGGGAGCGGCGCGTCCCGTATTCGTTACTGCGAGTTTAAGTTCGGCGGCCGTTCCGGCATCGAGGCCGCAGTACGATTTGAGGATAACGTATCGCCGATCGTCTTTTCCAACAACCTTATCCGCAAGTCGTTGTCGGCCGGAATTTTCATCCTGTATTCCAACCTCACGATCGACAGCACAACCGTCGACAGCTGCAGTAGTTATGGAATACGGATCTATCAAGACAGCCGCGCCGGTCTGTCCTTGAGACACAGTAAGGTAAATTACAACGGTTCCTATGGCTTGTACCTTGAATCACCAGGAAAAGTGGGCCTTGTGTCAAACACCCAGTTCATCGGGAATAACTCGACGGGTGTGTACCTTAACAACAACAGCGTTCCGCTCTCCTTTTTGACCAACATCGTTCGTCAGAATAACGGCCATGGCCTTATCGCCCTATCCCGAAACGATGCACTCGATACCTTGCTGGTGGTCGCGGACAATCTGTTCGAGAACAATGCTCTCGTGGGTCTTTATTCATCCCGCGCGTACATCGTCGATAACACATTCACAGGCAATCGATTCGCAATCGGCGTCCTTGGACAAATCTCGCTGGCCGGTACGGGAACCGCCAACGGCAATGTGTATCAAAACAACACGATCACTGCCAATACCTTCAACGATGTTCTGATAACGGAGGGGAGCGTTTTTGGAGTGCTGGGTGGATCGTATCCTGCCGGCTACACCTCGAAGGTTATTGCCGTAAGAGGAGATCTTACCGTTCCGGGAGGCGAGTCGCTTACCGTTGCACCCGGGACCATCGTCAAGTTCCCGCTGGAATTCGGGAGCGGAAGATTTCAGGTGGATGGCGTCCTGATATCGGAGGGCACGTCCTCGAACAAGGTCGTCTTTACATCATGGAAAGACGATTCGTTCGGTGGAGATTCCAATGGAGATGCGAATGCTTCGGTACCCGCCCCCAGCGACTGGGACATGATCTACCTCAACGGTGCCCAGAACAACGCTTCCACCATCTTTCAAACGATCATCCGGTATGGAGGCCGCACCGGAAACGGGAACATCCTGTGGAGCAGCAACTCGGCTCCAATGGATTCCAGTTTTAGCTCGTTCAGTGGCAACTACGGCCTGTATATGAGTAACGCCTCTCCCGTCGTGACCGCGACGGAAGTCCACAGCAACCCGACCGGGATCCGGGTACAGGGCTCATCCAATCCGGTTTTCCATAGGAATAACATCCGGGACAACACAACTAATGGACTCTGGAACCAAACAAGCAACACGATCGACGCAACAAACAACTATTGGGGGGCGGCAAGCGGTCCACTCGTCAACCAGTTATCAGACCAGAACCTCACCGGGACAGGGAATAGAATCAACTTAAATCCGGGCCCAGTGACTTATCGACCCTTCCTGACCTCACGCTCCGGCATTCTCCTGGGCGACGTGAGCGAAGACGGCACAATCAGCGCTTATGATGGAGCCCTGGTCCTGCAGCACACAGTCAGCATTATTACCCTTGGTCCTTCGCAACTCGCTGCAGCAGACGTGAGCGGAGCCGAGTCCGTGACGGCCTTCGATGCATCCTTGATCCTGCGGCATGTGGTCGGTCTCATTACCGGATTCCCCGGAGCGGGAAAACTTGTCGGCGAGACGACCCTGGCCTCCGCGTTCACCTTCCGGATCGAGCGACCATCGGATACGGAAATCCACCTTGTCCTGAATCTCAAGAAAACCGTCCCGATTTATGCAACGGAGCTGACGATCGGATTTCTAGCCAGCGCTGTCGGGCCGGTGTCCATCCAGAAAACCGCACTCTCCGAGAAGATGTCGATGGAATCAAGGCTCGAAGAGGAAACGGTGCGGATCTCACTCGCCGGCATCCAACCGATTACCGATGAGGGGGACGTCCTGCGCCTGATCTTCAATCTGAAAGGAACATCCACCGTTCAGTTTGATGTCAAACGTTTGCTCCTCAACGAAAAGAACATGACTAGCGAAGCGTCCGGTGTCGCAGTCGGTATCGAGGAAGAAGAATCGATCCCAACGACGTTTGGGCTGGAGCAAAACTACCCAAATCCTTTCAATCCGAGCACGACGATCCGGTATCAACTCCCCACCGCCAGCACCGTCAGCATCAGGGTGTTCGACATGCTGGGGCAGGAAGTGAGAACACTTCTGGAGACTACTCAACCTGCCGGACGGTATAGCATCGTGTGGGATGGAACCAACAGTGCCGGCAAAGCGCTTGCCAGCGGACTCTACCTCTATCGCATTCAAGCTGCCGGCGAAGAGAAACAAACGTTTACGCTGGTCAAGAAAATGGTGCTTCTTAAATAGGACAAAGGGTCCTCCAGGTGCAACGGAATCCCAAGGCGGGCGTAACCGCCGGGTTTCTTCGTTGAAAGCATTCGCGTCCACTGAGCGATGACGGACTCCAAACTCATGAAACGAAGCATTCAAATCCTGTTGATCGTTGCACTGTGGCTCTGCCCGACGGCATGGTCCTCCGCCCAATCGGTGCAACTGAGCTTTCCCGATACGACGGTGCAAAAGGGGGATACGCTTTACATCCCGCTTCGTGTGACATCGCTCAACGGGCTCAACGTTCTCTCCGCACAAATCAACTTCTCGTACAACGCGGGTCAGGTCCAGGTCCTCGGGATCGAAACTGCAGGCACACTTACACAGAGCCTCGGCAATGTGGTGTTCAATACAACGACCCGGCAATTCGCATTTGCCGTAACAACACCGCTCAGCGGATCGGGTGACCTCGTCAAACTGCGCGTGGCCATCTCGGGTTCCCCCTCCACCCTGAGCGACTCCTTGAAAATTTCCGGCGCCGTCCTGAACGAGGGAACACCGACTGTATCTCGTCGAAACGGCCGTGTACGCATTCTGGCGCTCACACTTTCCCCCAAGAATCCGCCAACAACGCTCGTCGTGGGCGACTCGCTTCAGTTCAGCCTTGCGGGGGACGTGCTTCCGCCCGTCACGTGGACCTCCTCCTCACCGGCAGTTGCTACGCTGGACGCCAATGGGAAACTTCGCGCGCTCGCAGTCGGGCAGCTCAAGGTTTTTGGCGCGGACAGTCGAGGCCTGAAAGACTCCAGCAACCTTTTCGCTATCAACCCGGCAACACTTCGCAGCCTCACGGTGTCTGTCCGCGACACGATGCGGACAAGAACATTGACCTTCGACCTTCCGCTGACGATCTCGGATGTTTCGTCGCTGGGGATCATCGCCGGTCAATTCACAATGAACTTCGGAAGCAACGTCCTTCAGGCGCTGGACGTCATCCCGGCCGGCACGATGACAGCCTCCTGGTCACCACCTGCATTCTCCATTTCCAGTGGAAGAATCGACATTGCGCTCGCGGGAACGACGCCGTTGTCGGGAGCGGGCACTCTCGTCTATGTTCGATTCCGGGTCCTTCAGGCAGCACCGGGACAAACGACCATAAGCATCCTCAACCCTGTTTTCAATGAAGACCTCGAAGCCAATGCGGTCAACGCAACCTTCACACCGCTGGCTGCACCCATTGTCGTTATTTCACCATCAACTTCCATTCTGACCCGCGGAAGCACCCTTCAGTTCTCCGTCACGAGTGGAGGGACGCCTCCCTACACGTGGAGCAGCAGTCAAACGGGCGTTGCATCGATCAATCCTTCGACCGGGTTGCTGACAGCCCAGGCACGGGGGACCACCAACGTGAGCGTGATCGATGGACTAGGGTTTACCGCTGCCACAGGATCCATCGTGGTGAATGATATTCGCGCCCTCCTACCCGATTCTGCAGTCGCTGTCGCGGACTCCATCGAGATGCCGGTGATCGTCGAAAACTTGACAGGGCTGGGAATCCTCGCGTACGAATTCAGAATTGTCTATAACCCGGGCGTCGTGAGGTTTCGAGACCTGATTTTACCAGGTACGATGAGTAGCGCGTTTACCGTGACCGCGCGAGACACGCTTGATACGCTCAGAGTTGCGGCTGCAGGAACTTCGGCTCTCGCCGGGGGAGGAACACTCCTGAAGATCCGGTTCAAGGCTGTCGACACGGCCTCCATCGGCAATTTCAGTCCGCTCCATTTTACCAGGTTCCGTTTCAACGAAGCGGGGCCCTCAACGCCGACTGCCACAACCTTGGATGGTCGCATCGGTATCGGGAGTCTCCCGCCCTCCGTACCAGTTCTTCTCCTGCCTGCCAATGGCGCGAACAACGTTCCCCTCACTCCGACACTGACCTGGAGCGAACCGTCGGGAGCCACCAGTTATCATCTTCAGGTGTCAACTGCTCCGACGTTCGACGCCGGGACAATCGCTGTTGATCAGGGGAGTATTGTTGCAGCCACCTTTGATCTTTCCGGATTGCTGAACTCGACAACGTACTTCTGGAGGGTCAGCGCCGTCGGGGTTGGTGGATCCAGCTCGTATTCTCTTGCGCTCAGTTTCACGACCGTTGTGGCTCCGCCCGCTGCCCCTGTTGCCAATCCAGCCACGGGTATCACATCGACCGGATTTGTAGCCTCATGGTCCAGCGTCTCGGGTGCCACCGAGTACAGGCTCGACGTCTCCAACGATAATTTCGTCACATTTGTGAGCGGTTATGAAAACCTTCTCATCGTCGGCATATCACAGAACGTGACCGGGCTGGCATCGAACACCGCGTATTCATTTCGAGTGCGAGCCGGCAATGTGGGTGGTTCAAGTCCGAATTCCAGCGTCATCAACGTGACCACCCTTCCGCCGCCCCCCGCAGCACCCAATGCCCTCACGGCATCGAACATTACCCAGTCCGGATTCACTGCAAACTGGGATGCTGTTGCAGGGACCACCGGTTATCAGCTGGACATTTCAAGCGATAATTTCACAACGTTCATCGCGGGGTACAACAGCTTCTCAACAACCAGTATTTCGCACGCCGTTGGCGGATTGAGTGCAGCCACGCTGTACCAATATCGGGTCCGTGCAGTGAACGTGGCCGGGCCGGGCACAAACTCTGCTACCATCTCCGTCACAACGCTGGTCTCCCTCCCTTCCGTGCCGGTACTCGTCTCCCCGGCCGATCTTTCGATAGGCGTCGTCGCATCCCCCACGTTATCGTGGACGGGTGGGGGAGCGGGAACCACATTCACGATCGAACTAGCCACGACGGGGGTATTTGATGCCGGTTCGATGGTAACGACGCAGAGCGGCCTCACAGCGACGAGTTTCGACCCGAGCACACTCCAGTACAGCACAACATACTTTTGGCGTGTCAACGCGACGAACGCAGCGGGCACGAGTGCATATTCAACCATCTGGAATTTCACAACACAAGTTGATCCGCCCCCCACAAACCCTGCCCCGACGATCGTTTCACTCACTCCCCCCTCTGCAAGTCGGGGAGATACCACAGCAATCGTCCTAACCGGGACGAACTTCCTCGCCTCGGCGACCACATTTTCGTTCGGTACGGATGTGACCGTCCCCGGGCTGACGATCCAATCCCTCACTCAGGCTTCGGTAAGCCTTGCGATCCCGCTGTCGGTTTCGACGGGCACGCGTACCGTCTTCGTTACAAATTCCGCGCCCGGTGGCGGAACGGACTCTCTCTCCCTCGGATTAGCCATTGTCAACCCGATCCCCACTCTCACCGGAGTATTTCCGGACACGGGGAGCCGGACGCAGACTCTGAACGTGGTCCTCAAAGGCTCAAAGTTCATTGACGGTGTGACCTCCGTGTCGTTCGGAGAGGGATTCACGCTCAACACCCTTACGGTCGACAGTTCGACGGGTCTCACCGCCAACGTTACGATCAGTCCAGCAGCACTCCTGGGCCCGAGGGACGTGACCGTCACCAATAGCGCGCCTGTTGGAGGAATTTCGACGCGAGGCAACGGCTTTGTGGTGGTCAACCCAATTCCGACGGTCGCAGGCATCTCCCCCACTGCAGGTGCGATCGGTCAGCATGTGATCGTCACATTTTCAGGAACGGGGTTCGTCAAGGGGGCAACATCCGTAAGTTTTGGAACGGACATAACTCTTGACTCCATTCAAGTCGAAACTCCAACGATGCTCCGCGCATACATTTCTATCGCATCCACCGCAACTCCCGGTCCACGCGATGTCTCGCTTACGAATACACCACCGGGTGGCGGGGCGGTTGTTTTGCCTGCTGCGTTTTCCATCGGCAACGCGGCGCCGCTCATCCACGCCATCGTTCCTGATTCCGCCGTGCGGGGCCAGACTCTGTCGATGACGGTTCTTGGAGCAAACTTTGTCGATGCAGGGACGACGATCGATTTCGGCCCCGACATTGTCGTTTCCGGACTCTCCGTGGTCTCTGATTCTTTGTTGAATCTGCAGGTATCCGTTCCGGCGGAAGTCGCCGCCGGGTCAAGACCTGTCTCCGTGACCATCGCTCCCCCTGGTGGAGGCAGCGCCTCGCTTGCGAATGGGTTCATCGTCTTGAATCCACTTCCATCACTTTCCTCCGCAACGCCATCGGAAGGGGGGAGAGGAAGTGTGTTGAACGTTACCGTGATCGGTTCCGGATTTTTCTCGGATGCGACCACAGTTTCATTCGGAGCGGGAATCACCGTTCAGTCCAGCTCCGTCATCAGTCAGACAGAACTCTCTGCAACCATTGCAATCGACCCTGCGGCTGATCTCGGTGGTCGAACAGTCACCATCGTGAACATCGCACCCGGGGGCGGAATTGCCACGCTTGCAGGGGGCTTCACGGTTACCACGTCGACGCCTACCGGATTAGACGGCGATCAGTCGATGATTCCCACACGCTACGAATTGTTTGAAAACTACCCCAACCCCTTTAATCCCAGCACCACCATACGGTTTTCTCTGCCGTTGGAGAGTTCCGTGCGATTGACGGTTTTGTCCCTCCTTGGCACTGAAATCACCATGCTCACCCGTTCGGTGTATCCAGCCGGCGTGCATGAAGTCCGGTTTGAAGCCGGGAACATTTCCACCGGTGTCTATGTATTGCGGCTCGAAGCAAACGCCACGGGACAGGACAATTCTCAACCGTTCACCGCGACAAGAAAACTCCTCCTTCTTCGCTGATTCTGTCCCGTTCTCCCCGAAGCACACGTGAACGTTGGGAAACGTTTGAATCTCTGCCTACCAAGTGCTACCTTTTGACGGATGATGGGTAAACCCGGATCAGGACCATCATCATCCTCTTCCTTTCAATTTGGATTGACACCTATCCCCTGGAGGTATCCCATGACTCGGTGCGTTCATATTCTTTTCATCCTCCTCATCGTTGGCAGCGGCTGCTCGCAGCAACAGGACCTCTCACCATCCCTCTCGGGTATTTCCGCGGATGATTTGCTTCAACATATTCGTACCCTCTCCTCCGACGAATTCGAGGGACGGTCGCCCGGAACAAAGGGCGAGACGTTGACGGTCAACTACCTGACGGAGGCATTTCAGAAGCTTGGACTGCAACCTGGTAATCCGAACGGCACGTATGTGCAGGAAGTTCAGCTCGTTGGGTTTACGGCACAGCCTACCGCGTCCATGAACGTGGCCGGGAAACGCATCGCCCTGCAATTTCCCACCGATCTCGTCATCACCAGCCGGAGGTTCGTCCCGGAAGTGAGGGTTGAGAATTCCGACATCGTCTTCGTCGGCTACGGAGTCGTTGCCCCGGAGTATGATTGGGATGATTACAAGGATGTGGATGTTCGCGGCAAGACGATCGTGATGCTGGTGAACGATCCCGCCATCCCCGACCCGAATGACCCTGCAAAGCTCGACGAGACGATGTTCAAAGGCCGTGCGATGACCTACTACGGTCGGTGGACATACAAATACGAGATCGCCTCGGAAAAGGGGGCTGCCGCCGCGATCATCGTCCATGAAACCGGTCCGGCCGGCTATCCCTTCGAAGTGGTTTCGGGAAGCTGGGGACGCGAGAACTTCGACATCAAGAGCGCAGACAACAACATGGGACGCGTTGCGATCGAGTCATGGATTCATCACGAAAAGGCAAAGGAGCTTTTCGCAGCAGCCGGCATGGACTTCGACGCGATGAAGCAGGCTGCCCTGAAAAAAGATTTCCGCCCTGTCCCGCTCCACGGCAAGGCGAATTTCTCGGTAAAGAACACGCTGCGCGAAGTCCCTTCCAACAATGTCGTGGCAAAGCTCGAGGGCTCCGACCCTTCGCTCAAGGATGAGTACATCGTTTTCACCGCCCACTGGGATCACCTCGGGAAGAACGAGACTCTGCAGGGAGATCAAATTTATAACGGTGCGTTGGACAACTCCTCCGGAACGGCCACGGTGCTCGAAATAGCGGAAGCCTTCACCCGGCTCTCCCCCGCGCCGAAACGATCGATTCTTTTCGTGATGGTCACCGCGGAGGAACGCGGACTGCTGGGAGCCAAACATTACGCGGAGAACCCACTCTACCCCCTGAATAAAACTCTCGCCAACATCAACGTCGACGGGTTCAACCAATGGGGAAGGACGAAGGATATTGTTATTGTCGGACATGGGAATTCCACGCTCGATGATGTCCTGACGCGGCTCGCAGCCGCCGATGGACGCACCATCGTCCCAGATCCAGAGCCGGAAAAAGGGTTTTTCTACCGCTCCGATCATTTTGAGTTCGCCAAGCAGGGTGTCCCTGCGCTCTACACGGACTCCGGAGTCGAATACATCGGCAAGCCGGAAGGATATGGCGCACAGAAGCGGCAGGAATACACGACCAACGATTACCACAAACCTTCGGACGAGATAAAGCCCGACTGGGATTTGTCGGGGGCGGTCGAGGATGCACGACTGTTGTTCCGGGTCGGCTACGAGGTCGCACAAGGCGACGTGTGGCCGGAATGGAAGCCGGGCACCGAGTTCAAGGCCAGACGTGAAGAGATGTTGAAGAAGTAAGTTTCCGGAAGGAGGTGGCTCCTCCCCCGTCCTTGTCGGCGCAAATTGATGAAGCGGTACCATTATCTTTATGATGCCCGTGGAAGGCCACAATTTTCCGCGGGCATTTTTTGTTGCACCACTTCCCTTTTGTCAAACCAATTCCTTATCTTAACGCCACGTTTTGAGCGGTTTCCCAAATAGCACATTTCTCCTCCTTCAAACGTTTCCCGAGAGGTTTGCGATGCGCGGTCCACACCGGAAATTATTGTTAAAAGTATCCCCCCTCCTTCTCCTTGCCCTGCTGGTGTCCCTGACCTTCGCACAAGAACGCCGAAGGGAAGTCCCGAAAGCTCCTCCGCGGGCCGAGGGAGATGGACCATTCACAAAACTGATCATCCGTGGTGCGATCCTCATTGA
Organism: Ignavibacteria bacterium UBA6688; assembly: GCA_002454845.1. Taxonomy (GTDB): domain Bacteria; phylum Bacteroidota; class Ignavibacteria; order UBA10030; family UBA10030; genus UBA6688. The sequence continues at coordinate 18,802 of DKJQ01000086.1, forward strand.
CGGGACCGGCGCTCCGGCAATCGGTCCAACCGACATCACCATCGAGAAAAACCGGATCACGCAAATCCGGACCGTCGGCTTTCCCGGCCTTCCTCTCGACACCACTGCGCGCTTGAAAGCCGAACCGGGCGAGCGGGTGATTGATGCGCACGGGATGTATGTCCTCCCAGGCTTTGTCGACATGCACGCTCATACCGGCGGCACGGGACAGGGAACTCCTGCTGAATATGTGTACAAACTTTGGCTGGGTCATGGCATCACAACCATCCGCGAGCCCGGAAGCGGGAACGGTTCGGAATGGACCCTGGAGGCAAAAGGAAAGAGTGAAAGAAATGAAATAACAGCCCCGCGTATCAAAGCGTACTTCGGGTTCGGTCAGGGTGCCCAGGCTCCCATCCGCACTCCCGACGATGCGCGCAAGTGGGTTCAGCAAATCGCAAAAATGGGAGCAGACGGGATAAAATTCTTTAGTGCTCCTCCGACCGTCCTTGCCGCAGCACTCCAGGAAGCAAAGAAGGTCGGGATCGGAACGGCCATGCATCATAACCAGCTCGGCGTTGCACGAACAAATGTCCTCTTCACCGCACGGAACGGCCTGACCAGTATGGAGCATTGGTACGGACTGCCTGAGGCGCTGTTCCAGGATAAGACTGTTCAGAATTACCCTCTCGATTACAACTATCAGGATGAACAGCATCGCTTTTCCGAAGCCGGGCGTCTTTGGAAGCAAGCCGCTCCCCCCTACTCGGAACAGTGGAACAACGTGATGAACGAGTTGTTGAAACTTGATTTCACGATCAACCCGACATTCACGATCTACGAAGCAAGCCGCGACCTCATGAAGCAGTACCGGGCGGAGTGGCACGAGCAATACACGCTCCCCTCTCTCTGGCGATATTTCGAGCCAAACCGGGCGGCCCACGGCTCGTACTGGTTCAACTGGGGGACTGAAGAGGAGGTTGCCTGGCGGGAGAATTATCGCCTTTGGATGGCATTCGTCAACGAATACAAGAACAGGGGCGGACGAGTGACGCTCGGTTCGGACGCCGGATATATCTACAAGATTTACGGATTCGGGTACATCCAGGAAATGGAATTGCTCCGTGAAGCAGGGTTCCATCCGCTCGAGATCATTCGATCAGCAACGTTGTACGGAGCCCAGGCACTTCGCATGGACGAACAGATCGGTTCCGTGGAAGTCGGAAAGCTTGCCGACCTTGTCATCGTGGAGGAGAATCCGCTCGCCAATTTCAAGGTACTGTACGGAACGGGAGCGGTGAAGCTCAACGATCAGAATAAGGCCGTCCGCGTAGGGGGAGTGAAATACACCATTAAAGACGGGATTGTCTATGATGCGAAACAGTTGTTGAACGATGTGAAGAGAATAGTGAAGGAGGCGAAGGAGAAGGAAGGTGTTGAACTGAAGCCGCCGGGTTGGTAGGATACCCACGGTCAGATGAGACCAATCATACACCGATGATGACGCAAGGGCCACGGAGGCACAAAGTTCACAGAGGAAGGAATGAACTCAGCAAGCGGCCTTACCATTGTGATGAAGCACGGGCTTCAAAAACCTCAAACAGCTTTGTGTCCTCCGAACCTCTGTGGCAATACTATCGCAAGCTCTGGACTATTCATTCACTACCATCCTCGTTGAAGGAGTCCTTGTATGAACCCCACCACGCATTATGCAACCAGTGAGTTCTCCCGTCGCCGTTTCCTTTCCATGGTCGGCAAGGGAGCGGGATTGGCGGCCCTCTCTTCCGCTACCGTCGCATCTCTGCTCGATGATCTCCACGCAGCCACAGCACGTGTGGCGCATCTTTCACCGGAGCAGGCGGCCATGGATGAGGACTTCTGGTTTCATATCCAGGAGTCCTTTTCCATCACCCGTGGCATCATCAACCTGAACAACGGAGGGGTCTCCCCTTCACCACGGCTGGTCACCGAAGCCCTCTGCCGGTATACCTGGCAACAGGAGGATGTCACCGCCTACACGATGTGGCAAATCCTCGAGCCGCAATCGGAGACCATCCGGACCGGCCTTGCAGAGATCTTCGGCTGCGACCGCGAGGAGGTTGCGATCACACGCAATGCGTCCGAATCCCTCGAGATCCTGCTGATGGGGATGGATTTGAAGTCGGGGGATGAGATTCTCAGCACAACGCAGGACTATGGGCGAATGCTCACCACGCTCCGTCAGCGCGAACTGCGGGAAGGACTGGTCCTGAAGATGATCAAGATCCCGATCGCTCCAAAAAGTCTGGATGATATCTACAAGGAGTTTGAAAAGGCAATCACTCCCCGCACGAAAGTCATTCTCATGTCACACGTCATCAACATCACCGGTCAGATCATGCCGGTGAAGAAGGTGTGCGACCTCGCCCATGCGAAAGGGATCGAGGTGATCGTGGACGGCGCACATTCCTTTGCGCACTTCGATTTCAAGCAAAGCGACCTGAACTGCGACTATTACGGAGCGAGCCTTCACAAATGGCTCTTTGCGCCCAAAGGAACCGGGATCCTGTACGTCAAGAAAGACAAAATCGAAAAAATATGGCCCCTGATGGCTGCAGAGAAAAAACAAAAGGGGGATATCCGGAAGTTCGAGGAGATCGGGACCCATCCGGCGGCCCCACGTCTTGCTATCGGAGAGGCGATCCTCTATCATCACGGCATCGGGGCGAAGCGAAAGGAGGAACGCCTCCGTTATCTCTCGCGGTATTGGATGACCAGGCTCAAGGACCTTCCGAATGTCCGTTTCCACACGTCATGGGAACCGAATCAGTCGTGCGGCATCGCCAACATCGAGATCGTCGGGATCGAACCCGGCGCCATCGGGAGCTATCTCATGGACAAGCATAAGATCTTTACGACGCCGATTTTGCACGACGAATTCAAAGGGATCCGCATTACACCGAGCGTTTACACAACGTTGAACGAACTCGACCGTTTTGTCGACGTCATGACGACCATCTCAAAGAAAGGATTACCCAAGTAATCAGCTTGATTCTCTGTACGTTATCACCTATCATGTCACCCCAATCGTATACACCACAACCAACACTCTTCACCATAAGGAGGATCGTATGAATCGATCTTTGCGATATGTCGTGCTTGCCGTTATCCTGGCAAGTCTTGGCGCGGATGTTCAGGCGCAGGTTCCCCAATCGCCACTCTTCCCGCAACTTCGCACACCCCGGATCAGCCAGGGTGCGAAGATCACACAGGTCATCGGTCTCAGTGAGGTAACCATCTATTACCACCGTCCAGGAGTCAAAGGGCGGGAAATCTGGGGCAAGCTTCTGCCGTATGGATCGATCTGGCGCGTAGGGGCCAACGAGCCGACGCTGCTCACCTTCAGCGACCCGGTAACAATCGCAGGAAAGCAACTGAGAGCGGGGACCTACCGGCTGGTCATGGTTCCAGGAGAGAAGGATTGGGCTGTCATCTTCAATTCTGAAGTGAAGAACTGGGGGACCGTGTACGAGGAAAAGTACGATACCTTGCGTTTCAGGGTTGCTCCCCAATGGGGCACGCACGAAGAATGGCTTAGCTTCAGCTTCACGGACCTGACGCCCAGTTCGGCAACGGTCGTCCTGGCATGGGAGAAGGTCAGGATCCCGTTCAAGATTGAGTTCAATACGCTCGGCAAACTGCAGTCCTCCGTTGGCAACTGGCAAATCCTGAACTCAGCCGCCCGATCTGCCCTGGACAACAACGTTTATATTAACGAGGCGGTGGATTGGGCCGACCGCGCCCTGGCCATGAA
>DKJQ01000086.1:22724-22958 GCA_002454845.1 Ignavibacteria bacterium UBA6688
ATGTTCAAGGCGATGGATCAGAGCAGGATGGCGGATTTCCAGAAACAGCAGATTGCAGATTTTGAGAAGATGGTCGCTGACTGGAAGAAGTAAAACAAGTTAGGCGTGAAAACAAAACCTGACAGGTTTCAGAAACCTGTCAGGTTTTTTTGTTTTTGTCGTGCGATCAGCCCGCCTGTTGAGAGCTCTCACTAATCAGGCGGGGACGCTGGCTCGCAGAGCTGGCGACTCAGC
>DKJQ01000310.1 GCA_002454845.1 Ignavibacteria bacterium UBA6688
GGGACGTGGGACAATACCATGGTCTATCCGAACCGCGTTATCTTTCAAGACACAATTTATCGGATGTGGTACACTGGCGGGGATGGTTCGCATTCCAGAACAGGACTTGCAACATCACTCAACGGCGCCGATTGGACGAAAAGCGCTCAGAATCCCGTCCTGAGCGAAGGGCCGCCCGGATCATGGGATGCCGGGGCATCGTACGAAGGATATGTTGCCCAGGTCGATTCCGGTTACAGGATGTGGTATACGGGGGGCGACGGCTTTGGGAACTGGAAGCTGGGTTACGCATCTTCCCCTGACGGCATTGTGTGGGAAAAAGCGAATGGTGCAAATCCGGTTATCGGCACCGGATCATGGTATGCCAAAGGCCCGCATAACCCGTCGGTGCTTGGCCCGGATAGCCTCGGTGGTTATAAGATGTGGTTTCAAGGAAATCCCATGGGTCACGAAGATGTTCAGGTTGGCTATGCCACTGCGACAAACGAAACTACGTGGACGGTAAGGGCCGACCCCGTCTTCTCATTCGGTACTCCCGGTTCCTGGGATGACGACAAGGTGATGGATCCAAAAGTTCTCTATGACGGGCAACGATATGAGATGTGGTACGCGGGAGAAGAACTCGATGGCGTAACCGAGGTCGGATATGCCACATCACTGGACGGCTTATCCTGGACGAGATACGCCTCGAATCCGGTGATGGGCCGTGGACCGTCCTATTGGGATCTGGCGGATCTTTATTGTCTGGACGTCTTCTTCGATGGTGGAATGTATCATATGTGGTACGGAGGAAGGCTACCCTCCACCGTCATCCTCCCGATCCAAGGTGTGGGTTATGCAGTTTCACCGAAGGGGATGGCAGTCAGCGTCTCTCCACAGAGTCTCAATGTAGGCGATTCTGTCTGGGTGCGTGCTCGTGTGGACAGTCTGGCAGGGTTGTCATTTTCAGCGGAGATTGAGTACCCGGATGGAAATCTCATTGCCCTCATCGAGCTCTACGACGACGGCATGCACGGCGATAGTCTCGCTGGAGACGGTATCTTTGCTAACAACTGGTTTCCAACAGAAGTACACACATACTTCGTGGATCTCAAGTTGCATCGGAATACGCTGACTTTCGAAATGAACAATGCAGCTACTATTGACGTGATTACTGACGTGCCAGAGGAACCAACCCTCCCGAAGAGCTTCTACCTCGGCCAAAATTACCCCAATCCGTTCAATCCGGCGACCGTGATCCAGTATACGGTCGCCGCCCCGAGCGGAGGCCTGAGCCTGTCGAAGGCCGGAGTCGAGGGGCGGAATGTGAGCCACCAAGTTAGGCTGTCCGTTTACGACCTCCTCGGCCGCGAAGTGGCGGTGCTGGTGAACGAGGAGATGAAGCCGGGAACTTATGAAACCTCCTGGGATGCGGCGGGATTTCCGGGCGGGGTGTATTTTTATCGTCTGCAAGCGGGCAACTTTTCAGAAACCCGGAAACTGGTTTTGATACGTTGAGATCCGTGTCTTCAAAGAGTAGAAACGCAGTACTGCGTATTGAGAAGAGAGTTAGTCGAAACGGGTGCCCGCGGAGGGACGAATACCAATTAAGCGGTTGCTCGAATTTGATGATAGAGGAATTCAGGCGAGAAGTCGGCTCCATTCTCCCAGACCACGGTCTGCAGTTCGGGATGAACAGTGAATCGACGGAAATACAATGGGTCTAACAGAGGTTCAAATACCGGGCCCCACAGTTCTTCACGAAGGTCTACTTCCCCTTCCGTTCCATCATCGAACTGGAGCCAAAGGATGTAATCAGAAATATGCCGGGCTGCTTTCAATCGAGGGGTCATGACTTACTCCAACGGTGCTATCGATTTCAATGGTTTGTGTTCTTTCGCCAACTCCCAATTCTCAAGGAGTTCTGACTTATGTAATCGATGCCACTCTAACGCAAGCGTCAGAGCACGAGGCGGAAACTTACCATTGACTACACCACTTTCGATTTCGATTGTTACCTCATACTCCCCATAACGAGCATGAAAATGAGCAGGAGTATGATCTCAATAATACATCGCAATAATGATTCCAAGAAATCGACTAATTTCGGGCACGAAGCAATTTACACACAAACTCCTTTACCTGCCAACCTTCACTGGGCGCCCGCACGGGTGGCGGGAACAGCTTAGTCGGTGAGTTCTACGCGAAGTCTCTTACCCAGGGCTTTCGCATATTTCCCAAGAGTAGAGAGTCGGATATCTTCAGAGTGGTTTTCAATGCGGGAAATTGCAGATTTCTTTGTCCGGAGTCGCTTCGCAATTGTCTCTTGCGTTATACCAGCCTTTTCACGAGCCCGACGAAGCATCAGACTAAATTCAAATATTTCATACCCGGACTCGAACTGTTCTGCAAACTTTGGACTACGCTTTTTACGACTTTCAATATAACGTTCGACATCACTCATGGCTTCTTCCTCCTTACCGACAAGTCTCTTTAAGAAATTGAACCGGAACCATATCCACCCTCTCGATCAAGCGAAGAACCCAAGCAACCTTCTGGGCATCCTGGTCCGAGAGGTCATCGAGAAATTCTTCAACGGGGCAATTTCCTCCCCCCGTACGATAAAACCAGATTGTGCGCACGGCCTAAGTTAACGTATTTGTGAACAAGCTGCAAGCCCTTTTTTGAGGGGCGGTCAAGAAGGATGGCGGG
>DKJQ01000109.1 GCA_002454845.1 Ignavibacteria bacterium UBA6688
TGGTGGTCCACCTGGCCGGGATCCCCCATCCGCTCAAGCATCCCCCTGAACAAGTATTTCGTACTAATACCCTTGGAACTTTCAATCTTCTGGAAGCTTGCTCTCTTAACAACATCCGAAGGTGTATTTTTCTGTCGAGTGAATCGACCCTCGGTTTTGCCTTTTCAACGACCAGGATGGTGCCGGACTACCTGCCGATCGATGAACGTCACCCTCTGAGGCCTCAGGATCCGTACGGGTTGAGCAAGCTATCGTGTGAGCTTCTTTGTCAGGGGTACACCCGTAAGACCGGGATGCAAACAATCTGTCTCCGCCCGCCCTGGATCTGGGTGCCCGAACCGGAGGAAGTCGAGCTCTATCGTCAGCTCGTTCGTGACTCTACGCAGTGGTCGAAGAACCTCTGGGCCTATATCCATGTGATGGATGTCGCGCGAGCCATCCGATTGTGCGTCGAATCGAACTCCCTTCCTCTCCACGACGTTTTTTTTATTTGTGCCGATCACAACTGGACAGGGATCGAAAGCAGAGTGTTAGTAAAGCAGTTTTACCCGGAAACCACCCTTCTCTCCGAGGGGTTCAGGGGGATGGCGTCACTGATCAACAACGAAAAGGCCAGGAAGAGCTTTGGTTTTCAGCCAAAATTCTCCCTCAAGGATATCCTCGGAGCGACCGAAACGTAACCAAGGACTCTCGTAACCCCATGCCGCGCCCCGTTCTTATCGATACCGATGCAGGAGTTGATGATGCCCTCGCGCTGATGCTGGCATTCCGGTCGCCCGAATTATCCGTGAAGGCTGTCACGACTGTCGCGGGGAACGTCGGTGTGCGCCATTGTACGCGGAATGTTCTTGCAATCCTCAATCTCCTTCAGGTTCCCGAGCGACCGGAGGTTGCCGAGGGTTCATACAAACCGATGCGCCGCCGACTCTTCTCTGCCCCGGAAGTCCATGGGAAAGACGGACTCGGGGATGTCCGGGCATCGCTGACGAAGGTCGCAGGTCGGGACTTGTTTCATCACGATGCCGTCGACACCATCATCCGCGCAAGTCAGAAGTACGGCAAGAAGCTGACCATTATCGCCATCGGGCCGCTCACGAACCTCGCGCTTGCCCTGGCAGAAAATCCACGGGCGATGCGCGAGGCCGGCCGCATCGTTTCGATGGGGGGCGCATTTCGCGTACCCGGGAACACGGGTCCTGTGGCGGAATTCAATTACTTCGTCGACCCTGAGGCCGCGCACACTCTCCTGAACTCAGGGTTACCCATCACGATCATCCCCCTCGACGTGACCGAGCAGCTTGCCGTTCTGCGGCGTGAGCTGGAATATCGCGCCCACGCCAGGCCGAGCCTTGTGGCAAAAACCGTCCTCCGTTTTACGAGACGGTATATGTTGTATCATCTGAAGACGGAGGGTTTCAACGGCGGGTACCTGCACGATCCCCTCGCGGTTGCCGTTGCCATTGATCCGTCATTCGTTGAAACAAGACGCGCCCACGTTGACGTCGAATGTTCCGGAACGTTCACGCGTGGAATGACCGTTGCGGACTTCCGCCGGCGGCCGGGCCGAAAAGAGAACTCCGTGAAAGTGGCGTTGAAAGTCGATCGCGAACGGTTTTTCAGACTTTTCCACGGACGGTTATGGAGATGAGGCTTGCATCCATGGCGGCGTTTTTGGTCGCCGGCATCGCGGTCCATGCACAGGAAATCCCTCAAGCGGTGCTTTCCCGTGGTCCTTCCGATTCCCAGCGCGTTTCCTCCCTCAACTTTGAACGAATCCTGAACACCTTTCTCTGGAAGAACGACCTGTTCTATTCGACGGCGTGGGAGGGCGTTTCCTTGAATTTCCGACAGCATCTTCGGTCGAGATTGATACGCTCCGAGCAACGATCCATCCAGGACGAACTCATCGACTCGCTTGATGTCGCGTCGGGCCTTGGGAGCGACTGGTTTGCTCAGGCGCAGTTGCGTTCCTCGGTCCTCTCCGACAACCGGTCGACGGAGTTGGGCAGGTCGTTGCAGCATAAGGGGCTGGTTGGGGTTCGCTATGCGCCGGGGAGCCGCTTCATGGTCTCCGGGATGGCGGGGTTTGATTATGACGCACAGCAGGATGAGCAGGACCAGGGATTCTCTTATCTCTTGGAGGCCGGGGCAAGGGGTCTGGCTCTGGAGGAATTCCGCGCATCGTTTGCATCGCGATGGATGCAGTCGTTCTTGTCTCCCCGAAGGCCCGGGTCGGGTGAGGCAAGCGTCAGCCTTGTGCGGGACTTTGGCGGAGGAACGGTGGATTCCATGGTGGTTGAGTACTCGCGACAAAAAAGGGAGTTCTATACAAAGGCGGATGGGCAGGTTAGCGGAGTCTTTGACGTTGCCAACAACATCTTTCAGCGGGAAGTGGAGGGGATTGCCGCCGGCAACTACCTCACCTACCAACCGGGTGAGGACAGCCGCGTGACCCTGGAGACGGGGGTATTTTCACGCACGATCGACCGGGGCTTGCGTTACAAGATCCTTTCCGGTTCCTCCCCCACGCCCCTCGATATCCGCATCCAGGAACTTCAACTTTTCGGGACGCTTTCCACCGGGTTCCGGGTGACGGAATGGCTTTCCGCCAATCTTGCCTTGTCCCACACTGAACGGGAGGAACGACATTCCGTCCGTGACCAGCCGGGGGCGCAGGAGACGTTCCTCCAGCAACAGGAACGGAGCGAGCGAAGGCTCGATAATATTGCCCGCAGAACCTCCCTGGCATCGCAGCTCCGAACGAGCCTTTCGCAAAAAGATCAGTTGAACTTTGCAGGATCGGCAAGTATCTTACGCTACGATACACCCGATACGCTGAACATCGACGACCGGGATGAGCTGCTGATGACGTTCGGGATGGAGAGCATCCATAGGATCACCTCCGAATTGACGCTCCGGCTGGAGGTGGGAGCCTCTCTCAGTCATCTGGTGTATCTGCACCGCTTGCAGAGTGCAAACAATAATTGGAACAGAATTCTGCGGTTCTCACCTGCAGTTCTCTACGCTCCATCGGGGGCCTTCCGAACGGTTAACCAGGCGGAGGTTCTTGCCAATTACACGGTGTACGATTTTGAGGAGCAAGCCGTACTGACCCGGAGCTTTTCATTCCGGCAGGCATCATGGCTTGACTCGACACAGGTGCAGATCGCCCCGCGGCTCAGCCTGAACCTGGTGGCTGCAGTACGCGTGTACGAGCGGGGTGTTCTGATGTGGACGGAGTTCAGAGAGCGTCCGCAAAACTACTTTGTCGAGCAAACGTATTGGCCGCAGTTCATGATGACTGTCAGCAGTTCCATTCGTCTGGGCATTGGATACAGGTGGTTCAGCCAGGATCGGTATCAGTACCGGGAATCCGAGCGCGTGCTGGAACGGAGGCTCAATACCTCCGGCCCCACGGTCTTCTTTCGGTGGGAAGGTCTCGCGTACCGGCAGGTCAGCGTTGAGGGATGGAGGGAAACTCAAATGCAGGACGGGCAGGTTGTCCGCACCGTCCCCAATCTCTCACTGAATGTCAGCTTGGCGCTCTGAATGAAGAAACGCAAAACAGCATCTCTCCGGCGGAGGCCCACCCCGAAAAGAGTTTCCCGCCCTTCCGGGAAATCCACCTCCGCTGTCTCCCGGATCGAGATTCAAAGCGATCCGAAGGAAATCCGAAAGGTGGAACCGTTCCTCCTGAAGGTCAACCACTCGGCCCGTGTTGATGATGGGACCTTCTACCGTTTGCTGGTTGCGACCACCGAAGCTGTGAACAACGGAATTCTCCATGGCAACAAATGCGACCCGAAGAAAAAGGTAACCATCATATGCACGGTGAGCCACGATGCACTCGTGGTTCATATTATGGATGAAGGGAAAGGGTTCAAGCCCGAGACCATCCCCGATCCCCTGGAGGAGGAGAACCTGCTGAAAACAAGTGGGCGGGGAGTGTTCCTGATGAGGTCGCTCATGGACGGCGTGAAATATGAGATCACCCCCCATGGGACCGACGTGGAACTGACCATCAACCTGAAATTGCTTCAGTAACAGGCTTTTCAAAAGCACTTAATAATTTGCCAACGAATCTCCGCGAATCTTCACGAAGATTCACCTGGGACACTTCTGCGAACAGTCATTCGTGCCTGCACTCCTGCCGGCCAGGCAGGCTGTAGGGCGCACCTGCGTGCCGAAGCCATCGAGTTTGTGTAAAAATCCAAAATGTCATTCCGAGCGTAACAGTGTGCCATCCGTGGTTAACTTACCGCGGAGAATAAAAAAACCCGTTTCGGGATTCGAAACGGGTTTTTTTATTGCAGCAGCTCTGTGGATCGATTAGAAGTCCAGCGACGCCGTGAGGATGGCCCTCCGTCCGAGCAACGACCCGCCAAATATTTGGTAATGGGAACGGTTCAGGAGGTTGGTGATGTTGAGGTTCAATCCGAGGGTGGAGGTCAGTTTGTACGATCCGCCGAGATTGAGCAGTGCGTAGGCCGGGATCACCCCGCGGTAGATCCCTGCTGCCCACTCAAAGGTGGGGACATACTTGAGTTTCAGGCTCACATCGTGTCCGTCCGGGTGGGTATAGGTGATGCCTCCGTTGGTCCGCCACTTGGGCGAATTGGGGAGGAGGACGTCGTTTGGGTGTTGCGCAACCACCTCAAATGTGAAATAGGAGAAATTGAGATCCACCAGCCACGAATCCGAAAGATAATAATTCAGCCCGATGTCATATCCCGCTTCGTTGACTTTCCCGGCGTTCGTGTAGGACCAGATCGTCCGGGGGAAGGCTTCGCCCGGTAAGATCACGGCAAACGGATAATTTGGATTGACCCCGGGCCCCAGGTCGGTGACAAAATTTTTGAGTTGGTTGTAGTACCCATCGATGCTGAGGAAAAGCGAGTTCGAGAAAACGGCCTTGTACCCTAACTCATACCCGGTGATTTGTTCAGGCAGCAATTGGTCGTTTCCGAGATACGCCAGCGCTGTCGTGGGATGTTTGACGTAGAGATAGAGCTCGGAGTAATTGGGGGATTGGAATGCCTGGTTATAGGTTGCTCGGAGCGTGTGCCCGGCAACGGGGGACCAGACGATTGCCGCCTTGGGGGAAAATTGGCTGGGATGGAGCGAACTCCGGTCCCAACGCGCGGCAACAACCCCCTTCAAGTGTTCCGAGACTTTATATTCGGCCTGGGCGAAAACCCCGCTCATATCGTCGTCTCTCGTCGAGAGCATCAGACTTCCCTCGGTATCGATGCTCACGAGGCGATGAGAAGCGCCTGCGATGACAAAAAGGCTGTTCTCAAGTGCTGCGAAGGTGTACTGCACTTCCCCGTGAGAGATCTGGGCATTCTGTGTCAAGGGTAATCCTGTCGAGAGAGACTGTTCCGGCAGGATGTTATGCCGACCGTTGGTCCAGAGCAGGACATTGAACCCGTGACCGGTGTAACTCGCCCGGGCCCACGGCTTTGTTGCTTTTTGGACCTGGACACGACCAATCCCAGTCACGATCACCTCGTTCTCGGCCTGCGAAATTCCCCCTTCAATGGTCGCAATGCCCCCGCCTGCATAATCGTAGTCGAGACGGGCGGAGCCATACATGGTTTGAACCGCGTCCAGGTTCAGATCGCGCACTTCGTTATTGAGGAAAGGATTAAGGCCGGGATATTCAAACTGCCGGTTGGTGCGGATGGTGCTGAAGCTCTTGCCGCTCATGATCCCCGCGTTGACCTTGTATCCCCAGGCTCCTGTTGCACCTGCATGCCGGACATCCGCGCGGTAGGCGCTTTTCTCACCCCCCCCGACGATGACCCGGTTGCCCAGAGACGCCTTGGGGGGAAGGGAAGTCACATTCAACACACCATTGAAAGCGTTGGCGCCGTAGAGCGCGGAGCCGGGACCCTTCACCAGCTCGATGCGCCCGAACTCTTCGAGTGGGACGGAGAGGCCGTTCCACTCCGTAGCGCTCAGGAATGCAGTACCGAGATCGCGTCCATCCACCAAGATTAAAAGTCGGCGGTTCAGGGAACTGTTGAAGCCCCGCGTGTTGATATTGAAGTCGAAGAGGCCGCTTTGCACAATATCGACTCCCGGTTCGGATTCGAGCAGCTTGGGAAGCTGACCGCTCCCTGCGAACCTGGAAATATCTTTTGCCTCGATCACGGAGACCGCGGCGGGCGCGTCGGTGATGCGTTCCTGCCGGAGCGACGCGCCGTACACCATGATCTCCCCCACATGCAGCAGCTCATGCTCAAGCGTGAAATCACGGGTTGTTGTTTGTCCTGCGACGATGGTCACCGTCGCCTCGATGCGCTTAAATCCGACCGAGGAGACCCTCATCGTATACGTTCCCGGTGCAACAGAGGGGATGGTGTAGCGCCCATCGATATCAGATGCGGCGCCGTAGCCCGTTCCCCGCAACACGACGTTGACGTTCGGGACTCCTTCACGCGTTTCCACGTCGCGGATGGTTCCACTCAGGGAACCGGTCGTCTGTGCCGCAAGGGGAAGGACGAACAACGTAAGAAGGAGACCGAGGATGGAGTTTCGCGCAAGGTTCTGTTGCATCATGAGGGTGGTGCCTCCCGGGTTAAGAATGAGAATTGTTCTGCAACCTCAAAAAACCCCGACTTGGAATAGTCGGGGTCTTTTGAAAAATGCAGTGGGTTGCTGATTGTTAGAAGTTCTTACTTTTGAACTCTCTATAGAACCCGTTGCTTTCGCCGTCAGCGTTAAAGATGAATTTGACGATTCCGAGATTCGCCACCAGCCAGATTGTGGCTGTTTGACCAACCTGCGCCGGCGTCGTGGAGCCACCGAGGTAGACTTTTCTTGTGGCGGTTATCTTGTACGCATTAAACGTTTGCCCGCCGAGCGTGAGCGATTCCTGTCCCTCGATCTTTCCTACAATCTGCAATCGGACCTGGCCGGTTGGTCCAGTCCAAGTGCCGTCAAATCCATTCCACTCAACCCCGATACCTGCGTCCTGTTTCACCAATTGGATCCACTGCAACGAATCAGGGCGGCTGAGTCCGAACAACCGGTAGAATCGGCCGATATTGGTGAGGAAGCTGAAGTTTCCACTTCCCGTGGGTGCGTCGCGCTGAATATAAAATGAGCTCACTACCCACGTGGTGGGAGGATTCGCGATGCCGGTGGGAACCCTCTGTGAATCCGACAGGACATGCGCAGGTCCGAAGGGCGTCGCTGCGCTGTTCGCCGAGACCGTCATGCGTGCTTCATAAACAGCCCCCGTCGCCTCGATATTGACGTCGGTCGTTTTGTCGCGCAGGAAACCGCTGAAGGTCAATTTGTGACCAACAACAAGGGGGAAGAGATCCTCCGTAATCGGCTTCACTCCCTCATCGACCGGATCTGACTCGGAGCATCCGGTGACGTACAGCATCATCGACAATCCGACAGCCAGAGCAAGCCCGATCGTGAAAGCTGATTTCAACTTCATCATACCGCCTCCTTTAAGAGTTTTTGAGTCAGGCTTTCCCGGTTTTGGAAAGCCACCTCGAATGTTGAGTGAATTCGGGTGAGTGTTCAATTGTAAGAAACGGCTGATTCAGAGTCAAGGGTCAATAAAACAAAAGGCGACAGCATGCGGTGTCGCCCTTTCAAAAAGTCATCACTCTCAATGTTGAGAAACTCAATATTCAAGCACAACCGTCAAGGGGTAGTATCACATCCC
>DKJQ01000227.1 GCA_002454845.1 Ignavibacteria bacterium UBA6688
GAGCGAAGTCGAAGGGTGCTGCAAAGCTCGGAAAGTCAAAAATTGAACTCCGCCATTCATTTGCACTTCGTTCGTTTCTTTACTACATTTTTCCCGTGGCGATTTGACCGACAGCTTGCTGCCACGATAAAGAACAGCTAAAGCGTCGCTCGGAATTGATTTCCAGCCCCGGCGCCGCATGCTCCGGGGTTTTTTGCTTGATAGCGGAACAGACCACACAACCATGGCCAAATCGTTTTTAGAGATTCTCAAGGAAAAAATCATCGTTTTTGACGGCGCGACCGGAACCCACCTGCAGGGACAACACCTCACCCCTGAGGACTTCGGCGGCGAACATCTGAACGGCTGCAACGAACACCTCGTCCTCTCGAAACCCTCCGCGGTCGAAAACGTCCACAACGACTACCTCGAGGCGGGGTGCGATGTCATCGAAACCAACTCCTTCGGCAGCACACCCGTCGTTCTTTCTGAGTATGGACTGGAGGAGAAGGCGTACGAACTGAATTTCAGGGCTGCGCAGATAGCCAAGCGCGTTGCTTCGGACTATTCTGGGAAGAGCCATCCGCGGTTCGTTGCCGGATCAATGGGGCCCACCACAAAACTCCCCTCGCTCGGACACATCGGCTTCCAGGAAATGGCGAAGGGATACGCCATCCAGGCGAGAGGATTGCTCGAGGGGGGAGTGGACCTCTTCGCGGTTGAGACATGCCAGGACGTTCTCCAGATCAAGGCCGCACTTTGCGGAATCACCGATACATTCTCGGATACCAAGAAGCGTGTTCCCATCATCGTCTCCGTGACGATTGAGACGTTGGGTACCATGCTCCTCGGCACCGAAATCTCCGCCGCACTCACTTCCATCGAACCGTACGATGTGGATGTCATCGGAATGAACTGCGCCACCGGTCCGAGGGAAATGTCCGAACACATCCGCGTCCTCTCCTCAGGTAGTCCCAAACCTATCTTCGTGATGCCGAACGCCGGCCTGCCGGAGAATATCGGCGGTCTCGCCCATTATCACCTCACGCCGGAAGAACTGGTCCAGTACCTTTCGCACTTCGTGAAAGACCTCGGTGTGCAGGTCGTGGGAGGGTGTTGCGGTACAACAAAGGAACACATACGTCAACTTGTGCAGTCTGTCGGGAATCTGGCACCGTCAAAGAGGTCGGTGGAGTTCATTCCGGGCGCTTCGAGCCTGTACCAAACCTCCGCGTTTCGAACCACCCCTCCCCCGGTGTTGGTCGGCGAACGGACCAATGCCAATGGCAGTAAGCTCTTTCGTGATCTGCTGGCAAAGGAGGATTGGGAGGGCATGGTGGCTATGGGGCGTGCCCAGGCGAAGGAGCAGGCCCATATGCTCGACGTCTGTGCCGCGTATGTGGGGCGGGATGAGGTGAAGGATATGCGGGAGTTGATCACCCGTTTCAATACCCAGATTCAGATCCCCCTTGTCATCGATTCGACCGAACCGCCCGTGATCGAGGAGGCGTTGCAGCGGATCGGCGGAAAAGCCGTTGTCAACTCCATCAACCTTGAAGATGGGGAGGGGCGACTTGAGAGAGTTGTGACGATGTGCAAGCGGTACGGGGCTGCCGTTATCGCCCTGACCATCGACGAACGGGGAATGGCCAAAACAGCTGCGGACAAGCTCGCTGTCGCGGAACGCATCTATGACCTTGCCGTTCACAAGCACGGCATGAAGGCCCACGACCTGATTTTCGATACCCTAACGTTTACGCTCGGCTCCGGGGATGAGGAATTCCGCCGGGCCGGAATGGAGACGATCGAAGCGATCCGGCTTATCAAGAAACGGCTCCCTGGTGTCCATACGATCCTCGGTGTGAGTAATATCTCGTTCGGCCTTTCTCCTCATGCCCGACATATGCTCAACAGCGCCTTTCTGCACTATGCGGTCGAGGCAGGTCTCGACATGGCCATCGTGCATGCCTCCAAGATTATGCCCCTTTTTAAGATAGACGAGGAGGGGAGGGAACTGTGCCGGCGCCTGGTGTTCGACGAACGGACGTTTGAGGGGGAGGGGGAAGGCCGAAAGGTCCTCAGCGACCCTCTCACCGAATTTATGGCATATGCCGACGGTCGGCAAGGAGAGCCGTCGAAGAAAGCCGGGGTAACGGGAGGACCGGTTGAGGAGCGACTGAAGAACCGGATCATCGACGGCGACAAAGCCGGTCTTCAAGCCGACCTTGATGAGGCGCTGAAAAAGCACTCCGCGCTGGAGATTATCAATACCTTCCTGTTGGATGGCATGAAGGTTGTCGGGGACCTGTTCGGATCCGGACAGATGCAGCTTCCCTTTGTTCTGCAATCAGCGGAAGTGATGAAGGCGTCTGTCGCCTATCTTGAACAATTCATGGAGAAGGATGAGGAGAGCCGTAAGGGGACGATGATTATCGCCACGGTGAAAGGGGACGTGCACGACATCGGCAAGAACCTCGTGGATATCATCCTGACGAATAATGGCTACAAGGTGATCAACCTTGGGATCAAGTGCCCCATCGAGACGATGTTGCACGCGGTCGAAGAGCACAACGCGGACGCGATCGGCATGAGCGGGCTGTTGGTCAAGTCGACGCTCATCATGAAGCAAAACCTGGGCGTGATGGAGGAGCGGAACCTCCGCATTCCGGTGATTCTTGGGGGGGCCGCCTTGACGCGTCGATATGTGGAAGACGATCTTCGATCGGTCTATCGTGGCCGGGTGTACTACGCGAGCGATGCGTTCGGCGGCTTGCGGTTGATGGAGGCCATCAAGAACGGGGGTGGAGAAGTGCCTTCACCGGACCCGGCTCAGTCCAACGACGAGGTTGTACTCACGGGGGCTGAAGCCAAGATTGCCCTCATTGAAGAGGAATTGAAAAAGGAAGCCGGTGCAGAAGTTAAAGTCCGATCAGCGCGTTCGCGTATCGGCACCGATGTGCCAATCCCTGCACCCCCGTTCTGGGGTTCACGGATCGTGGAGGACATTGCGCTCGATGAGGTCTACACGTACATCAACGAGACCGCACTGATTCGGGGACAGTGGAGGGTTGTGCGTGGCAGGCAAACCGAGGAGGAACACGCGCGCATTATCCGGGAACAGATCCATCCTGATTTCCGGAAATTGAAAGAGAAAGCAAAAGCTGAAGGGCTCCTGCATCCCATGGCCGTTTACGGCTACTTCCCCTGCCAGTCGGAGGGGAACGACCTCATCGTCTATCACATTCCTGAAAACGACAACAACCCATCCTCCCCATCGCTGCGGGAACGGCTCCGGTTCACGTTCCCCCGGCAGAAGAGCGACAGGAACCTATGCATTTCCGATTTTTTTGCCCCTGTCGGTTCCGGAAGCATCGACGTCCTCGCATGTCATGTTGTCACGGTCGGTCGCGCTGCCTCGGAGCACGCGCGCAAACTCTATGCGAGCAATCAGTACAAAGATTACTTATATTTTCACGGGCTCAGCGTGGAGACCGCAGAGGCGCTGGCGGAATTGTGGCACAAGCGGATCCGCGAGGAGTTGGGGATTGCCGGCAAGGACGCCCCGGAGATTCGGAAGCTTTTCAGCCAGGGCTACCAGGGGTCGCGATTCAGTTTCGGTTATCCGGCCTGTCCGAACCTGGACGACCAGGCGAAGCTCTTCAAGTTGCTCGAGCCCGGACGCATCTCCGTCACTCTCTCGGACGAGTACCAGATGGAGCCCGAACAATCCACCTCCGCGATCATCGTTCATCATCCGGAGGCCCGTTTCTTCACAATCGAGTGACCATCCCCGAACCTTGAAATCAAAGGATATGTCCCATGCCCAATCTCGTTCTCCTTCGCCATGGCGAATCGCAATGGAACCTGGAAAACCGCTTCACCGGATGGGTGGATGTCCCCCTATCCCCGAAAGGAGTGAAGGAGGCGCACGAGGCGGGAGAAAAATTGAAGTCTTACAAGTTCGACAAGGCTTATAGCTCCGTCCTCAAGAGAGCCAATGACACGCTCAGCATCGTCCTGAAGATTATTGGCCAGGAGAGTCTTCCGACCGAGCACGATCAGGCGCTGAACGAGCGGCATTATGGTGCACTGCAGGGGCTCAATAAGGCTGAGACGGCGACGAAGTATGGG
The DNA here is from genome assembly GCA_002454845.1 of Ignavibacteria bacterium UBA6688. Lineage (GTDB taxonomy): Bacteria > Bacteroidota > Ignavibacteria > UBA10030 > UBA10030 > UBA6688. Next base: position 4,111 of record DKJQ01000227.1, read on the forward strand.
GATGATCAGGTGAAGATCTGGCGCCGCAGTTATGATGTTCCACCCCCGAAAGAAGTCACCGAGCTCAATCCTGATGGGTACAGCGAGAGCTTGAAAGATACAGCCGCCCGGACTCTGCCGTACTTCGAGTCCAAAATCCTTCCCGATATTCTGGCGGGGAGGGACGTGATCGTCACCGCACACGGGAACAGCCTCCGGTCGATCGTGATGAAGCTCGACAATCTTACCCGCGAACAGGTCCTTGAACTGAACATCCCGACCGGTGTGCCGCTCATCTATGTCTATGATTCGGCCGGAAAAATCCTCGAACGAAAATATCTTTGAAGCAAGCCAAAAGACCTGACAGGTTTCAAAAACCTGTCAGGTCTGGCTGTGAAAGGGCATCAGGTTCGAGGGGGGGATTGCTGCTGAAAATGGGACTTGAACTTCTCCTTGTTTTTTTTGTCTCTATTTGCTATACTCACCCCAGATGGATGAGCGATTTCACCAGGGGATCCGGGAGTTTAACAGGCGTTTTTTCTTCGAAGCGCACGATATCCTTGAGGACCTCTGGCACGAGTATCGTGAAGATGACAGGTTGTTCCTCCAGGGCTTGATTCAGGTCGCAGTCGGGTGTTACCATCTTGAGAGCGGGAACTGGAAGGGAGCCAACAGCCAGTTCTCAAAAGCGATTGCGAAAATCACTCCCTACGAACCGATCCATCAGGGTTTGGTCGTGGATGAGTTGCTGCGTGACATACGGCGGTGCCTGATCCACGTTGAGCAATCTTTGAAGAGCGGTCCAACGGAACCCGGACCCTTTGAATTCCCGACAATCAAGTACGGTCGTCACTACCAGATACCACCAGTGTCTTAACGTAAAAGGAGATTCTCGAATGGCAACAATGATCACAGAGGAATGTATCAATTGCGGGGCGTGCGAGCCTGAATGTCCGAATACCGCCATCTATGCCGGCGGTGTGCAGTGGGAGTTGAACGGCGCGATGAACGAACCCATCTCGAACGACTTCTACTACATCGTTCCGGAAAAATGCACCGAGTGTGTCGGTCACTTCGATCAGGAACAGTGTGCGGCGGTTTGTCCCGTCGATTGCTGCGTCCCGGATCCGAACCACGTGGAGAGCGAAGAATTATTGTACGAACGGGCAAAGACGCTTCACCCGGAGCGTCAATTTGCGGAGCTTTCGGCAGCAACGTCTCACTTCCGAAAGTAACTCGTTGTCCATGTCCTGCGAAGGTCGGTGCCCCGCTTCACCATCTGGTGGCGAACGGCAACCGACCTTCTTTTGTTTTGGTCCGGGACCTTCTTCCGGAGCACATTCCAATTCCAAAGTCGGGCTCGTTATTCCATGAAGATCGGCAGGTACGACATCCACGTTATTGAGACCGGACACTTTGCGCTCGACGGTGGAGCGATGTTCGGCGTTGTTCCGTGGGTCTTCTGGAGCAAGACCAACGCGCCGGATGAACGGCAACGGATCGACCTCGCCGCGCGGTGCTGGCTCATCCGGGGAGACGGTCGGACGATCCTCGTTGATGACGGGAATGGGACCAAGTGGCCCGACAAGCTCAAGGATATTTACAAGCTCGATACCACTCGCCACGATCTCCTCTCGTCTCTGAAGCAGCATGGCGTCACGCCCGACGACATCACCGATGTGATCCTCACACACCTGCATTTCGATCACGCGGGAGGGTCGACCACGCTCGTGGAGGGAAAGCTCGTCCCGACCTTTCCCCACGCACGGTACTACGTTCAGAAGGATCACTGGGAGCTCTCACAGAAGCCGACCGACAAGGACCGCGGGAGTTTCATGCGGGACGATTTTATGCCGCTGATGGAGCACGGGGTCCTGGAACTGGTGGAGGGAGAGTTTGAGATCTTTCCGGGGATCGACCTGATTGTGTGTAACGGCCATACCTCCGCACAACAGCTCCCCAAAATCTCGGACGGGAAGACCACGATGTTGTTTTGCTGCGATCTTGTCCCCACGGCCTCGCATATCCCATATCCGTACGTTATGGGATATGATGTCCGACCCTTGGTGACAATCGAGGAGAAAAAACGGATACTTCCGCAGGCCTATGAAGAAGGATGGATTTTGTTCCTCGAACACGATCCGGCAATGCAGGCGGTGAAGCTCCAGGCGACAGAAAAAGGCTTTGCCATCGGCGAAAAACTTGTCCTCTAGCAGACTGTTCAAGGAAAGAAATTGCCACAAAGTCACTAAGGCACGAAGAAAGCATTCTTGTTTTTGTTCCATTTTCAAAACCTTTGTGTCTTCGTGCCTTGGTGGCGATACTTTTCGACCGGATCTCTAGCAGACTGTTCAAGGAAAGAAATTGCCACTCCCAAAGGGATCCCTTCGGGAAAAGGCCGGAGGCGTACTACTGCAAGACGCGTAGCGTCTTACAATTTGAACCATTAGCGAAGGACGACGAAGCAATC
>DKJQ01000142.1 GCA_002454845.1 Ignavibacteria bacterium UBA6688
ACGCCTCAAGATCATTCTGGGCATTCTGGGGACTGGGGCAGTTCTCCTCTTTGCCCTCGTTATCTTCCTGTACTACACGATCACCAAATCCTATCCGACAGAATCGGGAACGATCCGAGTTCAGGGGATTCATACCGAAACGAAGATCTACCGTGACGAATTCGGTGTGCCGCATGTGATGGCCGGATCCGAGCATGATGCCTACTTCGCTGTCGGGTACCTGCATGCTCAAGACAGGCTCTGGCAACTGGAGTTGGTACGGAGAGCCGGGCAGGGGAAGCTCGCCGAAGTGCTGGGGGAGCGGGCGCTCGTCATTGATAAAATGTTTCGAACCCTCGGGATTTGGCAGCACGCCCAACGTCTCACGGGGGACTTGGATGAAGGGACCCGTATAGCCCTTCAGTCCTACGCGGACGGTGTCTCGACATATATCGCGAACAGCCGGGGAAAATATCCAGTTGAATTCGACCTGCTCAAAATCGATCCGGAACCATGGACCGTCGAACATTCCGTGCTTGTGAGCCGGTTGATGGCGTGGGAGCTGAACTATTCCCGCTGGGTCGATATCGTTCTCGGCGAGCTGGTGGAGCGGTTCGGAGCTGCGAAGGCGGCAGAAATCTTTCCGTCCTGGCCCGAAGATGGCATCATCATCATTCCGGACGCGCTGCGGGGAAGAAAGTCCGCCTCCATGGGACTTGACCTGCTGAAAGCGGACCAGGCATACAGGAGCCTCCTCGGAAGCGGCGGGTTTCAGAGTGGAAGCAACGCCTGGGCAATTTCGGGCTCGAGATCAGTGACAGGCAAACCGATGCTTGCCAATGACCCTCATCTTCTTTTTGCCATTCCGGCCCGGTGGTACGACCTCCATGTCTCTGCCCCCGGACTTGATGTCGCCGGCGCCTCCATCGTGGGAACTCCGTTCGTTGTCATCGGAAGAAACCGCTCCATCGCATGGGGTGTCACCAATGCGATGATGGACGACCAGGATTTCTATGTCGAGGAGGTCGATTCCATCCAGCACCCAAGCCGGTCCCGGTTCAACAATACATGGCGTCCGGTGGAGCAGCGAATCGATTCGATTCTTGTGAAAGACGGAAGGCCGGTGCTGTTGACAACCTATCGAACCCATCGGGGCCCCATTATCAATCGTCTCGAGGAATCTGCCAGGTTTTCGCGCAATCTCCTTTCGATGCGATGGACGGGACACGAAGTTTCCCATGAACTCCGCGCGTTTTACATGATCAACCGGGCTTCCACATGGCAGGAATTCCGCGAGGGATTGCGCCATTTCGGCGTGCCTGCTCAAAATTTCGTGTACGCAGATACGAGCGGGAATATCGGCTATTCCACAGCTGGTAAGCTGCCGGTCCGGAGAGCCAATTCTCATACACTCCCGTTTCCGGGCTGGAACGACGAGTTCGATTGGAAGGGGTTTGTTCCGTTCGATCAGATGCCGCAACTCGCCAACCCTCCAGAGGGATTTGTCGCAACAGCCAACAACAAAATCGTCTCCGATTCCTATCCTCATTACATCTCCAATCTCTGGGAACCGCCGTGGAGGATCACGCGGATCGCCGAGTTGCTTCGAAGCAAACCGCAATTTTCTCTCGAGGATATGCAAGGGATGCAGTTCGATCTTCTTTCACCTCATGCCAGAGAAGTTGTTCCCATCGTTCTCAAGGCATTTCAGGGTGAACGGGTGGAGGACGCCGATGTCCGTATGGCGTTAACGTATTTCCGCAATTGGAACTTTGAAATGGGGGAAGCGGATGTGTCGACTACCCTGTTTCAGACCTTCTTTACAGGGATGATCCGGAACACCCTTGAAGATGAAATGGGGAAGGAACTCCTGGGCCTGTACGATACCCTCTCTTCGATACCGCTTTCTACTCTGACAAACCTGATGCGGAAGGGAAGGTCCCCCTGGTTTGATGATGTTACTACCCCGCAAGTGGAAACGATGGACGACATCATCCGCCTCAGCCTCCACCAGGCAATCGCCAATTTGAAACAGACCCTGGGAGGCGAACTGAAGGAATGGAAATGGGGGAGGGTGCATACCGTGGAGTTTCACCACGTGTTCGGTGGCAACGAGCTCCTGCGTCCGGTCTTCAACCGCGGTCCGTACCCGATCGGGGGATCGCACTCCACCATCAACAACGGCAATTTCTCCCTCGGCAGACCGTTTCTCAATAATGTCGGGCCCTCCACGCGACAAATTTTCGATCTTGCCGATGTTAATAATGGCCGCGCGGTCACACCCCCGGGGCAATCGGGACAAGTATATCACGGCCGGTATGACGACCAGTTGGAACTCTGGCTTCAAGGGAAGTACCGGCGTTCGGTCATGGATCCGTCGGTCATAGAACAGGCCGGCTACGATCTTCTTCTCCTGCTCCCAAAGCGATGAGCTTCTCGAAGCGATTGATTGAAAATCTTGGCAGCGCACGGTCGGTCTGTGTCCTGACGGGAGCCGGCGTCTCCGCCGAGAGCGGCGTCCCGACCTTCCGGGGGGACGACGGGCTCTGGAAGAAGTTCAAGCCGGAGGAGCTCGCCAATTTCGATTCCTTCATCCGCAACCCGGACCTGGTATGGGAATGGTACTCCTATCGGAAGAAAGTGATGAAGGAGGTCGTCCCCAATCCAGCCCATACCGCGCTGGTCGAACTGCAAAAGCTCGTCCCCGAGTTTACCCTTGTGACCCAAAACGTCGATAACCTCCATATTCGTGCGGGAAGCACAGGCGTCCTGGAACTCCATGGCAACATCGAACGAAGCTATTGCATCGATTGCAAGGAGCGTGAGGATGATGTGTCCCTCGATGCCTCGGGCAAAGTGCCGAGGTGCAGGCGGTGCGGGGGGTTGATTCGTCCCGACGTTGTGTGGTTTGGAGAGTTCCTCCCGCCCGATACCTTTGCACGAGCCGAGTGGGCTGCCGGTCATTGCGACGTATTCATAAGCGTGGGAACGTCGGCGGTCGTGTACCCTGCCGCTTCGCTCCCGCTGGCCGCATTGAACACAGGCGCGTACGTGGTTGAAATTAATCAGGAGTATACCGACCTTTCGTCGCGTGTGCATGAAACGATCCTCGGCAAAGCCGGGGTCATCCTGCCCGCCATCGTCCAGGCCCTCCACACACCCGGGAACCATTCCGTATGAACCGCCCTACCTCGTTCGGCAATACCAAGATCATCTGCACCATCGGACCCGCATCGCAGAGCGTCGATGTGCTCGTGAAGCTCATCGAGTCCGGCATGGATGTCGCACGCCTCAACTTCTCCCATGGAACGCACGAACAGCATCAGAAAGTAATCGAGAATGTCAAGGAGGCGAGCCGCCGCTCCGGGGAATACATCACGCTGTTGCAGGATCTCAGCGGACCCAAGATCCGCACGGGATTCCTCCGGGAAAAAAAGGTCGAGATCAAGACGGGCGCGACCTTTACCTTTACCATCGATGAGATCGAGGGGAATGAACAGCGTGTGTCAACAACGTACAAGCAACTCGCAGTGGATGTACGGGAAGGGGACACGATCCTGGTGGACGATGGGAAAATGAAGTTCACCGTGATGGAGAAAACGGAAAGGGATGTGATCTGCAAGGCGATCAACGGCGGCATCCTGTCGGAGAAGAAGGGGATGAACCTTCCAGGGGTGAAGGTGAGCGTTCCCTCCTACACCGACAAAGATATTGACGACTTGCAGTTTGGGCTTGCCAACGATATCGATTACGTGGCTCTGTCATTCGTTCGTTCGGCGGAGGATATCCGGCAACTACGGGAAATCCTGATTCAGCGGGCCCCGAAAGGAAAGCGGGTGCCGATCGTCGCAAAGATTGAGAAGGGGGAGGCCGTCGATGACATCGACGCGATCATTCGCGAGGCGGACGTGATCATGGTGGCCCGTGGGGACCTCGGTGTGGAACTGGAACCTGAAGAAGTGCCGGTGATTCAAAAGATGATCGTGAGGAAGTGCAACGATGCAGGCGTTCCGGTCATCGTCGCGACGCAGATGCTCGAATCCATGATCGAATATCCCCGCCCCACACGCGCAGAGGCAAACGATGTTGCCAATGCGGTGATCGACGGGGCCGATGCGGTGATGCTGAGCGGTGAAACGTCCGTCGGCAGGTTCCCCATGGAAGCGGTCGGAACGATGGACCGGATCATCCGGAAGGCGGAGGAGCACCGGCGCGACCGTCTCGATATCGAGCACGTTTCCATCAATCTGGACCAGCGCATCTCCGATGCGATGGGGCGGGCAGCGTGTGTCATCGCGCGCCAGTTGAATGCCAGGGCCATTGTGCCGATCACGTTCTCCGGCTACAGCGCGATGAACATCGCGAAGTATCGTCCCACCTCCCCCATTCTCGCCGTGACAGGGAGGGAGAAAGTGTTGCGTCGCCTGAATCTGATCTGGGGTGTGCGCGGCATCCTCATTCCCGATTTTGTCGGCGGCACCGACGAGGCATTCAAGAAGATCAATGAAGAATTGAAGCGGCACGGGTATGTGCAGGCGGGGGATTACGTGGTCTATACGGCCGGAATCCCGCTTCTGTCGAAAGGCTCAACAAACTCGGTGAAGGTGGAGAAGGTGGAGTAGGACATCAGGTGGCAGAATTCAACCCTTCAACCTTCAACCTTCAACCTTAAACTTTGAACTTGAAACCCTCAGCTCTCAATCTTTCCTAGCCCCCGCCTCAATCCAATCATACACGATCTTCACCTCCTCGTCGCTCAATTTCTTCCGGTTGCGAGCCATTTGTTTGCCGAACGGAGGATTGGGAAGAAGCTTCAGGTACAAGTTGCTCTCTTTTGGTTTCCCGGCCACCACGGTTTTCTCATGGTTCCCCCCCTTCATCAGCCTTTCGTAATCGTCCATCGCAAGGCCGCTCGGGTTTTCGTTCTCTTCAAGGTGGCATGGGAGGCAATTCGATTTGATGAGAGGGTGCACCTCTTTCGCGAAGCTCGGGCCCTTTTTGGCCTGTGCAGCCATCCCGATTCCCATCACAAGGGCAGCGGCCCCGATCGTTATCACAAGGGGAAGAAGACGCTTCATGGAGAACCTTTCCTATAAATAGAAATGGAAGAGGACGTGGAGATCAACGACATCGCGGTTGATCACATCATCTGAGGTCAAGCGAAGAAGGGGCCGCACCTCGACGCCGCTGAGCGGGAAAAATTCAAATCCCCCCGAAAGGCGTGTGACGCTCCCGCTCTGCACATCCGTATTCGGATCGAAGAAATCGTACATCACCTTCAGGTCGAGTCCCGGAATGACCATGTAGCTCCCCTCGACCATCAACGCCAGTTGTTTGAGGTCCCTGCCGGCCGCGTTTCGCTGGAGCCGGTCACCGTTAATTCCCATCAGCGGTGAGTTCCCCTCAATGCGTTCCACGTCGCCGACGACCGTGAGCCTGTTGAAGAACGTCAGGGCGCCGTAGCCACCGACCATGTTATACCGTTCCGGTCCCGAAACATCGTTGTAGGATGACACTCCGAGCATCAGGTTTGCCGGCCCAAGGTTGAACCGCCCTTCTGCTTTTCCAAACACCGCTTTCGCCATGTCTCCATCCCGGTCCCCCACAACGCCGTTGGTCAATGCCGCAAGCAGGGAAAAAGGCCCCGGGTTCAAGCCGACCTCGATGCCGGTTTGTTGTCCGGTATTGTTCCTGAAGGGCGTCACCTCCCGCACGGAAGAGGTGTGGTCGTCCAGGCGGAGGCCGTACGGAGGGGTGAAGCGGCCCAGCTTGATGTAACCGCTCGCAGGAAGGATTCTCGCAATCCCGAAAACCTCGTACCGGTTGAAGGGTCCGAACGCCGGGTTCACAAACAGGCTGACCCGCTTCGAGATCGCGAGGTTGAAATACACATCCGCCTGCATCGGGAAGAACGAGCTCCGCGACTCCTCAGGATTATCCTTCATTTGAGTGAAGGCGAGGAAGCGAAAATCGACGCCATAGGAAATGAAATCGTTGATCTGCGTCGTGAACTCCTCGAGTCCGTACTCCTCCTGGAGCGATTCGAGGACGATATCCTCCCGTCCGTACGACAGGCCGAACGTGTTGCGCATCCCGCCGCCGCTTGGGTTCACGTGACAGCTCTGGCAGGAAAAATTAGTCCGGCTTGCAAAGCGGGGAAGGGAAAACGCCGTTGCAGAGAAAAGAAGGCAACAGACCAACAGGACGGGCAATCGTTGCTTCATAGATTCCTCAGTGATCGTACTGAATGAGAATGATGGAAGGTATTAAGCATCAAATTCTTTATTTCGTGACTTTAGCGTATTTCGTGGGCTTAAAAGTTACGCCAAAGTAGCCAAAAACGGATTGAATATCAATATTGAGAAGGACGTGAAGCCGGTGTTCTTAGGAGCATGGAGGGAAGACTGCCTTCTCTTCCGTGAGGTTGGGGCCCGTAGTGGTCCGGCCTTTCCTCTTGATTCTCCGATGAACTCACTCTACATTCTCGGCACGTTTTAAACCAATGATATCATCTCCCATCAATCCACACTCCCATGACCGCTCTGACCCATCTCGAATGCAGTGTCTGTGGTGATCGACATTCTCCCCACGAGCTTCAAACTGTGTGCCGCTCTTGTGGCAAGTCTCTTCTCGCCCGTTACGACCTGAATGCGGTCCGATCGTCCATGAGCAGGGAGAAGATGCAACAGCAACCCCCGTCGATGTGGAAGTTTTTCCCCATGCTCCCGATTGAGCGGGAAGAGCATATCGTCTCGCTCGGGGAACAGTTCACCCCTATCGTCCCTCTCCCCACGCTGGGAGCGGAGATCGGTCTCCCATTGCTCCGGATGAAGGATGAGGGGCAGTTACCGACCGGCTCCTTCAAGGCCCGCGGTCTGGCAATGGCGGTCTCCAAGGCAAAAGAGCTGGGGGTGAAGAAGATCTGCATCCCTTCAGCCGGGAACGCCGCAGGCGCTTCGGCGGCATACGCCGCGCGTGCCGGGTTGGAGGCGTACATTTTTCTCCCGGAGGACACGCCGGAGATCAACATCAAAGAATCGCAGGTGTGCGGGGCGCATGTCGAACTCGTGAAGGGCAACATCAGCGATGCGGCGAAGCGCATGAACCAACTCCGCAACTCGAATCCCGATTGGTTCGATGTGTCAACCCTGAAGGAACCGTATCGGCTGGAGGGCAAGAAAATCATGGGGTACGAGCTGGCGGAACAGTACGAGTACGAATTGCCGGACGTGGTGGTCTATCCAACCGGAGGGGGGACGGGTTTGATCGGGATGTGGAAGGCGTTCGATGAAATGGAACAGTTGGGGTGGATCGGCAGCAAGCGGCCGAAGATGATCTCGGTCCAATCGAGCGGTTGCGCCCCCATTGTGAAGGCATTCAAGGAACGAAAGGCGGATTCGCAGTTCTGGGAAGGGGCGGCGACGATCGCCTCCGGTCTGCGCGTGCCGAAGGCCTTCGCCGATTACATGATTCTCGATGCGGTCTACAAGAGTAATGGAGCCGCGGTTGAGATCGGGGAGGATGAGATTGTTGCCACGGTTCATGAACTCGCGCGCAAAGAGGGTCTTTTCATCTGCCCCGAAGGGGCCGCGGCATTTGCCGCGTTGCGGCATTTGTTGACGGAGGGTTTGATCACGGAAGAAGATTCCGTACTGGTCTTCAACACGGCGGCGGGGACGAAGTATCCGGAGGTGGTTCAATTAAAAATTAAAAATTAAAAATGAAAAA
>DKJQ01000274.1 GCA_002454845.1 Ignavibacteria bacterium UBA6688
AAAAAAAACGTCCCGTCGATTGACGGGACGTTTTCGTTTCTGCCACTTTTAGGAGCCCTCGCTGGGGCTGGATCAGGTCAGAACTCGGGGCCGAGCGAGAAATAGTAGATCGGCTGTGAAAAGCTGGAGCCATTGAAGTTCCACGCCACGTCGATACGAAGCGGGAAGCCCATGAAGATAAGCCGGCTACCCAGTCCTGTCCCTACCAGAAGATCCTTGTTGCGCACGCCGGCCTCCGTTCGATGGAATGGCTGCCATGATTTCGTGTGGGTCCAGGCCGAACCAACGTCGATAAACGCCGCCCCCAGGATGTTCTGGAACCCGATCGGCAACGCGCCGAGGATGAAGTACCGGACGAGCGGGAACCGCAACTCGAGGTTGGCCACGGCAAAGCGTGTTCCGCTCCGGGCGTTGTAATTGTACCCGCGAACCGGCAGGACCGGCGTCAGGAATGCGTAGTCCTCCACATTCACGATCGGGATCGAACCCCCGTCGAAGCGCCGGTTCATCCATCCGTCCGTTCCCCCGATGAAGAAATTCTGCCTGTCCGCACCGTTGCTGATCCCTCCCGCAAACCGGTAGACGAACACGTACTCCTGCCCGAACTTGTTGTATTTCCGGTAGTCGAGCGTCATCGTGTACAGATCGAGAGATTCGCTGCCGAACTTGGGTGTACCGTAAAAAGTAAGGTTGAACCGCGAGCCGTTGTTCGGGGCAAACCACCCACCCTGCCACAGGGAATTGTCGTTGACGTACGAAATGGTCGGCATCAGCAGGGAGCGGCGTTGTGGTTTCTCAAACGGGAAATCGAGATTATCGCGTGAAAGGTTCAGCCAGTTCAGCGCAACATCGAGCCTGTTGAACCGGTCGATCGGGTAGGAGCCAATCACCCCGATTGCCCACGTCCGGAAGCGGTACAGATACGCCCCGCCGAAACCGTCCCCGAGGTACAGGAACCGCGCACTATGAAAACCCTGGAAGCCGTAATCGATGCGGTCAGGTAGGTAAAGGTAGGTAAGCCCATAATCGCTGTTCTTGAGGTCCAGCAACAAATTCGTCTGGAAGATGATCTGATGATCCCCCATCATATCACTGAAGGCCATCAACGTCGTTCCTTCGACACCGTAGAACGTATTGTAGGCAGCGGTGCCGTAGACCAGGTCCGGCGTAAAATTCAGCTTGTATTTCCGCGGAATGTAGTGTCCCTCGTCATCGCGGTTATCCGCGATGTCGAACCGGGGTGTTGCGCGGGGGATCGCGACGGTATCGCGCATGGCCTCTGAAGAAAAAATATACCCCTTGAGGTCCACCCGCCCAGCGGAGGAATAGTGTGATCCTTCGCTGCTCGTGTCGGGGACCACGACGATATTTTCACTGATGGCGATCGTGTCGGAGGCGACGGTCGAGACGAGGACTTCCCTCGGCTTTTCATCTCTGGGGAGCTGCAGTTTTCTCTTGAAATACTCCGTCGGCTCAAGCTCGGCCACGTTGAGCTTTCGTTCAAACGGCGTTCGCATCATGAAGATATCGAACCCCGCCTGGTTCAGGGAGGAGAAGACGAGTTTGGTTCCGTCATACGAAACGGAGAGTTGATAGATACCGGAGAGGGAATTGGTAATGGGGCGGTCGGTCCCAGCCTCCACGTCGTGCTCATAAATGTTGTTGATCCCGTTCCGGTCGGAGATATAGAGCAGCTTTTTGCCGTCGGGAGAGACCACCGGGGAAGTTTCATCGCTGTGCTGATCGTCCGTGATGCGCTTGATCAACCTCGTCGCCACGTCCATCCCGTACAAATCCAGCTGGCTGTAGTCCACCTTGTGCATCTTGAAGTTGGGGGGGATCCGGTTCGGCGAAAGGAAATCCCTCCGGTCGGAGGAAAAATAGATCGTGCTGCCGTCCGGGGAAAACACGGGATCGGAATCGGAAAAGACATCGTTGGTCAGGTTCGTGAGAGTTTTGGATTCCAGATCGTAGTAATAAATGTCTGACTGGGGCGCCTTTACGCCGACGAAGGCAATTTTCCCGCCGTCGCGCGACCAATCGACGGAGAAAATGGCATCGAGGTCGAACACCAGTTTTTCCGTGTCTCCCGAATTGACATCGACGACGAAAATCGCGTCGTGCTCACCGGCTTTCGTCGTCAGGGCGATTCTTTTTCCGTCGGGCGACCATGTGATGCCCGGGGTCAGGAGCTTCAGCTCCTCAAAATCCTTCGTGCGTTGTCCGCCGACGATCTTGTCGAGAATCTGGCCGTCGATGGCCGACATGAGATAGACCTCAAAATAATCGTTCCGGTCGGAAAGGAACACGATCTTGTCCCCTTGCGGCGAGATGGCGGGACTCGTATTATAGAAGTTGCCTTCCTTGACATGCTCGGTGAACCGCCGGGCGAAGTCCGCCGGCTCCTCCCGCTTGGCGATATCGGGCCAGTAGAGCACTTTCTGTTCCTTTTGCCACCGCTCGGAGAGCTCCTTGATCGTCAGGCCGATCGTGCTCTTCAGTCCCTGCTCGACGCTCCGGGTGGCTCTCATCCGGTTCAGGATTTCCCCGATCTTTTGCTCGCCGTACTTGGTGGCGATGTAGTACCAGACGGATTGCCCGCCGCGGTAGGCAAAATAGCCTCCAAGGTACTCGATCGGGGGAAGATAGCCCTGGATGGTGGCGTCCCGGATGAACATATCGGAGTTGGTGTCCCACTGGAGGGCGGCATACTCTGCGAGCCCCTCGTTCATCCAAAGGGGGAGCACGAACGGGCTGCGGGAGGCGATAAGCGACTGGATCGACCCGCCGTAGAACATGTCATTGATGACCGCGTGCACCAATTCATGATGGATGACGTGGCGGAACATGCGGTAGTTCCCCTCGAACGGAATAACGACACGGTTCTTGAACAACTCCGTGACACCCCCCACCCCTTCTTCGAGATACTCGCCGACCACATTGGTCTGCTGGAAATCGTTGTGAGAGTTGTAGACAACGATCGCAACCCGGTTATTGATGTCGTACCGGAACAACTTCCGGATCGACTCGTATGAATCCTCGATGGCATCGGCGGCGAACTCGGCGAGCTCATACCCATCCTGCGAAAAATAGATATCGAAGTGGTTCGTCTGGATGTATTGCCATTCAAAATTCTTGTACTGCACCTTGTTCTTGCCGAAGACCGAGTTCTGGGCTTGGGCACTTCCCGGTGCAACAAGGATGATGAAGATGAACATCC
>DKJQ01000158.1 GCA_002454845.1 Ignavibacteria bacterium UBA6688
TTCAACGATTGCATAAGCGGGATGAGTTTGAAGGAGCCGGTGCAGGGTTGACGATCGTTAAAAAAATTGTTGAGGCCCATGGCGGGCGCATCTGGGTCGATTCCACTCCGGGCGTCGGGTCGACATTCTTCTTCACCATCCCGAATGTGTAGGAGAACGACGAGTGGCTGAACAGCGTGCGGCGTTGCGTATTGTGTTGATCGACGACAATCATGATCATGCACGGATCCTTCAGTGGGCGTTCCAGCAGAACGGATGTCAAGACCGGATTACGTACTTTGACGATGGAAAATCGGCCCTGGACTTTCTTCATTCCCCCGCATGCGATGAACAGGGGAGGCCGGATTTGATTTTCCTCGACCTCAATCTTCCACGCATCGACGGCAGGGAGGTCCTGCGAAGACTGAAAGGGGAGCAGAACACCGTGGGGATTCCCGTGATCATCCTCAGCAGCTCCGATCGGGAAGAAGACGTACGCAAAGCCTATGAGCTCGGTGCGAGCAGCTATGTTTCGAAATCAGCGATCCTCCAGGAATTCGGGAGCGTCGTCAAAACCTTCCAGGATTATTGGTCCACTATTGCCAAACTACCATCACGGAAATAGCCATGCATACACGCCAGCATATTAACGTTCTTCTCATTGAAGACAACGCGGCCTTCGCGAAACTCGTCAAATTGTACCTCGACAAGTATGAAGAGGCGAAGATCGAAGTGGTCTGGAAGGACAACGGGAGCGAAGGAATCGAGGAAGCAGAACGGAACAAGGAGATCCATGTGATCCTCATGGACTATTTCCTGCCAGGGATCAACGGCCTTGAGGTGACGAAGGTTCTGAAGGAGAAGAATATCGACCTCCCCGTTATCTTCCTGACGGTGAACAAGGATATGAACCTTGCCGTTGAAGTGATGAAGCTCGGCGTGGAGGACTATCTCGTCAAGGAGGAAATCAGCACCCCTGTTTTGCCGAAGACCATCATGAGTGTCGTGGAGAAACGAAAATACCAGCTCGAAGTTGCCGAACTGGAAATCCGGAAGAAACGCCTGGAGGCCATGCAGGAGCTTGTGGTCGGCATCAGCGCGGAAGTTACCTCCCCGCTCAAGAGGATGAAGGAATCGGTGGAACTTCTGCTCCAGAAGGAGCACTCGGAGAAGGCGGTGAAATACCTGGGGATCATCAAGGATAACGTGACCCGGATCGAAACAAAGATGGAGAAGCTTCACAACCTCAAGGAAGATAAGACGGTCCAATACATCAAAGATATCCGGATGATTGATCTCTCGTAAACAGGCTCCGCGACCGGACCTCCGAATGTACCTTGGCAGGTACGGTCAAGCGCCGCAGGACAGAAACACAGACTATGAACCTCAAGATTGCAATCGCGCAAGTTGATGCAACGGTCGGAGACCTGAAGGCAAACCGCGAACGACACCTTGCCCTCATCGACCGGGCTGTGAAACAGGGGGCGCAGCTCATCCTTTTTCCGGAGTTGAGCCTGACGGGCTACACCCTTCGGGATCTTGCCTGGGAGGTCGCCCTGAATCCCTCCGATCCATTTTTCCGTCCTTTCAAGCAGCGGAGCAAGGCCATTACCATCGTTCTGGGTTTCGTTGAGAGCGCGCCGGATCATGGAATCTACAATGCCGCACTTGTATTGGAAGACGGAGAAGTGAAGCAGTGTTACAGGAAAATGTACCCCCCAACCTACGGAATGTTCGAAGAAGGGCGATACTTCGGGAGGGGGCAACACGTCGCAGCTTTTGATTCAAAGCATGGCCGGTTCGGCGTGCTCATTTGTGAAGACCTGTGGCATCCCTCACTTCCCTACCTGCTCAGCCTTGACGGTGCGGAGGCGATCCTGATCCTGACGGCGAGTCCCACGCGGATGGGAGATGGCGCCGGGGAGCTCAGCACTGCTGCGGTCAACCATGAGCATCTCCGCGTCTATGCACGCCTCTTCAGTTCGTACATTGTCTTTAGTAACAGGGTGGGGTTCGAGGATGGCGTCAACTTTTGGGGAGGTTCCGCCGTGGCCGGCCCCGGTGGCGATCTGCTCGCCCAGGCACCATACTTCGAGGAGGATCTTCTGTTCGCACGACTTGATGCGCAAGAAGTGCAGCGAGCCAGACGATTCTCAAGGCATTTCCTCGATGAGAACATTGATCTTGTTCAGAGAACCCTTCAACGCATTTCAGCCAAACGATCCTGATCTTAAGCCCCCGCAAGCATAACCGCCTCGCTCTTCCTTTTTGTAATGTCCTTCGTAGCAACAAGAAACAAAGTGCCCCGGAAACGTTTGTTTACTAAGCCTTTTTTTTATAAATTTGTTATTCAAAGCGTAAACGTTTGAATGAAGTTGCTGCGAGGTGAGGTAACTCATGAATATGGTGAAGACAGTGGGTCTCATGGTTCTGATGATGGGACTCCTGATGTTCATTGGCCAATGGTTCGGGGGAGAACAGGGGTTGTTTTTGGCCTTTGCATTCTCCCTGGCGATGAACTTTGGCATGTATTGGTTTTCTGACAAAATCGTCCTCATGACGTACCGGGCGAAAGAAGTGAAAGAGCAGGATGCACCCAAATTGTACGGCATTGTCCGAAAGCTGGCCCTCCAGGCCGAGCTCCCGATGCCCAAGGTCTATATCATCCCCGGGCAAACACCGAATGCCTTTGCCACCGGGCGTAATCCGGACCACGCCGCGGTCGCTGCCACGGAAGGGATTCTCCACACCCTAAGTGATGACGAACTTGAAGGGGTGATGGCGCATGAGCTGGCGCACGTTAAGCACAGAGATATCCTGATCGGAACAATTGTTGCTGCCATGGCCGGGGCGATCACGTTTTTGACGCGCATGGCGATGTGGGCATCTCTCTTTTCGGGCGGGAGCCGTGACCGGGAGAACTCCAACCCGATCGGTGAAATCCTCCTGCTGATCCTCGCCCCCATTGCGGCCATGCTGATCCAGTTTGCAGTGTCACGTTCCCGGGAATTTGCTGCGGATGCCGCCGGGGCCAGGATATGTGGCAAGCCCTTGAGTCTTGCCAACGCCCTGCGGAAACTCCATGCCGGTGTCGAACGGATCCCCATGGAAAACGCGGGAACGGCGACTGCACATATGTTTATCGTCAACCTATTGCGGGGTGGGGGCATGATGAAGCTGTTCTCCACGCACCCGCCGATGGAAGAGCGGGTTTCACGATTGGAGCAACTTGCGATGGGCGGACTCTCCTAGTTCCTCAACCAACAAAAGGAAGGCATGAGCACACAGCAGCCGTTTGTCTACCGGGAGCCCGCACCGATTCTCGATAAGGAGAATCCGTTTGAATCGATGATGCAGCGTTTTGACGTTGCCGCGCATCTGCTGAACCTGGAGCCCGGCGTGTACGAATATTTGAAAACTCCCGTTCGCCAGATTATTGTCTCGATCCCCATTGCCATGGATAATGGGGAGGTCAAGGTATTCGAAGGGTTCCGCGTCATCCACAACGATATTCTCGGCCCTTCCAAGGGAGGAATACGGTATGCTCCGGATGTGAACCTGGATGAGATGAAGGCCCTTGCTGCCTGGATGACATGGAAGTGCGCGATTATGAATATTCCGTTTGGAGGGGCAAAAGGAGGGGTGCGTTGCGATCCTTCAAAACTGAGCCCACTCCAGCTGGAGAAGATTACCCGCCGTTATACGTCGAACCTGATCGATACGTTTGGTCCTGATCGCGACGTCCCTGCCCCCGATATGAACACCAACGAGCAGGTGATGGCGTGGGTCATGGACACGTACAGCATGCATATGCGAAAGACGGAACCTGCCGTGGTGACGGGTAAGCCGTTGCTGTTGGGAGGATCGCTGGGACGGAGGGAGGCCACGGGTCGGGGATGCATGATCTCGGCTCTTTCCGCCATGGAGAAACTCGGCATGAAGCCGAAGGACACGACGGTGGTCGTTCAGGGATTCGGTAATGTCGGCTCCATCACCGCTCAACTCCTAAGAGAACAGGGATGCAGGATCGTCGGTGTCGGGGATGTCAGTGGCGCGTTCTACAACAAGAAGGGAATTGATATCGAGAAAGCACTGGATTGGGTCAAGACGAACCGGACGCTGGCGGGATTTCCAGGGGCAGAAGAAATTGAACAGGATGCGTTATTGGAACTGGGGTGCGATGTGCTTGTTCCGGCTGCCAAAGAGGATCAAATCACGCATCGGAATGCAGGGAAGATCAAAGCCAGGATCATTGTGGAGGGAGCGAACGGTCCCACCACCGCGAAAGCCGATCCGATCCTCCAGGAAAAAGGGATTCTCGTAGTTCCCGATATTCTCGCGAATGCGGGGGGAGTAACCGTTTCGTATTTCGAATGGGTGCAGGATCGTGTCGGATATTTCTGGTCGCTCGACCGTGTCAACGGCCGTCTGGAACGAATGATGAAGGAAGCTTTCCACTCCGTGTACTCCACCGCGGAAAAGTATAAAGTACCGCTCAGGATCGGGGCATACATCCTCGCAATCGATAAGGTTGCCCGGACGCTCAAGCTGCGCGGAATATACGCATAACTCCATGATTCGTGTCCCCCTTTTTCTCCGTGCTTTAGTTCTCGCCCTGTTGATGCATCTCCTTTTCGGGATGTCCATGGCGCAGGGAACAGGAGAAACCGCAGGGCTCGTCCGTGCCCAGGTGCGCTCGCTGGGAAGCGACATGGGGAGAGCGAGCAAGCAGAAAATTCCCGTGCCGGCTATGTTGCAGTTGCGGGTGGAAGCAAGTTCCGGTAAGACACTGATCGAGAACGCTCTCATCGAAGGCTTGACCGGAACGGGATACGGGATACGTCTCTCAGGGATTGAACAAAGCGCCGCGGTACTGCACGTTCTGGTGATGAAGCAGGGTGTTCAGCACCAGGAGTTGGCGGGTGCAGGTTTTGAAAGAACCATTCGCAGCGATCTGGATGCCCGTCTCGAATTTGATGATGGGAGTGTTTTTGTCCTGGGGTCCTTTTCAGCGGAGGCCCGCGACACCGTACTGCAACGGGATGGTCTCTTCTTATCGGATGATCCGACTTCATCGTTCCTGGACAAGGTGGCCGGTCCGGTTTTCCTGATCACGGGTGCGTTCCTGATCGTCTATTTGTTTTTTACGGTGAGAAGTTGAGAACCAGGTTTCCGCTCTGGCTGGGAGGCCTTGCCGTCGTCTACTGCATGATGTTGCACGGACAGGGCTCGCTCGCATCGCAGCGATTGAAGCTTCTCGCCTTTGGCGATGTCAACCTTGGTCGTGTGGTGGGTAAGCAGTTGCTCAAGGGTGACCTTGACTACCCGTTCCGCTTTGTGAAGGACACATTGCTTCAGGCAGACGTCGTCTTTATTAACCTGGAGAGTCCGTTGACCGACCAGGGAGGAGAGACTCAGCACCCGGGGGACAACCTGGTTTTTTGCGGTCCTCCCGAAGGAGCGGAAGCCCTTCGCAGGGCTGGGGTGACGGTGGCTTCCACGGGAAATAACCACGCGTATGACTATCGGATGCGCGCGCTTGAGGAGACGCTGGAGAATTTACAGACGATGGGAATCGTTTCCGCCGGTACAGCGAGGGATTCTACGTCTCTCTTTCCTCCCGCCATCGTGGAGAAGAACGGAATCCGGATCGCCTTCCTGGCGTACACACAGTTTGTCAACGTCCCCGGTCCCTGGCGGGGAAGGATTTCCTTGTTCGAAGAGAAGCGGGCGCGTCGCGAGTTAGCGGAGGCAAGGAAAATATCGGATATTGTCATTGCGAGCCTCCATGGCGGTGTGGAATATGCCGATCGTCCTCCCCAGGGGACGCTTGCGCAGTTCCGTTTTCTCATTGATGAGGGGGCGGATCTTGTCCTGGGCCATCATCCGCATGTCCCGCAGGGGGTTGAGCGATACCGGTCCAAATATATATTTTACTCCCTGGGGAACTTCGTTTTCTCCCAACCGCAACTGGAGTGGACCCAGAGATCGTTTGGCCTCGAGGTGGGGGTCCGGAAGGACCCGAGCGGAACCCGCATTGACTGGCTCCGATTGTTGCCCTTGCGTGCTGCAAAACAGCCGTTCTTTCTGAACGATTCCGTTCAGCAGTTGGAGATTATCGAGAAGATTCAATCGTTGTCTAATGTCGAAATTCGGGAAGAGAGGGATGGATATTTTGTTCAACTTCAACAACGGTAAACACCTGCGCTGGATCTTTCTGATCGTCGTCACCTCCATGGTCCTCGACGGATGCGCGGCGAGTGACGAACTGCAGCAACTCACCGCGGATGAGCGGTTTAAGATCGCCGTGGAGAAATTCACCAATGGCGACTATCTTGAAGCCATCGAGGATTTCAAGATCGTCACCCTCCAGTTCCAGGGAAGCGGCCTGGCAGACGATGCCCAGTTCTATGTTGCAGAGTGCTACTTCATGCGGGAGCAATACCTCCTCGCAGCGTATGAATATGAAGCACTCACCCGGACGATGCCGACGAGCGAATTCGTTTCGCAAGCCCGGTACCGAAAGGCGCTCTGCTACTACTTGAGTTCTCCTGCCTCGTACCTCGACCAGGAAAACACCCGCAAAGCGATCGACGAGTTTCAGACGTTCATAGAGTATCATCCCACCGACTCGTTAGTCCCGGGCGCCGAGGCTAAGATCGGAGAGTTACACGCGAAGCTTGCCCGGAAGGAATTTGAAAATGGCATGATCTACATGAAGATGGAGTACTACAGGGCGGCCATCAACTCCTTCGAGCATGTACTGGAAAAGTACTATGATTCGCCGTACGCCGAACACTCCCAATTGAAAAAGGCGGAGGCGATGTACTACAGGAACCGGCTGGATGAGGCCCGGGTGGAGCTTGAAAAGTTCTTCCTGAAATACCCTCAGAGTTCCCTGAAAGCAGAAGCTGAGCAGCTTCAGCGGTACATACTCCAGAAACAAGAGGACAAAGCCCCCAACGCGGCCACCGAACAATCAAACAAGCAGCAATCCCAATTGCTCCGGAGTCAATAGCGATGGCACGTGCGCACGTGAGAACCGTATACGAATCCCAGGTTGAGATGACCGAGATGGTGTTGCCGAACGACACGAACCAGTTGGGAAACCTTCTCGGCGGACGCCTGATGCATCTGATCGATATTTCTGCAGCCATCGCCGCGGCGCGCCACAGCAATCGGGTTTGTGTCACGGCCTCGGTGGACGAACTGAATTTCCTCCATCCGATCAACCAGGGGGAGGTTCTCATTCTCCAGGCTTCGGTCAACCGGGTCTTTCATACGTCGCTGGAGGTCGGGGTCCGTGTGACGAAAGAAAATCTCCGCACGGGGGAAAAGCACCACGCCAACAGTGCGTACCTGACCTTCGTAGCCATCGACGAGGATGGGAAACCTGTCGTGGTGGAGCGGATCAAGCCCGTGACCCAGGAGCAAAAACGTCGTTACGCCGACGCGGCCCGGCGTCGCCAGCTTCGCCTGAAGCACCGGAAACCCCGGTGAACGTACTGCCTGAGGTTTTGGAGTGCGGGCCCCGGCAATCAAGACGGAATATTCGTGCGAACCCCACCTAACGTCGTGCAACGCCCATCACAGTTCCTTGCTGCCGCTTTGTTTTCCTGGTGGATCATCACCTCCCAATCATGGGGTCAAACGCACGATGCGCCTTTCGGCTTGTACCATGTCTTTCCGACCCCGGGGAGTTTTGAACACTGCACTCCGCTCACCCCGCCCCCCTCGGCGACGTTCGTTCTCTGGAACAAGGGATCGACGTCGGTCACGATCGCTGAATTCGATTCTGCTGCGACGACCATGTCGTATCGAATCCGCGTCGCCCCCCTCCGGTTTGACTCCATTCTCCTCGAGGATCTCAACGGTGACGGCCGGAAGGATTTTGTTTTCGTCAACGAACTCGAGCGCAGGATCGCGATCGTGGTCGATGGCACACTCGATAGTTTGACGGCATGGAGCGTCGTAACGCCTCCCATGGTACCCGTTGGCGTGCTGGTGGGGGATATCAATAATGATCGGATGCCCGATATCCTGGTGTACGATCGTGAGAGTCCCGGCATCGTTCCCTATTTTGGGAGAGAGACGGGAGCGTTTCGGCAGGGCAAGGTCATCTACCCTGAAATGTCTGCCGGGGAGGCCATCCTCGCCCAACTGAATAACGACGGGATCCTTGATTTGGTTGTGTATGATTGGGTGAAGAGCGAGATCCATTTTCTGTACGGGGTCGGACTTGGTGCGTTTCTTGATCAAGCCTCGCTCCCTGTCGGCGGGGATGTTAAGAAGATCTTTGCTCTTCCCCTGAACCTCCGCGGGTATCTGGACCTCGCGCTCTCGGTGCAGAATCACTCCCGCGTGGAAGTATGGAAAGGCGATGGGCTTGGCGATTTTCACCTGGAATCGCGTGTGCCCTTTAAGAAACAAACAGTCGATCTCCTCTTCGCCGACGTCACGAAGAACGGTTTGTCTGACCTGCTGCGTCTCGCCCGTCCTGCCTCGCTGGGAGTGTTCTTCAATGCGGGGTTGGAATTCACTGCCGAAGGAGAAGAGTTCTCCGCCGGCGCAGATCCCGTTGCAGTTCTCGTTGACGATCTTACCCGGGACGGCCTTGCCGATGCCCTTGTGCTCGATCGGGAAGGGAAACAGCTTCTGCTCCTCGAATCGGGGAGTCGACCGGCCACACTCCGCGACTCTCTGGAATTCGTTGCTGGAGTACGTCCGAGGGGAATTGTTTTGGAAGATTTCAATCAAGATGGCCGGCTTGACATCGCGTTGGTCAATGGCGGGACCAGCTCCTTGTCTCTTTTCTTGAATCAGGGAGAGGGGGGGCTCGTCCGACAATCTTCCTTTATGCTTGCTGACAATCCGAGGTATCTTGGATTTCATTCCGTGGTCGATTCGGTGGCGCGCTTCATCGTGTCCTATCCTCAAAGTGACCAGCTCTCATTTTTTACCCTCGATCTTCGGGATCATTCGACCGTAAATTATGTCATCCCGAACACGGGAGAGGCGGAGCTTCTGTATTGGGATCAGAATACAGAAGGCCTTATCAGTTTCTTTGCCTATAATTCCTCCACAACGAAAACCCTGCCTGCCCTTGCCTTTTTCCAGCAACTGGGCCCACAGCGGTTTATCGAACGCAACTTTCGCCTGAGCATCCCCAATGCGCTGCTGGCGGCGTCGGTCTCCGACTTGAACAACGATGGCTTTGTCGATGTCTCGTATCTCTTCCGCAATTCACAGGGAAAATACGAGTTTGCCGTCGCATTGGGCGATTCGGGCCTCTCGTTCAGACAAAAAGTCTTTTCGTACGAACTGACGGAACCGCAGATCCAAAAATCCTATTTTTGGAGCACCGACTGTACCGGGGATGGGAATCCCGACATTCTGATTGCATTTCCACAGCATGTAAAAATGCTGAGCCTGGTCAGGGGAAAAGGAAACGGTACATTCCATCAACCTGATACCGTGGCGGTCGGTATTCAGATCGGCGACCGATCCCAGTTGCAGCTTCTGGACTTTGACCGCGATGGCGCCATTGATATCGTGCTCCATGAGATGTCCCGGAGCGCCATTGGCTGGTTGCGCGGCAAAGGGGATGGTACGTTTGAGGAATTTCAGCCCCTCCTTCATGTTCCCGCGGCAAGCCACTTTGCCGTCGGGGATTTGACCGGCGATGGAGTACACGATGTTGCCGTGAGCGATGCACAGAAGGGAACGCTCAGGCTCTACAACGGTAAACTCCTGTTGAGGAAAGGAGGAGTGTGAAGCTCATTACGGCGGTTTTCCTTGGATTGTTGTCGATCCGGTTCGGGTATGCGCAAACCGGAACAAGCGCAAGGCAGGATTTCCTGCGCCGTGAACTAGCCGGCATGACGGGGGATGCGTCCCTTTCATCCGCACAGGATGCAAAATGCGGGACATCACTTCTTGCGCTGGCCCATGCCCACGGGAGGAATCTGTCCCCCGTTGCCAAAACTGAAATGGTTCGACTTCTGCAGCGACCCTTGCGCCAAACAAGCAAGGTGAGCCCCTCCGGTAGATTCAGGATTCACTATGATACCACCGGCTTTCAAGCCCCTGCGATGATCTCCACCACAGGTTCTCCCCAGAGAATTCCCGGTTCCCATGAACAATATGTCGATTCTGTTGCCGCAACCTTCGATCACTGTTGGGAAGTTCAGGTGACGGACCTTGGCTATCAGTCCCCGCCCCCGGACGGCGGTCAGGGAGGGGGGGAGGAGTACGACATTTACATCGGAAATTTGGGCACGGGGGAATTCGGGAGTACGTCCTGGCTCGCCAGTGATCTGCTGCCGGGAGGACCCAGTGAACGATATCTCACCTTTATCGAGATCGATAATGACTACCTTGGCCACCGGACGTCCGGATTAAACGGGCTGAAGGTGACGGCAGCGCACGAATTTCATCACGCCGTACAGATCGGCTCCTATGGGATTTGGAGCAGTTCCGAGAATTACGATTTCTATTTTTACGAACTCAGCGCCGTCTGGATGGAGGACGTTCTCTTTCCCGACATCAACGATTACCTGTTCGATGTCCCTACGTACTTTCAACGCTTTCGTGAGTCCCAGACTCAGCGGTCCTTGCGGTTCACGACCTATGCTTTTCCCTCCTTCTTCGGATATGAACGCTCAATCTTCGCTCATTTCCTTGCCAAGAGGTTCGGACCGGAAGTCATGCGGACCATTTGGTCGGGGATACACAACGCGCCTGCATTGCAGAGTGTCAACGAGGCCCTCCAACAGGAAGGTACCGACCTGGCCTCTGAGTTTGCCCTTTTCAGTTCCTGGAACTACTTTACTGCGGATCGGGCCGATACCGTCAGGTACTATCCGGAAGGAAACCGGTACCCGCGATATGTTCCCAACGTTTCCACCAGTTATGGTGGCTCGTCCTCCACGATTTCCGGATCTGCCTACGCGCTCTCGTCGCAATTCTATCAATTCATTCTCCCCGGCGATACTATTACCGCTCTCGCCACGAATATCGAGATCGCGGCCGCCGGTACTACCGATGCGAACCCCCGAGCGTTTGATCTCATGCTTTCGTCGGGGAGGACTATGCTTCCCTCCCAGACTCTCTCGAAAGGAGTGATTGGAGGATTTTCCGGCGATCCGAAAGCATGGCGTCTCCTCTACATGGAGTCTTCCAGCCGGAGAAACGCCAATGCGGCTCCTCAGATCTCCCCCAATCCCGTCAGGCTCCGTGAAGCAACCAGGCTTACCATCCCGTTGGCGGGCGCGACAGGCGCTGAGGCGGAAGTCTTCTTTCTCTCGGCTTCGTTCGACCTGGTTTTTTCCAGGCGTTATCCGGCGGTCGATGTGTTCGGAAACAAGGTGGTGTATGTCCCCGCCGGCGATTTACAGCAGCAGGTTTCCTCCGGCGTGTATTTTGTCTATGCGCGTTGTGGGAACGAAGAGTTCCGATGGAAGGTGGCGATTCTTCAATGAACCAAATAACTCTCACGGTCAGCGGCCTCAGTAAGGAGTTTAACCGGCGGATGATTTTCCGCAATGTTTCATTCACGATCTCCACGGGAGAGGCGCTGGCCCTGACCGGAAAAAACGGCTCCGGCAAATCGACGTTGATCAAAATTCTTTCGGGAGTCTTGACTCCGTTCAAGGGAAATGTTGTCTTTACGGTGAACGGAGCCAGGATCGGTCCCGATGACATCAAGTCTGCCATAGGACTCGTGTCCCCTTACCTCCAGTTGTACGACGAGTTCACGGGTTTGGAGAACCTTCTCGTGCTGTCAAGTATCCGGTCGAACGGATCCATCCGGGCAGGAAGGGCGGAGGCCCTGCTCGACCGCTTTGGTCTCGCGGCAAGGCAGCATGATCTTGTCCGGGGCTACTCTTCCGGGATGAAGCAGCGTTTGAAGTATGCTTTTGCGCTGCTGCACGCCCCCGGAGTTTTGCTTCTCGATGAGCCGACCTCCAATCTCGATGCCGAGGGGATAGAGGTTGTCCGCCAGGTGGTGCGCGAACAACAGAAAACCGGAGTGCTCATTCTCGCGACCAACGATGAGGATGAGGCGGCATGGTGCAGTCGTCGCTTCCAGGTTGCATAGCCCGGTGTTCACGATCTTGCTGTTACGCCAAGTATTGTGTATGTTGGATCCGTTATGAGTGCATTTTCAAGTACCGTAGCCCTTTTTTCGAAGGATGTCCGCTCGGAGTTGAGGACGCGCTACGCCCTGAATGCGCTGCTGATGTTTGTTGTCACGGCTGTTGCGACAATTCTCTTTGCGCTCCGGTCGGATGTGCCCAGCCCCACTGTGCTCTCCGGGATGTACTGGGTCGTTGTTTTCTTCACGGCAATGTCGAGTCTCTCGCGTATCTTTGTCAGTGAGGAGGAGCGCGGAACCACCATGACGCTGCAATTGGTGGCTTCGCCCTCGACGGTCTATTTTGGAAAATTGTTTTTCAACACGGCTTTGACGGTTTCCCTGACACTGGCCGTTACGGTCCTCTATACCCTGGTGTTTTCGGAGTTCTTCATCATACGGACGGCTTCCATTTTTTTTGTCACGGTGTTTCTGGGAAGCCTGGGGTTTGCCTCAGCGGCGACGATTCTTGCCGCCATCGTGGCGAAGGCGAACACCCGGGGAACCTTGTATCCCGTCCTCTCGTTCCCAATTCTGATTGTTTTGCTGATGACTGTCATGAACGCCACGGCGCGCGCCCTGGAAGGGGAGGCCTTCTCCGAGGCGATGGGAGATTTTCAGATTCTCGTCGGATACATCCTCGCGATGACCGGCGGCTCGTATATGCTCTTCGATTATGTCTGGAAGGATTGACATGAAGTTTGTCAAATATGGCTCACTTGGGATTATCTCGATCGTGGTCCTCGCCGGTCTCGGCATACCGCTGTCTCCGTCGCCCCAGGGCTGGCTTGAGTTTCCCATCATTCCCGGACTGGAAGACAAGGCGCGCAACCTGTTTTTCCACGTTCCGATGGCCTGGACCTCTGTGCTGGCGTTCCTCGTTTCGACCTATTTTGGCTTCCGTTATCTTCGGACCAAGGAGATCGACTACGATCTTAAGTCCGTCTCGGCGGCAGGCCTCGGTCTCTTGTTCTGCATCCTTGCCACGGTGACCGGGGCATTATGGGCGCGCTTCAACTGGGGCTCGTTCTGGAATTGGGATCCCCGGCAGACCTCAATTTTTATTCTGCTCCTGATCTATGGGGCGTATTTCGCGTTGCGGTCGGCCATCGAGTCAGAGGAAAAACGGGCTTCGCTTTCGGCCGTCTACTCTATCATCGGAGGGTTGACAGCGCCATTCTTCATCTTTGTCATGCCGCGGATGATGGCAGGCCTCCATCCCGGCGCGAAAGGCGATCCGAGCGGTAAAGGACCTCTTTTCGAGGCGAAGATGCTTGCCCCCAACATGCGAGTATTGTTTTACCTGTCACTGATTGGATTTACGTTGCTGTTCATCTGGATGCTGCAGATGAGAATCCGGACGGCACGACTGGATTACGAATCCTCCCTGGAACAATCATAGAGGCGACGAATGGAAGAATTTCTTAGTGTCAATCAAATGTATATCGTGCTTGGCATCGTGCTGTTGATCTGGATCGGTCTGGCGTCGTATTTATTGAGGCTGGATAAGAAACTGCAGGAGTTGGAGAAGCGCATCAACAAAGGGGGGCATTCATGAAGATGAAAGTGGTTGTCGGTCTTGCTGTTGTCGTGGTCGGTATTATTCTCGGCGCAGTGAATTTTCTCGAATCCAACGTGGAGTACATGGATTTCACCGGAGCGGAACGGACCAGTAAGAAAGCCCAGGTGAAGGGAGCTTGGGTGAGGGAAGAGGCGATCGCATTCGATGCCGAGCGCGTGAAGTTTAGCTTCTCTATGAAAGACGACAACAACCGCGTTGTCAGGGTTGTCCTGGATGGGGCGAAGCCGAATAACTTCGAGCTCGCGGAGAGCATAGTCGTTAAAGGGAGGTTTGTTGGGGAAGAATTCCATGCCACCGATGTTCTCACAAAGTGTCCCTCGAAATATGATGGCGACGCCGATGCCGTACGGAAAACCCTCTAACGGGAGAAAACATGCTCTTAGGTCAGATCGGCGGACTTATTGTCAAACTCGCGTTTCTTTCCGCTCTTGTTGGCGCTTTTTTTTACTACCGGGTTCATAGGGATCGTTCCAACCGTTGGTTGTCATTCGCAAGGAGCGGGTATCATCTCGCGACTCTCTCCCTGATGACGTCTTCTGCGATCTTCCTCTACCTCATCCTGACCCACCAGTTTCAATATACCTACATCTGGAACTATAGCTCCACCGATTTGCCCCTTTCTCTTCTCATTTCGACGTTCTATGCCGGACAGGAGGGGAGTTTCACCCTGTGGGCTCTGTACACTTCCGTGATCGGCGTCTTCCTGATGCAGTATGCAGCGAAGAACGATTACGAGCCAGAGGTCATGTCGGTGTACTCCCTGATTCTCGGGTTCCTCTTGCTGATGCTGGTCGTGAAAAACCCCTTTACGTTCATCTGGGATTCGTTTCCCAACGATCTGCTGCAGACAGGTGCCGTCCCTGCCGGAATTTCAAACTACGTGGTCCTCGACGCGGCAAAGAACCTCTGGGCCCGATTCCCGGTGGAGGGAAAAGGGTTGAACCCTCTCCTGCAAAACTATTGGATGGTTATTCATCCGCAGATTCTTTTTATCGGCTTTTCTTCGATGGCCGTGCCTTATGCCCACGCCGTGGCCGGATTGATGAAGAGGGATTACAACTCCTGGATCCGCGTGGCGACTCCCTGGTCGGTGTTCGGGGCCATGGTGCTGGGGACGGGAATCATTCTCGGTGGCTACTGGGCCTATGAGACGCTGGGGTGGGGCGGTTTCTGGGGTTGGGACCCCGTGGAGAATTCTTCGCTGGTTCCATGGCTCCTGTGCGTCGCCTCCATCCACACGACACTGACCCAGCGCAAGAGCGGCGCTTTTGTGAAAACGAATTTCGTTCTCAGCCTTCTGACGTTCATCACAGTTCTCTACAGTACCTTCTTAACAAGGAGCGGTGTCCTGGGCGACACGTCCGTTCACTCCTTCGTCGATCCCGGGAATTGGGTGTACTGGCTCTTGCTCGGCTGCATTGCCGTCTTCAGTTCGATCGGATTTGGATTGTTGTTCAGCCGGATGAAAGAAATGCCCCGCGTCCCCGTGGAGCATTCGTTTGTGTCGCGTGAGTTTGCGCTCTTCCTGGGAGCCTTTGCCCTGAGCTTTATGGCCTTGTTTGTCGTGGTGGGCACGTCTTCGCCGATCATAACAACGATCCTGAAGGGGAAGGCGTCCGCGGTGGAGATCATGTACTATGTCCAAACGAACCTTCCTCTCGGAATCGGGATCACTTTTCTTTCGGGGCTCGGGCAACTTCTCTGGTGGCGGCATTCGAAGACGGGATCCTTACTTAAGAGCATGGTGATTCCTGTGCTCCTGGCGCTGGCGACGACCGTACTGGTGATCCTGATGGGATGGGAAGAGTTTGAAATTCTCCTCTTTGCCTTCTGCTCCGCGTTCTCCCTCTTTGCAAACCTTCAGGTCGGGTATGGAATCTACCGCGGCAATCCGAAGTTTGTCGGGGGTTCCATCGCTCATATCGGTATTGCGATCATGTGTCTCGGATTTATCACCTCGGAACGCTACGACGATAAAGCGACGGTCTCCCTGGAGCGGAATAAGCCGGTGGAAGCGCTGGGCTACACGCTGATGTACACCGGCTATCGCCCGATGGAACGCGACCGGTTCGCTTTCGATATCGAAGTAGTAAAGGGGGAGATCAAGCGCACGGTGGCCCCGTCCATGCATTTTTCGGAGCAATCAACGTTGCGCCACCCGGACCTGATTAACTTCATCAACAAGGACTTCTATGTCTCGCCGGTTTCCGTGGAGCAGCCCAGTGGCCCCGAGGTGAAGTCCTTCACGCTTCTGAAGAATGCCGAGGCGGAGGTTGCCGGGTTCAACGTCAGGTTTCTCGATTTTGATTTCGATGCTTTCGAGCGGGGGGCGATGCTGGAGGGAAAGAATTTCGTCATCAACGTGGAACTGCAGGTTCTGGAGGGGAAGAAAAAGCAACCCTTGACGTTGAAAATGATCAACACCGGATCCGGACCGGAATTTACCTCCGCCACGTATGTTGCTGCCGATCGGCGTTCGTACGAATTTACCCTCGTTCGCATCATCCCAGACCGTGAAGACAAGGGGAAATCGATGATGGAGTTTACCGTGAAGCTCCCCGAAGATCCCGGAGCAGCCAGGAAAGGGGAGACCCTGGTGGTGGAAGCCAGCATCAAACCGTTAATCAACCTGGTTTGGGTCGGCACAGTCACTTTGATCGTCGGGTTTGCCCTCACTATCGTGCGTCGGGCGGAAGAGGCGAGAATGCAGTCCGAGAAGTGGCGCCAGGAGTAAAGACACAACTCTGGCAAAATCAAAAAGTCCCGCAAGTGCTTTGCGGGACTTTTTGTTTTCATGCCGGTAAACCCGACGGGTTTCAAAAACACGTCAGGTTTAGAATTGTTCTACTTCTTTTTCTTTGGATCAAGCTTGCAGCAGGCATCCAGCTTTTTGTAGGCCTCGGCATCGCGTACCGTTTCGTTGGCGTTATATCCTACATTGGCGATTGCCTGCTCGATCTTCGCAAGGGTCGTCCTGGAGGGATCGAATTCGACTGCCGCAATCTTCGTCTCAAGATCAACGGTGGCACTCTTTACGCCCTCCGTCTTCTCGGCTGCCGTCTCGATCGTGGCCGAGCACATATCACAGACCGCCGTCTCGACGTTGATCGCTGCCTTCTCCAGTTTCACGATATCTTTCGTGGAGGGTGCTTTCTGGCTTGATTGGCCATAGGCAAGAAGGGAAAGAGCCCCCAAAGCGATGACAAGAATGAGAATTCGTTTCATGGTATTACTCCTTGTATGGAATGATGGTTTGTGTTGATTGAAATAACAACGTGTGGAACTCTTTTTTCTGACTACTTCATCCAGTTGGCCATTCGTGACAACTCCAGCGTTCCTTTCCTGAGAGAATATTCCTTCATCCAACTGAAGAGGATGGGGGTAACGATCAATACGTGGATCGTGGAAGTAATAAGTCCGCCGATCATAGGAGCGGCAAGTGGCTGCATGACGTCTGCCCCGACTCCCGTGCTCCACATGATCGGCACGAGGGCGATCATGGTGGTGGTGACGGTCATGATCTTTGGCCGAAGCCGCAACACCGACCCCTCGATCGTCGCTTCGGTGATATCCGCCATGCCGATGGGTCCCCGTTTGCCGAGTTGATGGTCATGGACTCTCTTGTCAAGGGCTTCATGCAGGTAGACCACCATGATGAGGCCCGTTTCCACCGCGAGTCCATAGAGAGCGATGAAGCCAACCCAGACGGCGACAGAAAAGTTATAACCAAGAAGGTAGATGAGATACACCCCGCCGATGAGGGCGAAGGGGACCGAGAGCATCACCACAAACGCTTCGAGGAAATCCTTCGTTACAAAATAGAGCATGACGTAAATGATGAGAAAGACGATTGGCATGAGAAGTGTGAGACGTTCCTTTGCGCGGATTTGGTTCTCCCATTGACCGCTCCATTGAACGGTGTACCCGGGAGGAAGGCGCAACTCGTTCGTCAGGACTTCCTTTGCCTCCGTCACAAAACTTCCCATGTCCCTCCCCCGGACGTTCAGAAAAACAATGGAACGAAGTTGTGCATTCTCGCTTGAGATCATGGGAGGTCCGGTAACGATTTCGATCCTGGCGAGTTGACCGAGGGGAACATAGCTTTCGGGAAAGAGCGATGCTTGCGCCTGGTCATCCCCTCCGGCACTTGAAGCACTCCAGCCTGCCCCAACAGGTCCTCCCATTCCGTCCGTCATCCCTCCCCCCGAGGCCGCCCCGGATCCTGCCGTTGTTGCAGCCATTCGGGTTCCAGCAGAACTCTTGACAGGGACGAGGAGAGACCTCAAGGCCTCGACATTGTCACGAAAATCGCGGGCATAGCGGACGCGTATCGGAAAACGTTGCCGTCCTTCGATCACGGTGCCGATATTTTCGCCTCCAATCGCGGACTCGATCATATCCTGGACATCTCCCAAATTAATTCCATAACGGGCAACTGCCCGTCGATCGATCTTGATGTCGAGGAATAATCCTCCCTGAGTTCGTTCTGCATAAAGATCGGCAGCGCCCGGGACTTTTTGTAGAATTTGTTCCGCCCGGATCGCAAGATGCTCCAGCGTGTCCAAATCCATGCCGAAAATCTTTACGCCGAGGTCGGTCCGTACTCCGGTTGAAAGCATATTGATCCGATTAATGATCGGTTGCGTCCATCCGTTACGCACTCCGGGAATCTGCAGCTTCGCATCAAGTTCTGCGATGATATCGTCCTTGTTGATTCCCGGCCGCCACTGGTCTCTGGGTTTGAGGAGTATGATTGTCTCGATCATGCTAACCGGTGCCGGGTCGGTTGAGGTTTCTGCCTTCCCCGATTTCCCCAAAACCGATTCCACCTCCGGCTGGGATTTGATAATGGCGTCCTGCACCTGGAGAATACGATTCACCTCCGTCATGGAAGCGGAAGGGAGCGTCACCGGCATGAAGAGAAGGCTTCCCTCGTCCAGGGGGGGCATGAATTCAGAACCTGTGTTCATGATCAGAGGAACCGTGATGATCAGGGCAAGAATATTGAGGCCAATGGTGATTTTCCTGTGCTTCAGAACCCAGCGGATGATTGGGGCATACAGGCCATTGAGAACACGGGTGATGGGGTTCCGGTTTTCAGTCCGGAATTTACCGCGGGTGAGAAACGTCATCAGCATCGGAACCAGGGTGATAGCGATGACAGCGGACCCCATCAGGACAAAGGTCTTGGTAAACGCAAGAGGGCGGAAAAGCTTCCCTTCCTGTCCTTCCAGGAGAAACACCGGAAGGAAGGAAACCACCATGATTGCTACCGAATAGAAAATTGCCGGTCCGACCTGCTTGGCGGAGACAATGGAGATTTCGACGTAATCCTGGGGCGTCAGCTCCCCCTTTTCCTCCTGTGCCCGTGCGACATTGCGATAGGCGTTCTCTACCAAAACGATGGAGGCATCGACAATAACCCCGATGGCGATGGCGATACCCCCGAGCGACATAATATTGGAGGTGATGCCGAAGAGCCTCATGAAGATGAACGCGATAAGTACGGCGATGGGGATCTCGATAATCACACGGAGGACGCTCCGCACATGGAGCAGGAAGAGCAGCACGATGATGGAGACAACGAGGGCTTCCTCCATCAGGGTGTTTTTCAGGGTTTGTACCGCCGCCATGATCAAACTGCTCCGATCGTAAGCAGGCTTGATCTCAACCCCCGCCGGCAGACCCGGCCGAATCTCTTCGATTCGTTGTTTCACTCTATCGATGACTTCCTTGGCATTCTCTCCGTACCGCATGACGACAATGCCTCCGACAACCTGTCCCTTTCCGTCTTTTTCCAGTGAACCGCGACGGATGTCCCCGCCGAATTGCACGTGGCCGACGTTCTTGATCAGGATGGGAACACCGTCCCTGCCTGTTCCCACGATAATATTCTCAACATCCCGTGCGGACTGAATGTACCCCTGGCCGCGTATGAAGTATTCCGCTCCGGAGATCTCAAGGATCTTTCCACCGACATCGTTATTCGATCGTATGACGGCGTTTTTGATCTCGGACAAGTTCACACCGTACGCCTTCATCCGGTCTGGATTGAGATCGACCTGGTATTGTCGGACAAACCCCCCGATCGAGGCCACCTCTGCGACTCCCTGAACCCCCTGAAGATGGAGCTTCACATACCAATCCTGAACAGCCCTCAACGTCCCAAGGTCGTACGTTCCTTCCAGGGTATACCAGAAGACATGCCCGACACCTGTTCCATCCGGCCCGAGTTGCACGGCAGCTCCCGGTGGGAGGGACGACTGAACGGTTGAAAGTTTCTCCAGGACCCTGCTGCGTGCCCAATACGGGTCTGTCTGTTCTTCAAAAATGATATAAATGAACGACATCCCAAACATCGATTGTGCGCGAATGGCATGAACCTCCGGTACTCCCTGAAGGGCAGTGACCATCGGGAAGGTGATCTGATCCTCGATGATCTGCGGGGATCGCCCCATCCATTCTGTAAAGACAATCACCTGGTTCTCCGAAAGGTCGGGGATGGCGTCCAGCGGCGTCGTTTGGACCGCCCATATTCCGCAACCAATCACGAGCAGGTAGGCCAGGATGATGATGAATTTGTTCCTGGCAGAGTAGTCGATAATTTTTTCAATCATGGGTCATCCTTTGAATTGCAGGGAGGAACGAGCGTGTTGCCTCCCGCTGAGATGCGTTACCGTCAATCTTCATGCTGGTGTCCGGATCCGGCTGATGCCTGAAGCTGGCTCTCCGAATCGATGAGGTACCCACCGGAGCTGACGACGCTGTCACCTTCATGAAGGCCGTCGAGCACGACATAGTGCTCTCCTGCCCTGTCCCCCAGGGTCACGAGCCGCGCTTCATAGATCCCCGGGCTCTTTTCCACCCAAACAACGGTCCGTCTTCCGGTCAGGATGACGGCAGAGGATGGGACAGCGAGAGCTTCCGGCAAGTGGGTGACGATAGCAGTTTCCACATACATTTCCGGCTTCAGCTTTCCCGCCGTATTTGGAAGAGCGGCCCTGATGCGCGTCGTTCGTGTGGAAGGATCGAGCGTTGGACTGATGAACGTGATGGTCCCAACGAAGATTTCACCGGGATAAGCCGCGGTCCTTGCTTCCACTTTCTGCCCCAGAGCGACCGTATGAATGTCTTGTTCATACACATCCAGGTAGAGCCAGACGGTTGAGAGGTCGGCAATATCGTACAGATCCTCCCCGGTTGCGGTATAGTGCTGGGGATCGACGTTCTTCTTCAGGACGGTTCCGCGGACCGGGGAGTAGATCGTCACGATGTTTTGGACATTCCGTGTCCTTTCCAACTCCTCAATCTGCTTCGTCGTAAATCCCCACAACAGAAGTTTTTGTTTCGATTCGTCGAGCAATGAGGTGACGCGTGAGCGAACATCGTCATCGGCAGAAGAGGTCTGCTGGGATGTTTCGAGGGCGAGAAGATACTCGCGCTGCGCTGAAATGGCTTCCGGACTATACACGTCCGCGACCGGGTCGCCGACTTTCACCGTTTGGCCCGTGTAGTTGAGATAGAGCTTCTCGAGTCTTCCGGGAAACCTGGTGCTGATATGGACAAACAACGGCTCGGCGTAGTCGATTTTCCCGACCGTGTAAACCTCTTTCTTCAGTCGCATCCGGCGGACTTGCGTTGTCGCGACATTGGCGAGAACCTGCTTCGTTTGCGAAAGCGCAACATGTTCAAAGTCTGCCTGCTCCTTTCCCGTCATTTCCTTTTGGGTCGACCGCTTGACGAGCGTCATACCGCAAATGGGGCACGCGCCAGGCTTGTTACTCACGACCGAAGGGTGCATGGGACACGTGTAGATGTCGGCGGTACTCTGTTGCGCGGTTCCATCACCGTGGTCTTCATGCTGAGAACTACATCCCATCAGGGACAGTATCAGCGTGCATACGATCGAAAGTGTGATTGTGAAGCGTATCATTATTCATTCTCCTTTAGCAATTCGGAAACAGCGGCAAGATCATACACTCCCAGCTCGCGTTCCAATCCGGCGAGGGATTGGTGGTACTTCATGAGCGCCATGGCGGCGTCCCGTTTCATTTCGTGCAGCATGCGATAGGTGTCGAGCACCATGAAAAATGATGTGCGCCCCGTCTGGTACTCCGTGAGCAGCGCTTTCAGTGACTGGTCGGTAAGGGGGAGAATGGACTCTTGGAAGTTTTTCCATTGTGCCTGATAGGACAAAACCTTCGCGTAGCCATCCTCTATCCCGCCCCGGACCATGTTTCTCGAAGCTGTATACATGGAGATTCTCATGAGTCTGGCTGCCTCGGCTTCTTCCACGCGGGCAGACGCTTTTGCAAGCGACCAGGGCGCGAACGGAAGCGTTATCCCGGCTCCGATGGACCAGCGGGTTTCCTGCAATGCTGGAAAGCGAATATATTCAATCGCCACTTTGAAGTCGGGAAGATATTCCTGCTTCATCAGATCAAGAGAAAGGCCTGATTCTACGACGCTGAGAGAATCGTGGCGCAATAGAGGACGTGATGTCGTTGCAGCCTGAAGA
>DKJQ01000137.1 GCA_002454845.1 Ignavibacteria bacterium UBA6688
CCCATCAGCAGGTTGAATTTCTGGTCGGTGCCGCCGAGCTCGATGTCAGCCTTCAGCGCCACCGAGTCGTAGCCCTGCATCAGCGGGTAGAGCAGCTCGTGCACCGCGATGGGCTGGTTGCTCTTGAACCGCTTGCTGAAGTCGTCGCGCTCCAGCAGCCGCGCCACGGTATAGCGCGCGGCGAGGCGGACCATACCCTCGGCGCCGAGCTTGTCCGACCACTCCGAGTTGAAGAGGATCTGGGTCTTGTCCGGGTCGAGGATCTTGAACACCTGCTCCCGGTAGGTCTGGGCGTTGCGCAGGATTTCGTCCCGCGTCAGGGGCGGCCGCGTCTGGTTCTTGCCGGTCGGGTCGCCGATCATGCCGGTGAAGTCGCCGATGATCAGAATGGCCTGGTGCCCCAGATCCTGAAACTGTCGAAGTTTCCGTAAAACGACGGAGTGACCGAGATGGAGGTCGGGACGGCTCGGATCGCAACCGAGCTTTGCACGGATCGGTTGGTTGGTTTTGATGGAGCGTTCAAGCTTGCGGACGAGATCCTCTTCAGGGATGATCTCCGAGACGCCCCGCTTGATGACGTCCATCTGTTCGTTGAGGGAAGGGAACAATTTCTAGGTGATGCTCCTCTTGAGTCGTTGAGATATTTCGCGCCGGGCGTCCCTTTCCTTCTCGGAAGCCCGTTTATCGAAGCTCTTTTTCCCCTGTGCGATGGCCAGCTCGACTTTGGCGTGCGGCCCTTTAAAATAGACGGAAAGGGGGACCAGCGTCAATCCTTTTTCCTGCACTTTGGCCAGCAGTTTCCGGATCTCCTTCTTCTGCAAAAGCAGCTTCCGGGTCCGGACGGGATCGTGGTTGTTGACCGTTCCGTGTTCGTAAGGGCTGATATGCATCCCCAGCAACCAGATCTCACCGTTTTTCACCAACGCGTACCCGTCCTGCAAATTGGCATTCCCTTTTCGCAGAGACTTTACCTCCGTCCCTTTCAACACAATGCCCGCTTCAACCGTATCAAGGATGTGATACTCATGACGGGCTTTACGGTTGGAAACGATGACGCGCTGTTTCTGTTCAGCCATCCGAAAAATTTTGACATCATGGTACTGTAAAAGAGAAAAAGAATCAAATCAATTTTCTCCGCTCTCCCGGTCTTGAGAGTACTCCGGGAGAGGGTTGACAGGCACGTTGGTTGCCTTTTTTTGCCTTTATACCTATATTGCCACGGCATTTTGTGAGGAGAGAGAGACGAATGACGAAATTCATGCCCGGCATGGGTTGGCCGGACACCATCAGAGAGGAATTCCATGGCTGAAAAACAATTTGATGTAACGGTCATCGGCGGTGGACCGGGTGGCTATGTGTCGGCTATCCGAGCCGCGCAGTTGGGTATGAAGGTTGCACTGGTGGAACGTGACCGTCTTGGAGGCATTTGCCTCAACTGGGGGTGCATTCCCTCCAAGGCGCTGTTGAAGAGTGCGGAATTGTATCAAACGTTTAAACGGGCCGAAGAATATGGCATCAGCTATAAAGACCTGAATTACGATTTTGCGAAGATCATCAAACGGAGCAGAGGGGTTGCCGACCGGATTTCGAAAGGGGTCGAATACCTCATGAAGAAGAACAAGATCGAAATCATCTACGGGACTGCCAAACTCACCGGTAAAACGTCGGTGGAAGTCAGTAAAGAGGGGAAGGTCACGGACACGATTAAGACGAAGTTTACGGTGTTGGGCACAGGAGGCCGTCCCAGGACTCTCCCGGGTGTCGTGATCGACCGGAAGAAGGTCATCACCAGCACTGAGGCCATGACGCTTCCCGAACAGCCGAAGAGCATGCTTGTCATCGGCGGCGGTGCAATCGGCATCGAGTTTGCCTATTTCTACAATGCGTTTGGGACGAAGGTCACCGTCGTTGAAATGATGCCCTCTGTTCTTCCGAAGGAAGATAAGGAAATCACCAAAATTCTTGAATCCAGCCTGAAGAAACAGGGAATTGAGATTCTCACAAATACGAAAGTTGAATCAGTCGTGGTGGGGAATGAAGTTGTGGTCAAAGTTTCCGGGAAGGATGGAACAAAGGAGTTGAAGGGAGATGTCGCGTTGATGGCGATTGGCGTGCAGGGAAATGTGGAGAACATCGGCCTCGAAGCCGTCGGCGTCAAAGTCGATCGCGGGGCAATCGTGGTGAACAATTTCGGTAAATCGAACGTCGATTCCATCTACGCGATCGGCGATGTCGCCGGCGCTCCATGGCTGGCACATACCGCATCCCAGCAGGGTATTGTTGCGGCCGAACACTTGTCGGGAAAAGCGCACCATGGTTTTGATCGCGATAACATTCCAAGCTGTACGTATTGTCAGCCGCAAGTGGCCAGCGTGGGATTGACAGAAGAAGCCGCGATTGCCGCCGGCCGCGCGGTAAAAGTCGGCAGGTTCCCCTTCCGCCCGCTCGGCAAAGCCATGGCAATCGGTGAGACTGAAGGGATGGTCAAGTTGGTGTTCGATGCAAAGTACGGCGAACTGCTCGGGGCTCATATCATCGGCTCAGAGGCTACGGAAATGATCGCGGAGCTTGTACTTGCCCGCGCCCTCGAAACAACTAATGAGGAAATCCACCGCACGATGCATGCCCACCCGACCCTCGGGGAAGCAATCATGGAGGCGGCAGGCGATGCCTGGGGTGAGGCGATTAATATTTAAGTAAGAAGTGGGAAGTATGAAGTAGAAAGTATGAAGTAGAAAGTATAAAGTATTAAGTATTAAGTATGAAAGTAACCTCACAAGCCTATAAGCAATGTGAACCGTCTCCTCGTTTCCGATATTGGCCG
>DKJQ01000219.1:0-15859 GCA_002454845.1 Ignavibacteria bacterium UBA6688
TAAGGAATTTCACAGAGTTCCACAAAGAAGAAGAAAAGAGAGATTCACAGAGAAAGGCTGTTCTCTGTGGATCTCCGTACCCTCAGTGTCCCTCTGTGGTACGCCTTTTCTCTGGAACTGCGACACCACCGCGGTTCCGGTTTTCTTGACATGCCTCGCTTATTTGCTTACCTTTTCAAACTACCCTGATGAGTTCCGCCGTACAACATATCGCCATCCTTGGGGCTACAGGATCCATCGGGCAAAGCAGTCTTGATGTCATAAAGAACTTTCCCGACCGTTTTCGCGTCACCTATCTTACCGCGAACAAAAACATCGATCTCCTTCAGCGGCAGATCAACGAGTTCAAGCCCAAAGGGGTGGTCGTCGGGGATGAGCGGAACGCCTCGGTTATAAGAAGATTCGTGAATGGCTCTGTCGAGGTCCTCTCCGGGGAAGAAGGCCTGGAGGAGATTGTGACCCGCGATGATGTTGACACCGTTATCAGTTCGTTGGTGGGGTTTGCGGGATTGAAACCCACGATCTCGGCAATCCGGCACCGCAAGCAGGTCGCTCTGGCAAACAAGGAAACCTTGGTGGCGGCGGGTGAACTGATTACCGGCCTGGTGAAAGAATATGGCGTCCGCTTGATCCCGATCGACAGCGAACACAGCGCGATCCTGCAGTGCCTGCTCGGGGAAGACCCCTTGCGCATCGCAAAGCTGATCCTGACCGCCTCCGGGGGACCCTTTCTCCATACGCCAAGGGAAGCGTTTTCCTCGATCACAGTGGAACAAGCTCTTGCACATCCCAACTGGAACATGGGGAAAAAGATAACGGTCGATTCGGCGACGTTGATGAACAAAGGGTTGGAGGTGATCGAAGCTCATTGGCTGTTCGGGCTCCCGGCAAACAGGATCGATGTCGTCATCCATCCCCAGTCCGTTATTCATTCCATGGTGGAGTTTGTGGATGGTTCGATTAAGGCACAGTTGGGGTTGCCGGATATGAAAATCCCGATTCAATACGCCCTGACCTACCCCGACCGGTCGCCGATGAACGGGGCGAGGGTCAGTTTCCCCAAACTGCAGTCGATGACGTTTTTCGAACCGGACAAGGAAAAATTTCCCTGCCTGCCTTTGGCGTATCACGCCCTGGCGCTGGGGGGTACCGCCCCCGCCGCACTAAACGCCGCCAACGAAACAGCGGTCAGTGCGTTTCTTGAACGGAAGATTTCCTTTGACCGGATACCGGAAATACTGGAAGGGGCATTGAACCATCACCGGGTTCGCCCCTCCCCCGAAATACAGCACATTATAGAGGCAGACGAACAGGCGCGGGCATTTACCCGCACTCTCGTTTAATTCACACCTGTTCCTGGATTGTATCGGGAACGAAGAAAGGTACTAAGGGGTTATGGCATTTTTGACAACGGCATTTTATTTCATCGTCACTATCGGTATTCTCGTGCTGATTCATGAGCTTGGGCATTTCCTCGCCGCAAGAATGTTCGGGATACGCGTCGACAGGTTCAGCATCGGATTCCCGCCGAGGGCCTTCGGGAAGAAGATCGGCGATACCGATTACTGTGTTTCATGGATTCCCATCGGCGGGTACGTAAAAATTGCCGGCATGGTCGACGAGAGCTTGGACACGGAATTTCTGAACAGCGAACCTCAGCCGTGGGAATTTCGCTCCAAACCTATCTGGCAGCGCCTGATCGTGATGGTCGGCGGTGTGGCCATGAATGTGCTGCTTGCCATTGCGATTTTCTGGGGTATCATCTATTATCAGGGGAAGAACGTTCGACCGGTGACCGAGGTCGGCCTTGTTGCGGCAGGAAGCCCTGCAGAAGAATCCGGCATAAAGATCGGAGATTCAATTTCCGCGATCAACGGAAAATCGGTCCAAAATTGGGAGGATGTGGAGGGAACGATCTATACCGAGATTCTCTCGGGCGATGTTACCATCGCCGTCGTACGAAACGGAGAACCGCTCTCTTTCTTTGTTCCCCAATCGCTCTCCATGAAAATCCTTGAGGAGCGGTTCGGCATTTTCCCGCAGGGTCTTGCCACCGTGATTACCTCGGTTGAGGCGGGCAAACCGGCAGACCTCGCCGGCTTGCAGCCCCAGGATATTCTCCTGACGGTGAACGGAGAGCGTGTCAGTTACAGTTCCGTCCCTGAGTACGTCAAACGCCACGCCGGAAAAGAAATGAGCATCACCTGGAAGCGGGGGGAGGAAATCCGGGAAGCCATCCTCACACCGAATGACGAGGGACGGATCGGCATCGGGCTCGGCGCAATGTATAGTGGCCCGGTGCAAAACGTCCAATATTCGTTCTTCGCTGCCTTGCCCGAGGGGATCAGTGATGTGTGGGAGATGAGCTGGTTGAACCTCAAAAGTATCTGGCAGATTTTTGCCGGCAATGTGTCATTCTCCAAATCCGTAGCCGGACCGATTATGATTGCGCAGATGGCGACCCGGTCTGCCGAGGTGGGGATCGTCAGTTTTTTGGGGTTTATGGCCTTACTCAGCATGAATCTGGCCCTCATTAACCTCTTTCCTTTTCCGGCCTTAGACGGCGGACATATCATGTTTTTGTTGTATGAAGGGGCGTTTCGCCGTGAAATACCTAACAAAGTGAAGATTGCCGTTCAGCAAATCGGTTTCGTCTTGTTGCTTGTTTTTATGGCGTTCGTTCTGTATAATGACATCGTTAGGTTTTGACTCTCACCTGTGTGACTATAATCACCTCTACCCGTCATTAGTCTCTGTAGCTTTCCTCACATTCTATACTTAGGAGGAAGTCATCATGAATCAACGTTTACGCATTGGGGGATCAGCGTTGAACGTATTGCTGCTCGCCTTGCTTCTTGGCGTTGTCGCAACGAATGTTCTGCTTGCCCAATTTTCGATAACACCTCAGTTCCCGGCGATCGGGACTGCGTCGATCTCTGATTACCTGGGGAAAGACCAGAAACTGAAACCCGTCTCGGGTCAAAGTCTGCTGATCACGGGTCCGGCAGGCGCTGAAGTGACGCTTTCCGTCGCTGTGAACGGCGCCGGCGTCCAGGGGGTCGGGCGATGCAATTCCACCATCGCATCGGCAACGACACGCGCGTTCTCGCTCCAGGGAACCAGCCGAAGCCTGACAGCAAGTGATTTTACCGGAACGCGGGGAATCGGCATTAGCACTTCCACCGAGAACCAGGGATGTATCGATGATCTTGCAGAAAAAGTCACTCAAGGAGTCGGGACCATTCCTGCGGGGCGCTATTCACTCGACTTCACGCTCAACGATGCACGCACGGGAGCGGTCCTTGCAACCGCCCAGCATGTTATTGAAATTACCTCTGCCTCGGTGACGGAAATCTCCATGAATTTGGTTTCACCGGCGAACGGGGAAATATTGAACACAACGAACAATATCTCCTTTCAGTTCGATGCCGGTGAGCAAGGTAAACTGTTCGTGTATGAACACTCCAACCCGGGCCAATCGGCCGAGGATGCCACACGAGCCGGCGGCTTGCTGGTCATGGAAGCCCCGTTCACATCACGCGGGTCGGGCACGGTCTCCTATATTTATCCGGGGCCAAACTCTCGCCGCCCGTTGCAGGTCGGACGCAAATATTCGTGGGGGATTGAAGTGCAAATCGTCGGCGGGGGCGGCCAACGCCAGACCCGCCGGAGCACCCTCTACTCCTTTACCGTCTCATCGAACGATCCTGGGTACCTCAGCCTGCTGGGAATGCTGAACACCATTGGCGACCCGGTCTCTTCCACCTTTGCCAATCTTTCTTCATCGGGCTATACCCTCGCGCTCTCCGCCAGCAATCCCATCTATCTGGACGAAGGACAGGGACCGCGCAGGATCGATATCACCGAGGTCTTGACAAGATTGCAGGATGCAGCCCGACGCGGGTTGACCCTTAAAGCTAGAGTTGAATAACAATTTTGACGGAGGATTTCGTTATGAACCATCGATCGTTCGCGCTGGTCGCCATCGTAGCGGGAGCTGCCCTGCTCACCGCCCCTGCCTGGAATTTCCAACAGGACAAGAAGGCTATTAGCGCATATATTATCAAGGTGGTAAGCGACGTTGAAAAACGTACGCCGACTACCGGTTGGGCCAAGGCCGTGACGCTCTCCGAACTGAAATCGGGACACGAAGTGCGCACCGGCGAAAAGTCTTTCGCGCTGATCAAGTTCTCTGACGAGTCGAAGGTTGCGGTGCGTCCAAAATCGGTGCTTACCATTCAGGGTGAGGTCGAGGGGCGCCAAATTTTGAACCGCAATGTATACATCGAGCGGGGCAGGGCGGTGTTCAATATCCGGAAGCAGGAGTCGGAACAATTCCGGTTCACCTCCCCCATCTCGGTCGCTTCAATTCGTGGAACCGAAGGGGGCACGGGCTTCGAGCCGAGCAACAGCGAAGCGGATATTACCATTATAACCGGCGTAGCTGATTTTCAAAGCACAGTTACGAACTGCCAAACATCTGTCGGGGCCGGACAAACAGGAACCATTGACAGCACCGGACAATGCCAGACCGGGAATGCCACGGCAAACGAACTC
Organism: Ignavibacteria bacterium UBA6688; assembly: GCA_002454845.1. Classification (GTDB taxonomy): domain Bacteria; phylum Bacteroidota; class Ignavibacteria; order UBA10030; family UBA10030; genus UBA6688. Next base: position 4,558 of record DKJQ01000219.1, read on the forward strand.
AACCAAAACAATCCAAGCTCCGACCAGAATCAGGGAGGAGATCAGGATGTCGATCAACAGGGCGGTACGGGGACGGACACGACGGGAACGCAATCCCAACCTCCGCCTCAAGGTCCAAGGTTTTCGTTGAATTCATCCCTTTCAGGTTCGTTACGGTCGGGCCAGGCTGCCAGCCTTCGCGTAGCCCTTGCCAATCCACCGGTAGTCATTTCCTCCGTTACACTGTACTACCGGATCCAGGGAGACGCATCCTATAAATCCCTTGCCATGACCCTGAGCGGCCAAAACGTTTCCGGCACGGTTCCCGCAGGAGATATCAAGGCTGGATCCACCAAGACCTTTGAATACTATTTCTCGATGGCAGGCAGCGACGGAGTCATCTATACCTTCCCCGAGGCGAACCCGGAAGCAAATCCCTATACGCTTCCCATTACCCCCCGGATCATCACCATCCGCATCCCGGTGACGGACCCCAGTGGAACTCAAAAATTCCTCGAGATCTCCTATGAGGAGTAAGCCGGTGATTTCGGACGGTTGCTTCTCGCACTAGCTTTTTATACATTGGCGGCAGGTTTTGCACGAACCTGCCGCTTTTTGTTATTGTCGCACTTCCAAAGCGGATATCCTTATCTCGTGCTCGCGCCGACCTTTCCAACGTCCAATCAACTTCGAGGGAGATCTTCACATGACCCGTCTTCAACCACTTGTGGGTTTTTTGTGCTTCTGCGTCCTCGCCGGCACGGCGCTCGCGCAGGTGAGTTCCGTGATCGTGCGGGTAAGCGTCCCTTTGGCAAACCAGAACCAGCCGCTTCCTGTGGGGGTGGAGTTTACGCCAAGCTCCGGCGTGGAGCGCGTCATGTTCAAGTACCGTGGGTTCGGTGAAACCGAATTTCGCGAACAGGAGATGTTGCTGGCCGGCAGCAGCGCAACCCTGACGATCCCGCCGCAATATATCCTCCCGCCGTACATCGAGTACTACGTGGAGGTCTTTTTATCCGGAGATCGGACGGAGACACTCCCGCTTCAGAATCCCGATACCTCGCCCCTCAAAGCCGACGTTCGCTCCGTCGATCCGAAGAACTTCGAGGTACGTCTGTTGAGTCCGGAGCACGGGGAAATCGTCGCCGTGGAAGATCTCGTGGTCGCCGTATCGCTCTTCTATACATCGGATAACGTCAACAGAGCAGCTACGAAACTCTTTTTGAACGGCGCGGATGTGACCGCTCAGGCTGTGTTCTCGGACGACGTCATTTTATTTTCGCCGGCAAATTTCGCCACACCGTTAGGCCTCGGCGTCCAGTTCCTCCGTATTCAACTCTATGACAACAACGGCGCCCTGTATCACACGGTGGAATCCAACTTCAGTCTCTCGACGGCAAGCGCCATCACGGAACAGGAAACGCGACTGCACGCAGGCGTTGATGGCCAGGCAGAGTTTCGGAATGAAAATATTGCGGCGGAAACCAATACGTTCATCCGCGGACAGCTCCGGCTCAACGGGTCCTACCGTTCGGCTGGATTCGGCGGCAATATGCTGGTCACCAATGAGGAAAAAGCGGACCGGCAACCGCAGAACCGTTTCCTCATGTACGGCGACATCGGCTGGCTGCGATTGCAGGTGGGGGACGCCTATCCAAAGTTCCCAAGCTATGTTGTGAGCGGAAAGCGCGTCCGTGGTATCACGGGGAATCTGGCGCTCGGGTTTTTTAATGTGGATGTCTCGTACGGTGAAACACTGCGCGATCTCGAGGGGATTGTTCTCGGGGATACGACCTTTGCCGATTCATCGGGCCTGGATGCCCGCCCGGAGAATAGCGCCCAGATCTCCGGGTTCAAGTACGCCCTTTTTCAACCCGGAACGTTCAATCGTGATTTCATTGCTGTGCGTCCGAGCTTCGGCAGCGGTGAAAATTTTCAGTGGGGCTTCACGTATATGAAATCGAAAGATAAGGTCGGCTCCATCAAGTACGGCATCAAGCCGCAGGAGAACCTCGTTGTGGGATCCGACATGGTCATCGCCTTTGACAATCAACGGTTCAGGTTGGAGGGGCAAGCTTCACTCGGGTTGACCAACAGGGATATTTCAGACGGGAGTTTTACACAGGCAGACTATGACGAACTTGCCGGCGTGAACGATCCCGACTTAACGCCTAAGGAACGGGAAGACCGAAAGAAACAATCCGATGACATCAAGAAGCTTGCCGACATCGGTGAGTCGTTTATCACGATCAATGAGTATCTCTTTCCTATTAATCCCGTCGGCACCGGCGCGCCCGGCGTTGCCTATGAGGGAACCCTGACCCTGAATTATCTGAACAACTTTATCCGCGCACAGTATTACCAGCGTGGCGCAGCCTACGTGTCGTTCGGGAATGAGTTCCTTCAATCGGATATCAATGGACTAGCCCTCTCCGATCGAATCCGCATGTTCAACAATAGAGCGTTGTTAAGTCTTTCATACGAAAAGCGTGAGGACAACACCGCGGAGACAAAAGTCGCCACCACGGAGTACTCCAACCTCAATAGCTCGTTAACGATCTACCCGGGGACCGGCCTCCCCTCGTTTACGCTCGGATACGGCGTCAACACGCGCAAGAGCGATGCAAATCCGAACGACTCGCTCCAGCGGCTTTTTGTTGCCGACGACAAGACGAACAGGATCAATATCCAGGTCAACTATGATTTTACAGCGGGTGCGCGGCAGAATCTTTCACTTGGCATGAATATCTCCGACAAGACGGACAACACCTTCAACAAGCTTGATCAGAAAAACAACAGCTACTACGGATCGCTAACGACGATCTTCGCTATTCCCCTCCAGACCACGATCAGTTTCAATACGAACCTGACGGAAAGCGCCCTCCTGGCAGCCTCTCTGATTACGCCCGGTCAATCCGTCCTGCAGTTTCAGGAATTCAACCTTTCGACCGCCGGGCTGAATATTCAATACAGGATGATGGAGGACCGGCTCCGGTTGCTCACAAGCATCAGTTCTTCCTTCGGCGACCTGAACAGGACGTTGCTGCAGGCTGGGGCGGATTACTCGATCACCAACAACCATGCCCTTGTGTTGACCTATGACTTTATCCAAAACGCCGGAACGGATGACGATTCCATCGCGAGCTTGACGTACCGATTCAATTTCTGATGCTTTCATAAAAAATCGATTGTCCACCAAGAACGCACGTGTCATAAGGAATCTCGGGGGAGTTTTTTCCCGGGCGTTTCTTTGTGTTCTTGGTGGACTTTTTATGTTTTGGACAGCGATTCCAAATACACCCTCGGGGGTCTGAATGGCTTCATACTCGTTTAAGAAAAACGTCCTCCCTCTTCTCAACAAGATTGCGATCGGCCTGGGGATCGGTGTGTTGGTTGTTCTCCTCACCCAGGATTTTCTTTTTGAGATCGATTTTGTCAAGAAGATCGATTACCTGACCATCGACTACCGGTCCCAACTCCGCCATGAGCGGCTGAGGGCGAGCGGACAGTTGAAGGACGTCAAGGCTCAGGGAGATGTCGTCATCGTCGGGATCGATGAGAGCGACAGCAAGGCACTTCCCGAGGCCTTCCCCTTCCCACGCTCCTATTACGCCCACTTGATTGGTAACCTTCAAAAAGCCGGTGTGCGCGCGATCGCGATCGATATTACCCTGACGTCGCTGCGCGATAGCGCCTCCGACGCGATGATGGACAGTGTGCTCTCCGCGTACGATAACATCGTTCTCGCCGTCAAGGCGGAAGACGTCACCGGCGGGGGGCGCTACTTCCTCCGGTCAACGGAACGAACTTATGACAACGCCTTTTATAAGCCCGGCCGCCGGGTAGGGATTGTCAGCATTGCAGGAAAAGACCGCGATGATGTGGCCCGCCGTTACCTGCCGATGATGTACATCGGGGACTACCTGACCCCCACGTTCTCCTTTGCCACGCTCAATGTCGCCCTTGGCCTCTCCGATTCGGCTGTCGTCGCGTACGATGACGAACATTTTTATCTGAAGGATCGGGTCATCCCGATGATCGATAACGTTTCCTTCATGATGAGCTACTACGGGCCGAACGAGACATTCCGCTACATCCCGTTCGCTGAAGTCATCGACGATGAGACCTTTCAGACCAATGACGAGATCGAACTGGAGGAGGAGATCAACATGTTCGATGAAAGCACGATCTCGTTGCTGAAGGATAAGATTGTTCTGATTGGGTCCAAAATGGCGGAAGAGCGGGATATCCATGCCGTGCCAATCCCGAATCCCGACGGCAGCGCGTCGATGAACGGTGTGGAGATTCACGCCACGGCAATTCAGAACGTGCTCGACGGCAGCTACATCGTGCGCGCAGATCGAACCGTTGAAATCATCCTCATCATCTTTCTCTCGCTGATCTCCTTCCTCGGCATCCTGAAGATCAAGCAACTCAAGATCCGTTACGTTGCATTCCTCGAGATTGGTGCCGTGGTGCTTGTACTCTTGATCGTCTTTGGAATTTTCGAAATCGGACTTCTCTCGTTCACCAATAACAATACCTTGATCAATATTGTCAACCCGAGCCTCGCCGTGGTTCTTGCCTATTTCGGGACCGCGGTGTACCAGTACCTGGCGGAGCGGCAACAAAAAGCGTTGATCAAGAATGTCTTCAGTCACTATATCAGCGCCGCGGTGGTGAACGAACTGGTCACCAATCCCGACAAGGCCAAGCTGGGTGGTGACCGGCGGGAGTTGACAATTTTCTTCTCGGACATTGCCGGATTTACATCGATTTCCGAGGTGTTCTCCAACAAGCCCGAGGGACTCGTGGAGTTGTTGAACGAGTATCTCGACGAGATGACCACCATCGTCCTCAAACATGAAGGGACGCTTGATAAGTACGAAGGGGATGCCATCATGGCTTTTTGGGGCGCTCCCATACCCCAAAAGGACCATGCGCTCCGTACATGCCTTGCAGCGCTTGAAATGCAGAAACGGCTTGCCGTCCTCCGTCCCAAGTGGAAGAAAGAGGGGAAACCCCCGCTCGAGGTCCGCTGCGGCGTCAATACCGGCGTTGTCATCGTCGGTAACATGGGGGGAAAGGACCGGTTTGATTATACGGTGATCGGCGACAGTGTGAACCTGGCCTCACGCCTCGAAGGGGCGAACAAGCAATATGGTTCCAATATCATGATCAGCGACATGACGTACCAGCAGGTGAAGGAGAAGGTCATGGTGCGTGAGCTGGATTTGATCCAGGTCAAGGGGAAAACGGAACCCGTAAAGGTCTGGGAATTGCTCGGCACGACCGGCATGTCGATGACCGATACGCAAAAACAGTCATTGGAATTGTATGAAGAGGGATTAAAGCTGTACCGGGATCGCAAGTGGGAAGAGGCGATCGCCTATTTTACGCAATCGAAAGCGCTCGACGCTTCGTGCAACGTCGCGGAAATTTACGCGCAGCGTGCCAGCCTGTATCAACTGAATCCGCCGCCGCCGGAGTGGAACGGCGTGTTCGTGATGACGTCAAAATAGCGTACGGTTCAAACGAGCCACGTGTTTCAATGAAAAAGCCCGCAAGAAATTCCGCGGGCTTTTTTTTGTTCAACAAGTCTCCGTGTACTGAAACGACGGCTTTACTTCCCCGTCATTCGCGCATACTGCTCATCTTCCAGGATGAACCGGAGCGAAATTCGGTGCGTCTTCCCCAAATTATCCACCACATTGTTAAACTGAACGAACGAATAGTCGATGTCCAGCTTGCGAAGGTGGAGGCCCGCTCCCAGGCTGATCTGGTCGAGATCGTTGTATCCCACGCGAAGGGCTACCGTTTTTTTGAAATCGAACTCCAGCCCTACATGCGGGTCGATGCTTACGGGTCCAACATGAGCGACGGAAGCAAATGCTCTGTTTTCAAAACGAAGGTCCACATCGACCGTAGGGGCAAACGTCCCTCCCAGGAATTCGATAAGATACGCCGAGCCAAGTTTGAGTGTGGGGGTGATTAATTCGGTCCGTCCGGTGCTCCAGGCAACGAGCGTGGTGGTGATATCCTGCGCGTTCAGGCCGAGGGTGAAATTCGTGAAGGGGGAGTAGAGAATACCGACATCGAACCCGATCCCGGTTGCAGAATGTTCCGCAAGGTCCCGGCGAATAAGCTTCACGTTTGCACCGTAGGAAAACTCGGGGGTGGATTGTTTGGCGTAGGTGAAATACAACGCCCAATCAGCGGCATTGAAATAGGTGATCTTATCATAATCGAGCCGGTCGACCTGATCAAAAATCCCGTTTCCGTTGTTGTCGATCCATGCATTCCGGGTATCGGGAATGCCATCTACCCCCAGCCGCAACATGCTCACTCCCAGGCTCACGTCGGCACCGTACGGGATCGCCACCGAGGCAAAATCATAGTTGACCAGGTTCCCGAATCGTTCATCGTGCATCACGATGACTTCGGGATATTGAATGCGAGAGAGGGCGCCGGGGTTCCAATAGCCCGCTGTAGCATCATGGGCGAGGGCGACATACGCTCCTCCAAGTCCCAGAGCTCTCCCCCCCGCACCGTTTGCCATGAACTCCCCGCCGTACTTCGCAACGGTCTGTCCAAAAACGAACGACCCGGAGAAACATATAGCCAGAACGAGAATGGTCGATTTCACGACAGGCTCCTGAAGAAATGAAAAACCCCGACGTGATGGTCGGGGCTCAAACGGCAAATTCCTCTCGCAGAAAAGATGCGTGTAACGAGAAGAGATTAGAGACCCCTCCACCATCAAAAGCACACCAAATCAATCTCTAACAACGTGTCGCTTTTCGCTCCTTTTATGCTGGGCTCAAGTTAGAAGAAATCGGATTAATTGTCAAGTTTGTTGAATTGTTGGCAGTTGTTTCCAGACAGTTCATCGAATGCGGCTTGACTTTCCACGCAAAAAATCGTAGCCTCAACAGGTTTTTTTCATGGTCCCTCGAAAACGTTGAATTCTCGCTATGCCTCGTGTACCCCATGTTTTTGTGCTGTACTCCTCCCGTCACCACCGGTGCGGCCAGTTTATCGAGCGGGCGGATTTCAGGGTTCAATCCGAAGACGATCTCCTCGCCTGGTCAAGGGACCTTAACAACAATGGAACGGTCAAGCCGCTGACTCTGCACTGCGTTGCCTGCTCTGTGGATTTTTCTCCAACACACCTTCGCATCATCGAGGACATCGATCCCAAGCCAAGGACCCTCGTTCCGGAAATCGAGATCAAACATTTCATTCCCCAGGACTGGATTGCGAAGCGATCCTGACGGAATCTGCAAAAAGGAACAATCATCCACAGTCGGGGGAGCACTGTAGCCGGAGGGCCGGAGGCGTACAACTGAAACGTGCGTTAGCACGTTACGTATTGGAACTGTGCTGAACCCATACGTGACAGCCACCGTCAGAACCGAATGCCAATCGCTTTCCTTCAAAATCTAAATCATTCGCGTTCCGTCGTGAACTTCGTGAAAAAAAGAATAACCGTTATTCAACTCAACCTCGCTCAACTCCAGGAGTTCCCATGAACAACATCTACAAACACATCGAGCTCACCGGCACATCTTCCACCAGCATTGAGGACGCCATCCAGGGGGCCGTTGCACGTGCCTCCCATTCCGTGCGCAATATGCGCTGGATGCAGGTTCTGGAAACGCGCGGGCACATCAACGGCGGGAAGGTCGATCAGTGGCAGGTAACCATTAAGGTGGGCTTTACGCTGGAAGAGTGATTCGATCGCAGCAAGTACAAGAACGAAGGGAAGAGAACGGAGCGGGATGCCTGGGGGACAGGTCCACGATCACCGTGCAAACCGGCGTTCGATGACTCGTTGAATGACTTCGCCGATTTTCTGCTGGTTTTCCGGATTGCGGAGAAACTCAGCGCTGACGCCATTGTCTCCAATCTCCAGCAGAACCCGGATTGGGGCATAATTAATATTTTCATCCAGGCTGTAAAAAGCGCGCTTGGTCGTTTCACGGCAGCGGTAGTCGTTCCGCCCCGTTGAGCTGTCAAACAACACACCGCGATTCTCGAGGTTCGTCACTCTGCAAATCTCCGATACAAGCTCTTCCGCGAGCACGCGATTCTGTTGTTCGTACTCGTCCCCCTCATGAATAAATCCCCAGCAGGCATGTCTGCGCGTTCCGCCGTTGTTGTGGACGGAGACAAAAACGTCAGGACGGCGTTTGTTTGATTCCTGCAGCTCATACGTATACCCGGAAATCCTGCCTAGCGTGTCGAGGGCCGCTGTATGGGCGATGACGGTGTTGCTCCCCTGCCGGGCATGATGAACCGACTCGACATCGTGACTCCAAACCCTGTATACTTGCACGACGCCGGTCGAAGCTGCCATGGCCGCTTCAACGATACCGTTACAGACGTCCGCTTCGTTGAAATCCCTGCCGGTGTCGGTTTGATGAGAGGGTTGGTAGATCACCACCGGGGTTCGAACGGCCATTTCTCTGGTCGGGGAACAACCGACGGCAAAAAGGACCGCACCAAGAGTAAAGAAAGTGATCTGTTTCATGGGGGGGGGTTGGAAGGCTGATCTGTGGGGAGGAAAGGAACCGCAGCACCGGGAGTTCAGAACAGAGAAACTCTCTCCATGGAGTCACGCCAATCCTCAGTGGTTTTCACGACGCGCTCGGCCATGATCTTCATCATGTGTTTGATAACGGCCGGATAACTCGTGAGAAGTTCATCCACCGTAATGTGGACGTGCAGGAGGAGTGTGGATTCCTGCGCTATCATGGTCGCCGTACGCGGAACACTCAGGAGAAAACCCAATTCCCCGATGACGGTACCGGGCCTGGAGATCTCCGCAACGGAAAAGTCTCTCTTATAGACCCCGACCCTGCCGGAAAGAAGGACGTACCATCCATCGCTCGGCTCCCCTTCCGCCACAATCATCTCGCCGCTACGGTAGTATTCCTTTTTCGAAGGAAGGTCTGCCAGATTGTAAACATCGTGTGCCATGACACGGTCAATGTACTTGTTCCCTCTTTGTTAGTCAACAAAAATGACGAATTTGTGATCCCTATCAATCGCCGGCCATAACAATCATCCCCGCTGTTGTTGCGTGGACACACGCTCCACGTCTTTCCACACCCTTAGAAGGTTCAATCCCCAAAGCTTCGCGATCTGTTCCTCGGTATATCCGCGCCGGACGAGCTCGACGGTGACGTTGAGTGTCTCGGCCGCGTTATTCCATCCCAGGACCCCGCCACCCCCGTCAAAGTCCGAACTGATCCCGACATGATCGATCCCGATTAATTTGACAGCATGATCAACATGGTCGACAAAATCGCTGACCGTGACAGGCGTCAGCGGGTGCTTCTGGTCGATCGATCGCATCCGTTCGCGAAATGCGGTACGTTGTTCCTCTGAAAGTGCCTGCATCGTACGCCGCATTCCCCCCTGGCTTTCCGGCAAGCCGAACTCCCGGCGAAGTTCCGCAACTGCTTTCTGGCGCTCCGGCGGAATTGGCTGGGTTTTGACGAAGCTGCCGAGCGCGACACACTGGATCACTCCGCCGTTCGCCCTTAGGGCAAGCAAGGTTTCATCATCCATGTTCCTGGGATTTTTGTTTACAGCCGCGGCGCCGGAATGCGACGCGATCACAGGAGCTTTCGAGAAGCGGATTGCATCGAGTGCCGTTTTCTTTGAAACGTGCGACACATCCACCATGATGCCGAGGCGATTCATTTCTGCGATGACCTGCCTGCCGAATTCGCTCACGCCGTTGTGTTCTGCTTCCGGTTCACCGGCAGCGGGGTTGGCAGAGTCACAAATATCATTGTGTCCGTTATGCGACAGGGTGATGTAGCGACCGCCCCGATCGTGGAATTCTTTCAGCTTTCTGAGGTCACGACCGATGGGCCATCCGTTCTCGATGCCGATGCAGGCAATGAGCTTGCCCTTCTTCTGGATGCGCGTCACATCATCCGCCGTGTAAGCGATTTCGATCCGGTCCGGATACATCGTTTCCGCCATGCGATGGATGGCGTCAAATTTTTTGACCGCCTGGTTATACGCAGACGCATTCCCTTCCGCCGTGCGATCTCCCTGTCCGACGTAGACGATGAAGAACCCCGCATCCAGCCCCCCCGCCTTCATTTTTTGAAGGGTAACTTGACGCGGATTGTCGGGATTTCCCGGATCGTCCTTCTCGGTTGCGAAGTCAGCCGAAATGTCGTCGTGAGTGTCGATCGTGATGACGCGATCATGGATGGCACGGGCTTTGGCAAGAAGGGCCTCGTCAGCGGTACGGGTCGGCTGTTGAGCGAATGCAACCGATGTGGACAGAAGGATGGAAAAAAAGAACACGAGGATGCGGTTCATCGGTTGGTTCTCCTCTTGAGTGTTGGAGACAGTTCAATCAAAAAATACAAAGGGATTTATCGATCTCGAGCGTCCAGTACAAACGTGTTACTCCTCGGAATGTTTCTCAGGGATGACATGGAAGACTTTCCCGCCCTCATGGGTAAAGACATCAACACGCCTTTTCCCAGCCTGAAATTATTAAGGAGTCCACATCTGTCTGAACCGACAGCGTCAAATCGTGCATGAAGCGTGCCTCCCGCCAGGAGCTTTTCCTTCTTGACTCCGCTCTACCTCCGTTGATCGAGCATCCCTGGTCCATGGGCCATGCCTCCATGGATCAGGTCGCCTCGACGCACGCCGGTATCAACGATCTGATTGTTTGTCCTTCGGTGGGGATGGAGGATGTGAATGATTTGATTGAAGATCCTGACTTCGCGATGTCCTTTTCATACAAAACTGCACAAGATGTGGTACTCCATGTGACTCAAGAATGCCTGCCAGGGAATGAATCGTCATCTGAGGGAGAAGTGCGGGTTCTCTGGCGACCCGGCGCACCTTGACGATTGGACGGGAGTGAGAAGCTCGTGGTGTGATCCGTGCGATGGTCCTAACCGGGGTGCGTTACGCGCTGCACTTCTTCCAGTGAGGTGATGCCGCCCAGCGCTTTCTGTATGCCGTCAAAGTACATATCACGGAAGTTGTTCGCGACTGCGAGCGCCCTGAGTTTACCGGTGGTGACTTCACCATAGATCACGTCCCGCATCTCTTCGGTGATCGTTAGCACTTCGTGGATGGCAATGCGGCCCTTGTACCCGATCCCGTTGCAGAATTCACATCCTGGCCCCTTAAAAAGCGTAATGCCCTTCGGAAGATGTGCAAGGCCGGCGCCCTCCAGGGTGCGAGCGTCCGGTTCATACTCCACCTTACAGCGCGAGCAAATCCTGCGAATCAACCGCTGAGCCAACACGCCGATAACGGATGAACTCACCCAGAA
>DKJQ01000219.1:15961-33480 GCA_002454845.1 Ignavibacteria bacterium UBA6688
TGAAGCGTGCTGAGCACCAGGTGACCGGTCAACGCTGCCTCTGTCGCGATTGTTCCGGTTTCGGAGTCGCGTATCTCCCCAATCAGGACTACATTGGGATCCTGGCGGAGGATCGCCCGCAGCGCGGAAGCAAATGTCAAACCTCGTTCCGCGACCACCTGGACCTGGTTCACGAGTGGGAGTTTGTATTCAACAGGATTTTCCACGGTCGTGATGTTTCGGCCAATGCTCTTGATCTCGTTCAGTCCTGCGTACAATGTTGTGGTTTTCCCGCTCCCGGTCGGCCCGGTGACCAACACGATGCCATTGGGAAGAGAAAGCAGCGAACGAAACTGCCTGAGATTACTCGCTGAGAAACCGAGATTGTCGAGGCCGACGATCATCGCCGTCTTCCCGAGCAACCGGAGAACCATTTTCTCTCCGTAGAGGAGCGGGAGAGAATTGATGCGCACATCAAAAATCCGGTCGGCGAACGTAAGCGAAATTCTGCCATCCTGCGGAATGGACCGCTCAAACATGTCCATTCCTGCACGAGCCTTGAGCACGGCGATAACACCTTGATGATACGCCGGGGGCAACGAGACGATCCGCTGGAGGACCCCATCGATCCGAAACCGGATCATCAGCTCATCCTCTCCCGGCTCGATGTGAATATCACTCGATCCGGATTTCGCTGCCCTGAGTAGGAGCTCATCGACGAGCTTCGCGATGGACGATTCTGTCTCGAGGTCTGCTTTCGAACCCGACCCCTTCGAGTCACGTTTTCGTATGTCAAATTTCGACAGGTCGAGGGTGGAACCCAATCGTTGGAGTTTATCAAGCGCACCTCCGTATTTCTGCAGCGCAGACTCGAAGTCAGAGATCGTCGTGACAACAGGGAGGATTCTGCAACTGGAGATTTTCTGAAGGTCAGAACGAACCGATCCGGAAGGCGGGTCGATGAAAGCAACGGTCAACTCTAACCCGACCAGAAACACAGGAAGCGCACGATACCGGAGAATCTCTTCTTCCGTAAGGATGTTGGGTGGGGCCGTCTCGATTTCGCTGGCGATTTTCATACGGGCCAGGCCGAAGCCTTTGCAGATTGCTTCAACGACGGCTCCCTCCGACATGCCAAGGAGCTCCACGAGGGTTCGAGCAATTCCCTTTTGGCGCGCTGAATCCTCAAGCATGGACTGTTTCGCCTTTGTTTGGTCAGCCTGAAGCTTTCCTTCCGCAACAAGCAGATCCAGTAGTTGTTGTAGCTCGCTTTCCATTGTCTTCCGTCAACCGAATAGTTTGTCGACGTCCTCCTGATTCAGGGCTCCCGCAGAGGCCTCTTCTTTCTTCAGAGCCCTCCGGAGTGTCAGGATTTCCTCTATATCCCGGGGGGAATACTGCTTTGTGGTGACAGTTGAACCACGCGATGCTGCAGGGTCGGCAGCTGATTCCTCGTCGACAGAGCTGACAAGAGTTAAGCCGCATGCGCCGCAGAAGAGATCATCAAGCTGGCCGACTTTGCCACAGTGTTGACAGGTTTTGCCCAGCGGCGCGCCGCACGAGGTGCAGAATTTACCGCCTCCCTCATTTTCAACATTGCATCCTCTGCAGACCATCAGGCTCCTTTCGCACGCTCCCCGAGTACACGGATCACCTTTTCCGCGACCTCCTGGAACTTGGCTTCTTCAAACGGTTTCATCAGATAGAAATCAGCTCCGCTTTCCTTAAACTGCAGGACTTTGTCGCGCTCAGAAAGTGATGATGTGATCACGACAATGGTCTCGGGGCTCCGCTCCTTGATCGCCCGAAGCGTCGTCAAGCCATCCACTTCAGGCATGATACCGTCAAGGAACACCGCATGGGGTTTGAACGATACGAACTTCTCGAGCCCGACCCTGCCGTTCTCTCCCGTCTCGATGGATTCAAAACCTACGCGTTTCAGTAACTTCACGAGAAGTATCCGCATATAGGCGGAATCGTCTACGGCAAGAACCCGATAGGCTAGCGGCATGACAGAAGACCCTTTGAGTGAATTCGTACAGCGATATTAAGCAAATTCTCCACAGAATTCCACAAGCAATTGAAAATCAAGACGAAATTCCCATGCTGAGACGGTGACGCGAAACACGCACTCGTCCCTGCATAAGGTCTACACTGTTATGGGTTGTTTTCCGGGTCTTGGGAAGTACTCCGTAGACGATAACACGCAATGCTTTCCCCGGGGAGAACCATCCTTCAACGTTTTCCTCATCAATGGAAATTTGGTCTTTGTATGTTTACGCTCTTTGCGGTCGGCTCTTTTCGTTTCGAAGAGTAGCGGGGCATCTGGAGCGACGGCACAAGCCCAGACGATTCGATAGAAACGCACCATCAAACAGAGGTCTATCCCCATGAATCCCCAGAAGTTAACATCAGAATCTACGGTGATGGAACGAGTCTCCACCGTAGAGCACCCGGTACTGAGATTGATCGCTCATGTTCCCGGAAAACTCCCGTCAGAATTCAATCCAGCCAATCGGGCCTCCAGAGAAGAAGTTGTCTCGCAGGCTCGAGATTTTCCGAACATCCCGATCCTGAACAGCTTCATCAGTTCAATCTTTGACATCGTCCTGGTGCTGAACAAGGAGATGCAAATTATTCTGGCAAATGAAAACCTCCGCAGGTTCGTGGGCGTCGCCGACCGGAACTCCTTCCTGGGGCTTCGGCCGGGCGAAGTGCTGCGGTGCCTCCGCGCAGGCGAGAAGATCGAAGGGTGCGGTGCGTCGGAATACTGCCAGGAATGTGGTGCGTTGAAAGCTATCCTTGCAAGCCAGAAGGGAGAGGTTTCCGTCCAGGAATCCCGCATTATGCGAGAAGAACTCGAGGATCCTCTCGATCTTAAAGTGTATGCCTCGCCATTACGCGAGAACGGCGATCAGTACACCATTCTCGCAATTACCGATGTCAGTCACGAGAAACGGCGAAGAGCCTTGGAACGGATTTTCTTCCATGATGTACTCAATACCGCAGGAGGGTTGCATGGATTTGTTGAATTGCTGCAGCACTCTGACGCCTTAGAGGCAATGGAACTCAAAACTCCTCTTCTGAATCTCTCGCGGGAACTGGTGGAGGAGATACGAGCTCAACGGGACCTTACGGCAGCGGAAAACAATGAACTTTCGGTCACGTTTACTTACACAAAGTCCCTGGCTTTCATGCACGAAATTTGTGGTCTCTACAAGAATCATGAGGTTGCAGAGTTTCGAAGTATCCGAATCGATCCGGCGTCGGCCGATTCTGACTTTCTCACCGACCACTTTCTGCTGCGGAGAGTTGTCGGAAATATGGTGAAGAACGGCCTTGAGGCTTCTCTTGAAAACGAAACAGTTACTCTCGCATCCCGCCTCACCGAGACCGGTGTTGAATTTTCAGTTCATAATCCCCGCTTCATGCCGCGCTCGGTTCAATTGCAGATATTTCAGCGTTCATTCTCCACGAAAGGATCGAATCGGGGCTTGGGGACGTACAGTATGAAACTCCTGGGAGAACAGTACTTGGGGGGGAAGGTCTTCTTTACGACGACGCCGGAAAATGGGACGACTTTCAAAATCTGGCTTCCTCTGGCAATAGAGGACAAGAACACCCCTTCGGGAGAAATCTCCACGGCGTAGAATCAAGTCGAAGCGAATCTGTGTCTTCAGAGGGCGACGCATCAGGGATGTGTCGCCTTTTTATTTTCTGACGGATTCAGCGTAGTGGCAATCGTGCATTGTGCGGGTTCATGATACCTTGCCTACCGCACCTGCCGCATCGCCGGCTCAATCAACACGGTCACCGATGACGGCAAGACCCGCGACCGATAAACCCGTTGCGTCGCTTTTTGAAAGTCCTCCGCCTTTGCCGTCGGGATCTCCATAAATTTCTGGGGATTCCGGTCAACCAGGGGGAACCATGAACTCTGCACCTGCACCATGATCCTGTGTCCTTTCCGGAATGCGTGATACACATCCGGCATTTCAAAATTGACCGCAGCGGACTGACCTGGAACAAACGCCTCCGGTTTTTCGAAGCTCTTCCGATATTTCCCGCGGAACGGTTCGCCCCGCACAAGCTGCTGATACCCCCCCATCCTCACGGCGTTCACAGGGACTGGTTGTCCTGAAGGAACGGGCGGCGCCGGATACGAGCCCGGATACACATCGATCAGCTTCACTACGAAATCTGCGTCCGTGCCGGTTGTGGAGACCATGAGCTTGACGTTGATCGGTCCGGCAACCACAAGGTCTTCCGTCAACGGTTCCGTTTGGTACACCAGTACATCCGGACGATGGGAGGCGAATCGCTGGTCTTCCGTCATGTAGTCGGACGTAAAACCACGAGTGATATACCCCAGGTGCGGCACGGGACGGTTCGGGTCGCTGATGTACTCATCAAATGCATTCACCTCTCCTTCGGCCGATTCTTGCGTCTCCAGTTTTTCCCCTGATCTAAAGTAGAATGTGAGTGGCTTCACACCCTTTGGTGGCCACTCGGTATGCCGACGAAACTCGTTGATGCCTGTCAGGAACATGAAGGCCTCCGGAAGGTCGGCTTTCCTCTCCTTGAGGTGGTGCATAAAAAAGGGGAATTCGATCTCTTCGCGAAAAAAGGCCGCGGTCTTCACTCCGAAGCTCACATTCCCAAGCTTCTCCCCCTCCCCCCGTGACCAACCGCCGTGCGACCAGGGTCCTTTGACAAGCATGTTCACGGTCCCGGGATTATTTTTTTCCACCGAACGGTACATGTGGAACGCCCCGACCGGGTCTTCTGCATCGAACCAGCCTCCGACATTGAGGACAGCGCACTTTACATTCCTGGCAAATTTCCAGAGCGAGCGTTTTTGCCAGAACTCGTCGTACGTCGTGTGGTCAATGATCTCCTGCCAGTACGTCGCTTCGCCGTTGAAGAGCTTTTCATTTGCCTCGGCAAGCGGGCCGACGTTCAAGTAGAATTCATACCCATCCGGCGTGCCATAGTTAAACGGCGTGCGGGGACCCGGGGGTGCGGGATCCCCTTTACGCGGACGGAACCCGGAATAGAAGCCGAAGTTGGCGGAAAGCATGAACGCGCCATTGTGGTATACATCGTCCCCCATATAGTAGTCAGCGGTCGGCGCCTGTGGCGAAGCACACTTCAGGGCAGGATGTGAGTCGATGATGCTCGCGGCAACGTGAAACCCGGGCTGAGAGATCCCCACCATGCCGACCCTGCCGTTGTGGTTCGCAATGTTCTTCAGAAGCCACTCGATGGTATCGTAGGTATCACTGCTCTCATCTATGTCCTTTGGTCCCTGTTTGTTCGGTATATGGGGCCGAACCTGCTGAAATTCCCCTTCCGACATATATCTCCCCCGTGCATCCTGATAGACAAAGATGAATCCCTCTTTCTCAAAATACCGGGATGGGCCGAGATTCGATCGATAGTGATCGACACCGTAGGGAGAAACACTATACGGTGTACGGGTAAGAATGAACGGATATTTCTGCGACACATCCTTCGGTACATACACAATGGTAAAGAGTCTCACCCCATCCCGCATCGGGATCATGTACTCATGCTTTGTATAGCGTTCACGAACATGGTCCACTCCCTGGGCCGCCGTGAGAGAGGCAGCAAGAAGAAGGACCAGGACGGTGAAAGATCTTTGTTTCATGCAGAATCCCTCCGGTGATGGAAACCCGTTGTGATGAACGGTGGAGACCAAAGTAGGAAACGGGAAAGAGAGAGACAAGAAGAGAGGCGAAAAAAAGACCCTTTCTTTTTTGTCTTTATTTCATGGGTTGGACCATTCCCTCAGAGCCCAGCATCTCTTCGCAGAGCCTCCAGCAGTACCATTGCATGCGGGGGAGATGGAAGGGTCCTTTCCACATATTTCCTTTAAGCTGGGTGGAGACCGTCCCATCCCGGTGGAGGTATCCAAACCACTCGCCATGCTCGGGGTCGGGAAAGTGAGCGTACGCCCAGTCATGGACCATTCCGTGCCACCGGGCGTACTTCTCGTCGCCCGTGAGCTGGTACGCGAGAAGCGTGGCAACGATAGCCTCATTGTGCGGCCACCAGAATTTCATATCATGCCAGTACTCGGTGCTGGGTAGGTTTCGCGCGTCCCGGTAATACAATATGCCGCCGTATTCCTTATCCCATCCCCATTCCCACGACCAATCGAGGATTCGCAATCCGATCTCGCGCAATTGCCGATCGTTCCCGCGGAGCTTGGCTTCATGCAGAATGAACCATGCGCACTCAATTGCATGACCCGGGCAGATAACGCGGCCTTCAAGCGTGTCCTGGAACTCCCCATTCAAACCCGCTACTTCAAGCGCTGCTTTGAACTCGGGCTTCATGAAGTCCTTTTCAATTTCGATGATGCACCGGTCAATCCATTCCGTTGCGCGCGGGTGACCGACGGTCTCGCGCAGAACCTGACAGGTGATCGTCATGATCATCGGAATGACAAGTGCTTTTGATCGGCGGGTTTCTGGAATCACTTTTGGTTCCAGCAAGCCGGGCGTATTAATATAGCGATCAAGAATGTCAAAGAGGGCGTAAGCTTCCTGCCGCGCCTTGTCGTCCCCGGACGCTTGTGCATAGGCCGCAAAAGCAATGAGCCCGAAGGTTTCAGCAAAAATATAGCGGCGCTTACGCAAGGGGCGGCCTTCGCGGGTGGTCGAATAAAACATCCGGCCGTCACGGTCGAATCCGTGCCGACGGATAAACTCGATGCCGTGGCGGGCAGTCTCAAGCCATTCAGGACGTTTCTCGACAGTGAGATACAGCGTCGAGAGCATCCATGCAAATCGCCCCTGAATCCACATGGGCTTGTCGGTGGAAATAACGGATCCATCACGATCGAGGCAGGTGAAATAGCCTCCTTGCTCGCGATCAATCGAGTGCTTGAGCCAAAATGGAATAACGTTGTTGAGAAGTCCGTTACGGTAGATGGATGAAAGTTCGGTGAGGCGCGGGGGTGTGAGCATGGAGTGATCTCGATATGATTTTATGGAGTGGTGAATCAGGCGATCACCGTGTTGTTATCCGGCGGCTGGTGTTTTTTCCCTCATCGGGTTTCCAAACACGACAACCGCAAATGAAACGGCAAATGCCACATACAGGACAGTCAGACCCCATAACGGCCAGCCAGGGTGGGCGATCGTGCCTTTCATTAAAGCGAGTCCAGCAACGAAGTAATGTACCATATTCCCAACGCTCACCGGACGGCTATAGATTCCCCCCAACAGATTTCCTCGCGCCATCCAATTCAGCATACCGAATCCTAACAGAAGCGCTCCACAAACCTGGATGAAGAGGACCAGAATAGGAATTGCGTTCAAACCACTACTGGTCAAAATCTCTTGCGGCAGAAACAGGGCTGCAAATCCCATGAAGCCCATGAGTGCTGCGCTTGCCGTCATGAGGATGCGAGTGTTCATGAATTTTGTTCCATTGGTTGTTCCATTGCTGAGGCTTTCGAATGTTGTGGTACGGTCCTCCTCCTGACCCACCAGAAGGCCAACCCTCCGGGGGCACCAAGAAGGAACCCTGCTGGCCCCGTTATAAACAACCCCAGCAACGGACCTTGATTTGCTCCTGGCAACAATATCATCGGTCGGAAGAACCCACTACAGAAACCGATCCCGCCCAGTAAACAGGCTCCCAGGGAAACAATGAAGGGGATCCATCGATGAGCCTCGTGTGGAACAAGGGAAAATGGGACCCGGTAGGCAAAGAAATAGGCGTTATCTTTGCATGGTTGTCTGGAAGCGGCGGAGCAGCAACGCCAGCAGTGCCGTCTGATAACAAAGACCGACAACAAAACAAATCCCCTGACTTGACACGGATTCTCCCTGCAACCAGAGTTGCTTCACCGGCCAGAAGAGCGGAACAAGTCCGAACAACCATTGAAGCGGGGGATCGACAAAATAAGCGGCAAGCGGGGGTAAGAGTAAGACTCCAAGTCCCTTTGTCAGCGCGAAACCCTGCACCTTGTTTGTTGCGAACGCGGCAAGAAAGAGCGCGTAAAATGGAGTCAGAAACGCCGCGCTGGCAGACGAAAGGATTAGGGCAAGCGGCTCGACTGGTACCAGTCCTGCAACTGAGACGACGACAAGCGAAACGGCAAAACTCAGGAGGATGGGAACGGTGATGCGATACACCAGATACCCGTTGAGGGTGAGCGGTGTGACCTGAAGAGCGGTGAGCGTCCGGGCATCCTTCTCGTCCAGCAAAAGAAATCCTATCACCATGCCCGTGAGCATCGGCGTCATGAGAACCACGAAACTCATCAACAACAGGTAGTAGGGCGAGAGGTCAAATTGGTATACGGCCTGCAGGCGGCCGGTCAATGCCGGGACTCCCCACCGCACAAGCGCCGCCATCAGCAACGGGTATAAAATCATCCACCGCAACAATGGGTCGCGACCAATGCTTTTCGCATCGATCGGGGCCAGCGCACGGAGGGCCTGCACGTACTTCATCCCGTTCCCCCTTCCGTAACGATAAAGCGGACGAACACCCGTCGTCCCAGCACAAAGAACCCAATCACCCACACGAGGGAGGCAAACGCTCCATAGACGAGTTCCCCTCTCTCCATCCCCGTGAAAGCTCCCTGAACAAGAATGAGCGGCGCCTGCAGTGGATGTAGGTACAGGAACCATCCCCCCTCAAATCCTCCGTACGGAAAGAACGGCGGGATAAACGCCAGCGTATAGAGGAAGGATGGGAAGAGATACTCGTTGATCGAGGAATATTTCGAGACAGCAACAAAACCACACAGAGTGTACATCGCAGCCGCACCGA
Organism: Ignavibacteria bacterium UBA6688; assembly: GCA_002454845.1. Classification (GTDB taxonomy): domain Bacteria; phylum Bacteroidota; class Ignavibacteria; order UBA10030; family UBA10030; genus UBA6688. The sequence goes on from DKJQ01000219.1 coordinate 24,755, forward strand.
TCATTCCTGAAACCAGCAGGACTGGGTTGAATTCCGTCCCGTACCCGACCAGAACGATCAGGAGGTTTTCCAGCAACGAGAGAAGCGTGAGGCTCAACACTTTTGATGCAAGGTACTCAGAATTCTTCAGCGGCGTCACGACTTGCGCATGCAGCGTCCCCTCCCCCTTCTCCAGTAGGACCTGTCCCGCAACGAAATAGAATGTATTGATCAGAAGATTCGAGAGAATCAGCAGCGGCATCCAGTGCGCGAGGGCTTCCGAAGGAAGTTGCGCGAGAATCAGGATATTGATCAACGCGACAAACCCGGCTGCATAATAGAAGCCGTTGCGGATCTGGAGCTGGATATCACAGACCAGCGTCGCGGCAAGCCTGTTCATTGCAGCCCCCGGCCGGTGACCTTGATGAAGACATCCTCCAGCGTTGCTTCCATGCTGTGAATGGTTTGGATCTTTCCTACGCGAAGGATGTTGAGAAATTCCGTGTCTTCCCCGAGTCCTTCAAGTGAGAATTCCTGACGATTCGTTCCACCCGCGCCGTCGGACTCCACCCGCACCTTCGACTGTCCATGCCGGATCTTGAGTTCCCTTGGCCGGTCGATAACGGCAATGGATCCACCGACAAGGAATGCAACGCGGTCGCACAATTCATCCGCAACGGTCATGTCATGCGTTGTGAGAAAAACGGTCGCACCCGCGTTCCGCTGTGCTCGGATGAGATCCTTGATATGACGCGCGTTCACCGGGTCGAGTCCGGCTGTCGGTTCATCGAGGAAGAGAAGCTCGGGCGTATGCAAGATGGACCGGGCGACGCTGAGCCGGTTTTTCATCCCTTTGGAGTATTGTCCAACCGGGACGGCCCCATCCCCCCCCAAGCCCACCATACCGAGAAGTTTCTCAGGTGGGACGGTCTTTCCCTGATAGAGTTTGCTGAAGTATGCAAGGTTCTCGAGAGCGCTCAGCTTGAGGAAGTGGTTGGGGAATTCGAAAGAGACTCCGATTCGTTCATAGTATTCGGACTTCCACTCCTTCAGCGGCCGGCCAAACACCGAGACTGACCCCGAGTATCCCGTAAGCAATCCGATGAGAATTTTCTGCGTGGTGGATTTTCCCGCTCCGCTCGGACCGAGAAATCCGAAGATTTCCCCCTGTTGCACTTCAAAGGAGAGGTTTTGAATAGCGGGGACGGCGGATTTGCGGTAGGAGAACGTGAGGCTGGAGGCGGAGATCATGGGTCGCTGTAAGTCTGATGGATGTTCTCAATCTAATAGATTGACCTTGCCGGTTCCGGTGAATTGCTTCGGTGTGATATCATCGATGGTCCGTGCAAACTCAGACGCCTTGAGTCTGGCCGACGGTGCACTGCGTGGAAAAACCTGCTCTCAAGATACGAAGATTGTGGCGTGTTGCAAAGGGAGAGGAGCAACAAAATGCCTTCTCGGGCATCATACCCCTTTCTGGAATGAAATTGGGTTGTAGGAAAAGAGGAAAACGATACACGCTCGGTGGAAGGGCTTTACTCTGCCATCACGTTCTCATACATCTTTTCCGGGTCCTTGCTGCCTGTTTCGACGGCATCGGCCACGTTGGATACCGATGCGCCTTCCTTCGAAATGTAGGAATACATGGCTGGGATGACGAACAGCGACAACATCGTTGCCACGATCAATCCACCGATCACCGCAATCCCCATGGAAACGCGACTTTCGGAGCCCGCACCAAGGGCAAGGGCGATGGGAAGCGTGCCGAGAATTGTCGACAGGCTTGTCATCAGGATAGGCCGGAAACGCGCAACAGAGGCATCAATGATGGCATCGAGCATCGCCAAACCCTGTGCTTTTCGCTGGTTGGCAAACTCCACGATCAGGATCCCGTTCTTCGTCACCAGCCCGATCAACATGATCTGGCCGATCTGGCTGAAGATGTTGATCGTCTGATTGAAGTACCACAGGGAGAACAGCGCCCCTGCCAGCGCCATCGGAACGGTCAGCATGATAATGAGGGGATCCCGGAAGCTCTCAAACTGCGCTGCCAGGACAAGATAGATGAGAATCAACGCGAGCAAAAACGCAAACGCCAAACTTGAAGAGCTTTCTGCATAATCCTTCGAAGACCCATCCAGGGAAGTGCTGAAAGTATCATCCAGTACTTTATCGGCCACCTGCTGCATAGCATTGATGCCCTCCCCCAGCGTCACACCGGGAACGAGACCCGCGGAGACCGTCGCCGAGACATAGCGGTTGAAACGAAAACGGGAGGGGGGACTGCTTTCCTCCGTCAGCGTCACGAGATTATCCATTTGGATTAATTCCCCGCGGGTATTCCGGACATAGATGGAGCGAAGATCGAGTGGTTTGTTCCGGTTCTCCCGATCCACCTGACCGATTACCTGGTGCTGCTTGCCGTTCATGATGAAATAATCAAAGCGTTGGCCGCTGAAGGCGAGCTGCAGGGTCTGGGCAATATCGGCTGCCGACACCCCCATCGACCGCGCCCGGTCGCGATTGATCTCCACCCGGACCTCGGGTTTATTGAACTTCAGGTTCACATCGACAAACTGGAAAGCTGGATGTTGCTGGGCTTCCGCCACAAAAACAGGAAGGACTTCTTTGAGCTTCTCGAAATTTGGGGCTTGCAACACAAATTGGACAGGAAGCCCGAAACTCCGGCTGCCGATCGATTGATCCTGCGTCACGAACGCTCGCGCTCCGGTGAACTGACCTACCATTCTCGAAACCTGGGCTGCGATCTGTTGCTGAGATCGTTCGCGCTCATCAGGAGCTTTCAAAATAATAAACATAAATCCCGAGTTCACGCCACCTCCGCCAAATCCCGGAGATGTGACGGAAATAATCGCCTCGCGCTCCGGAATCGACCGCTGCGCGGCATCCACCAGGCTATTCATGTACGATTCCATATACTCAAACGTCGCCCCCTCCGGTGCCGTCGCGATGATGCGCATACCGCTCCGGTCTTCAAGAGGGGCCAGTTCGGACGGGAGAAGGAATCCAAACCCAACGATCGCAACAATCGAAAGGCCCAGGATAAGGAAGCCGAGCTTTCGCCGCTTCATGAACCGCTCAAGCATCCCCCGGTACCCTTCGGCCAGTCGCTGGAAGAAGGGCTCGGTCTTGTAATAAAAGGTGCTGTGTTTCTGCTTCGCACGAAGAAAGCGGGATGACATCATGGGCGTAAGAGAGAGGGCAACGAACGACGAGATGATAACCGCTCCCGCAAGTACAATCCCGAACTCCCGGAACAGCCGGCCGGTAAGTCCCTCCAGGAAAATCACCGGCATGAAGACAGCCGCGAGAGCGACCGTGGTTGAGATAACGGCGAAGTACACCTCCGCCGATCCCCGGAATCCCGCCTCACGCGGTTCCATGCCCCCCTCAATCTTTGAGAAAATGTTTTCCAGCATGACGATCGCGTCGTCGACGACAAGACCGATTGCCAGCACGATCCCCAGCAAGGTCAGGACGTTGATGGAAAAATCGGCGAGATACATGATGAAGAAGGAGCCGATCAGCGACACGGGAACCGCGATCATGGGGATGATCGTCGTGCGAAAATCCCGGAGGAAGAGATAAATGACAAGGAAAACGAGAATGAACGCGAGACCGACTGTTTGAGCCACTTCAGTGATCGATTCTCGGATGTACTTGGACGAATCAAACCCAAGACCGAGCTGGACATCCTCGGGGAGATCCCGCTTGATATCCTCAACCCGTTTGTTAAACTCGTTGACAATCGAGATGTAGTTCGCTCCCGAACGCGGCACCAGCACCACCCCCACCATGGGAATATTGTCTCTCTTGAGGACGGTGCGAAGATTTTCCGGCCCCAACTCCGCCCTGCCGATATCCCGGAACCGTACAACGCGTCCACTCTCCTCCCGGAGTATAAGGTCGTTGAATTCCTCCACTGTGCGGAGACGGCTGATGGTCCGGACCGTGAGCTCTGTTGTCGCCCCCTCAATGCGGCCGGACGGGAGTTCCACATTTTCGCGCAGGAGGGCGCTTCGGACGTCGAGGGGGGTCAGCCGATAGGCGGAAAGCTTTGCAGGATCCATCCAGAGGCGCATGGCATAGATTTTCGATCCCCAGATCTGAACCTCGCTGATACCTGGAATTGTCTGGACACGCTCCTTGAAGACGTTGCGGGCAATATCGGTTAACTGCAATAGGTCGCGTTTATCGCTCTTCACGCTGAGGAAGAGAATCGGTATGGCATCGGCGTCAGCCTTGGCAATCACCGGGTTGTCGGCATCGGGGGGAAGAAGCCTGGACGCGCGGGAGACTTTATCCCGGACATCGTTCGCCGCGGCCTCCATGTCTACTCCCAATTCAAACTCCACCGTAATGATGCTGCGCCCTTCGGTGCTGGTCGATTTGACGGTTCGAATTCCCGCGATGCCGCTGATCGATTCTTCGAGTGGCTCGGTGATCTGCGATTCGATCACATCGGCGTTGGCGCCGGTGTAACTGGCAGTGACCGTCACCACCGGTGGATCCACGCTCGGATACTCACGCACCCCGAGGAAGGTGAATCCAATAACTCCAAAGAGAACCACCGTGATCGACATGACGATCGCCAGAACGGGACGACGAATGGAGACGGCCGCGAGACTCATCGCTCCCTCCGGGACTTTGTCCCTGAACTCGCTCGACGGTACCGTACAGACCGGATCATGGTTGTGTCTCCTCAGCAAGACGAACAGGCAACCCCGGACGAATCTGGAGAATCCCCGATGTAATCACCGTATCCCCGGCCTGGACGCCCGATGTCAACTGGATCGTCCTGTTTGTCCGAAGGCCGGTCTCCACGCGTTGGGGCTGAGCCTGACCGTTTTTCAAAAGATACACGCTTTGGCCGCCGAGTTCCGGAATCATCGCTTCCGTCGGGACCATGAGGGCAGATTCGAGCTGTCGCAGAATGAGCTCGATCTCCGCGAACGCTCCCGGAATAATCTTGCCGTCTTTATTCGAACTCTGGGCGCGGAGAAGGACGGTGCGCGTTGTCGGATCGATCTTCGGCTCGATAGCGAAAATTTCCCCCGTATAGGATCCCTCCATCCCTGTGAGCCGAAATTGAATTTCCTGTCCTTTCCTGACATCGTTGACGAAGCGTTCTGGAACGGAAAAATCGATTTTGACCGAAGAGATATTCTGGAGCGACGCGATGCGCGTTGCAGAGGAGACAAAACTTCCCTCGCTTACGTAGCGGATGCCCACGATCCCGTCAAACGGCGCCCGGATCCCCGTTTTCCCGATGCGTGCTTTCGTGAGCACAATGTCGGCGAGAGTGGAGTTGAGCTCGTTCACGGCCCGCTCATATTCCTCAGAACTGATCAGCTTGCTGTCAAACATGAGACGACGCCGGTTCTCAACCTCACGGGCAAGTTTTTCCTGGGATTGGAGTTTCAGAAGCTGTGCCTGGAGCTCGGAGTCATCAATCTTGACAAGAAGCTCTCCTCTTTGGACGGAGCTTCCTTCCCGAAATGCGATCCGGGAAATCTTTCCCGCAATCTCACTGCGGAGTTCGACTTCCTCATTAGCAATAACGCTCCCGGTCGAACGAATTTTGTCTTCCACTCTCTCAGGGACGAGGATATGAACGGAGACCGGCAACCGCATGTCGGCCCTTGCGCCGGGCGTGGCCGGAGCCGCGTTGGTGCTGAACAACGAGAGCTTCGGGCTTGCCGCGAGAAGGAGAATAATGACTCCAAGAATCGAAAGAATCGTAATGAGTGTCTTTTTTTTCATGACCGTGTGGTGATGGGGGGATTGACCTCGTAGCCTTTCATGGGATTTATACTACCGAGCCGGAGATTCAAAGTCAAGATGACCGCCACAGGACGCTTTTTCCCATCCGCCGTGCGGATGAACAAAGCGACGAGTGGCTCGGGGCTGAATTCCATTCTTCTGTAACAAATATGTTCTTTAAAAGATTCTCATCGGGGTTTGTTTTTTTCTTCGAATTTTCTCACGACTCCCGGACATATTTCCACTCCTTGACTTTTCCTTCTGCCATCCAGGTGACGGCCGTTGCCAGTCGCCTGTTTCTGGTCTCTTCGGTCTTTGCTTCAGTCACCCATTCAATATATTCTTTTTTATGGCTGTAACTGAACTCGTCAAACTTTTTCATCGCCTTCTTGTTCTTCCTGATGGCAGCCATAAAATAGGAAGGAATGTTCAGGGGGCTTCTTTTCGCCGGCCTGGTTCGGGCAACTTTTATTCCTTCGTCGTTGAGCTTCGCCGCCTTCCTGATAAGGCCTATCAACACTTTGTCGGCCGGCAGGTCTGCCAACGACGTGATTTTTCCGAACGAGCCCATCGCCCCTTTGGATCCGGGATTCGTGCCGAGAAGGATCTTCTCCTTCCAGAAACCGAAGACCGCGTGCTGTTTAAACGCCGCCATACTGCAGAGCATGCCTTTGTAATCAAAATGCGGAAAACTCCATTTCATGGTTTCTTCTATGTTTGGACATGCGGTATGCACAAGTTTCCGCATATGCCTGAGGATCGGCTGAGCAAAGTCTGCAGACTTTCCGATATACGCATCAATGCGTTTGTCTTTCGCACCCATGAGTTGTACGCTTGAGAGTGATGATTTCTTTGGAACTTTGAAATTCAGACTGTGGTGTTGGGGAGAAACAAAAAAAAACCGGCAACGGGCCGGGGTTCGATGCTGTAAATGTGCCCCGGTTTATTCGACCTTCTCCGCTCCCAACTCCCTCACCAACGCCGCGATGATGGGATGTGCCTCACCATTCCCGTTCGCACCCTGCCTGGGAGGAGAGGCTGCTTCTATGACGGGGGAAGGTTGTACTGCATGGGAAGAAGAAGCTGCCATACTTTCCTGAAAGGGGAGCACTGTCGCTCCTCGGTTGTTCTTCGGTAGAGCGTACAGGATTGGTTCAATCCGGACTTTTTGCCCCGTGAGGCCTTGAAACGATTCTACGAGAAAATCCTTATTCCGTTTGAGTGAGGAGAGATGAAAATCATCCGGACATGCGATTCGGAGTGCACCATCGGCAACATCCAGTATTGAGCTTTCGCTCAGGAGCGTCCAGAGCCCGATCTTCGTTTTCCGCACCTCACCCAACCATTCCCTCCAATGCTCATACGCCTGCTCAACTGTGATCGAGGTCATCGTTTCGACGCCCGGGAGCAGTTCCGGAGAAATGGGGGCCACGGCGGGAGCCGGCTCTTTCACCGTAATCTTGGCAAGAGCCGCGACGCCGAATGCGCCTGTTGCAGGACGGGTTGCCATTTCCCGGTACGAGGAGTACGTCATCGCGGCTGGGCTGGTGATGCGTCCGGCGCTTACCTGCCCGACAACTTTCACTTCCTTTACCGGCTTTTCCCCAGGAGGCCCGGCGTTCCGGCTCGATTCTCTCGGGATATCGCTCGCAGCGGAGAGGCCGTTGCTACCGAGTTTTTTTTTCAACTCATCGATCTGGCGCAACAATGCGTCAATTTCCACCGTTTTCTTCATCTTGATCATGTGCAACAAGCCTGCTTCCAGCTTGAAGCGGGGCTGTGCAGCCCAGCGGATGGCTTGCTCAAGGTCGTTGACGAGCTTGAGGAGGCGGAGAATATCGTTCTGATGAAACTGCTTTGCCTCCTCCTGGTACCGTTTCCGGTACGGCTCGGACGTTTCGATCAGGTCCGCTGCATCGGTTGTGAGAACGATCAACATATTGCGCAGGTGTTCGGAGAGCCCACCGAGAAATTCCCGCAGATCGTATCCATTTTTCATCAACCGGTCCACCAGCTCGATACCGCCGCGGGCATTCCCCTCCCGGATGAGGTCGGTCACACCGAAATATACCTCCTGGTCGACCGCGTTCAGGACTTTTAATACATCCTCGCTCTTGATCTCGTTGCCACAGAAGGAGCGGATCTGGTCGAAGATGCTCTGCGCATCGCGCATAGAGCCATCCCCCTTTTTGGCAATGATCATCAGAGCCCCATCGTCCACGGTCACCCCTTCCTCCCCCGCGATAAAACGGAGACGGCTTATGATCTCCTCGATCGCGATCCGGCGGAAATCAAACCGCTGACAGCGCGAAAGGATCGTCATCGGAATCTTGTGTACTTCCGTGGTGGCAAAGATGAAGATGACATGCTCCGGGGGTTCTTCCAGCGTTTTGAGGAGCGCGTTGAACGCCTCCTTCGTGAGCATATGTACTTCGTCAATAATATAGACCTTGTACTTGCCCCGCGCGGGCGTGTAGCGAACCGACTCCCGAAGGTTGCGAATCTCTTCCACCCCTCTATTCGAGGCACCGTCGATCTCGATCACATCGAGGCTTCGCCCGGCGGTAATCTCCCTGCAGACCTCGCATTCATTATCGGGGTTGATGTCTTTGGGGGAAAGGCAGTTGATCGCTTTTGCGAGGATACGTGCCGTGGTGGTCTTGCCGCAACCGCGCGCACCGGAAAAAATGTACGCGTGGGCTAGCCGGTTCGTGGAGATCGCGTTCCGGAGTGTTTCTGTAACATGGGACTGGCCGACGACGTCTTCAAAGACCATCGGCCGCCACTTGCGTGCGGTGACTTGGTAGGACATAATGGGGTTAAGCTAAGGATTTTCTCTGAAAAAACAAACGAACCGCAGCACTTCCCACAGAAATAGGTAAACGGTTCGGTCAATATCTTTACACTTTCTACCTCTAATTTCCCACGTTTTATCTTTTACTTTTCACTTTTTACTTTTTACC